>JAWBOH010000046.1:0-5047 GCA_038826715.1 Bathyarchaeia archaeon | reverse complement strand
AACATCTAGATAAACTGATTTACCGTAAATAAGCATTTTAAGATACTCTTTTGCTTCAGCATACCCTGCCTCATCTCTTTCAGGAGCATCAATATCCGCCAATCTAACCCTATACTGGGTTCTGTTAGTTGCCACTATGTCGAAAGTGTCTCCGTCGATTATGTCTACTACGGCGCCGTTAAGGTCCACTTCCAAGCTAACGCAGCTGGCAATTGAAAAGGTCAACATCACCACGTTTAAAAGCATCGCTGCTTGCAATGTGACAAACGAAGCCCTGTTTCTATGCAACATTTCAGGGTTAATTCTTCAATCAAAGCTTAATATCAATTATGGCGAAGTTCAAATCCACACAAGCCATGCAGGCAAGCGTATTCCTACACGTGCAAAAACACAGACCTAACAAACGAAACTGCTTTTCAAAAGGCACTGACAGATACTGCAAAAATTAAAGGTGCTTTACGCACCGCTCCAATGTTAACTCGACTCTAAAAAAAGACGAACTTTTCATACCGGGACAACAGACTGGAATAAGGAAAGGCGGAAATAACTTTGAACTTGCCCCTATGTTGTTTAACTGGCTGGTACGATTGGAAGAAACTATGGAGATAAAAACTTAAATTGCTAAAATGCTATCAAACTATTATGGATTTTTCGAAACTTTTAGGTTATGAAGGTAAGAATGTTGTTGTGACAGGTGCAGCTTCTGGAATGGGGCTTGAAACAGCTAAATTACTTATTGATCTTGAAGCAAATGTTTATGCGCTAGATGTTAAAGAGGTTCCAGGATGGCTGCGCGTTGAAAAATATGTGAGAACAGACTTAAGTCGGAAAGGTTCTGTTGATGCGGCGATAGATCAGTTGCCACGGACTGTTGATAAAATTTTTTGTTTTGCAGGAGTCATCGCGCTTAAGTGTAGAATCGGAGAATACACTATACCTGAGTTTGTAAGCATTCACTTCACCGGGCATAGACATTTGGTGGAAAACCTCTTACCCCGTATGTCTGAAGGCGGAGCCATAGTTTGGATGGCTTCGGATGGAGCCATTTTTTGGCGGAAAAGGCTCTGCAAACTTTTAGAATTCGTTAAAACGCCAAGTTATGAAGCTGCTAATGAATGGATTGAGAAGCATTTAGAGGATCCTGAAATCGGACATATGATCAAAGAGTTCACCTATCATTTCGCTAAAGAAGCTGTAATCGCTTACGTAAAGTGGAAGGCTTGGGAGTTATCAGCAAGGAGAATAAGAATCAACACGTTAAGCCCAACTGCCACTGAAACATCTATGCTAAGGGAAATTACGGTTCTAAATCCTTACGCTTTGAAAACAATTTTGCAGCGGCCTGTAGGGCGTTGTGCGCATCCTATTGAAATAGCTTGGCCGGCTGTTTTCTTAAACAGCGACCTTGCCAGCTATATTAGCGGGGAAGATTTGGCGGTGCAGTATGGGCTTAGAGCGGCAATAGAAACTAAAGTTTGTCAAACTCCACGCCATTTTCCACCCTAAACACGCTGCCATTCTCACCATTAACGCTGTCAACTTCTAAGCGGAATGTGGAGCAGTCCAATTGAATTAGGTATAAAAGAGGAAGGTGAAAAGAGTTCTCTGCAGGGCTTATTTACTCAACTGGACCGCGGGTAATTTTGGTTGGTTCAAGCATTATGTCGAATACTTTTGCTTCAACATCGCTTACAATCGGCTTGGTTTTCAATTCTGCAAATATTTCTCCTTGAAGGTACGCCTCCAATGAGGATTCATCTTTGAACAGGTATATCCCTGAAAAAGAGTTTTCAGACTCGTTTACAAGCCACATTTTCCAAAGTAAGCCCTTCACGTCACCTTTGGGGCCGAATCTTGGAGCAACATGCAGAAAAGCTTTCTCAAGCTCTGCCCTAGGTATGGTAAACTTGAAATTTACTTGAAGAATTTTAATGCTTACACCGCTTATCAGTAACAGCAATAATTCCACTTAAAGATTTCCAGATTCAGAAATTTAAAGTTGCCCAAGGGGTTAACGCAGCTGTTAAAGCAGTTAGCTTTCTCCACAAGCTACTGAATCCAAAATGAAACTGAAGGTTTCGTATGATGGAAACAAACAGATTTTAGCATAGTTTGGGCATGTCAAGCAAAAGCAACGGTGAGCAGTTCACATGACCTTTTAGGTTACGTCGAAAGCGTAAGCCTAATAACAGAGAATTCTAAAGCCAAAATACGGTGAGCTTCATTGCTGAACTCGCTTTTCACGCTTACATCGGCCATGGACTTAGTGTTGCTTCTGCTGTTGCTCGTAGTAGGAGTTGCCATCATTATTTTTGTGGTTAAAATTTTGCTTTTTATACTTCCAGCTGCCATCATTGCTTTTGCGGTTTGGCTTCTAACAGGCAGTTTCTTCTTGGCTGGAATCGCCTTCTTAGTCGTGGCGTTTATATCATTGTTAAAGCGTTAATGAAGTTGAATGTGTGTTCCAACGAGTTTAAGCCTACTGCGAAAAGGTTTAATTTCTTTTGAAAAGTTCAAGATTTACCTTTAATGGTTGGTGCGACTTTTTGTTTAGGGGTTTCAGTTTAAATCCTAAATTTAAACATTTCAATTTTATGGGATGGCAACAAGTACCCTGGCTCTTTTCAACCACTTTTCCTTTCGGCCTTCTCTGGAAAACTCCTCGGCCGTAATTGCAACCTTTTTATAGGTTGAAGAACTTATACGTGTCATAGACCGTTTTGAAAGGAAGACTCTTGGGATGGAGAAAACACTTTACCCAGCGAGGATTCGCCGCTTATATAGGACTCTTGAAAGACTAGGCTACGGCTTAACAAAAATTGACGGTAAGAGAAGCGAATGGCGAAAAGACACATTTCACCTATATGTTTATCCAAATGTCAAAAGCGGGTTAAAGCTGAAATTGCATAAAGACTTGCGGGAGGCTCCACCGCCAAGCTTTAAACACAAAGTTGTTTTAAAAGACAAAGACATAAAAGAAGAACTGGAAAGAATCCGGCAGAAATACCTGCAAAACTCAGCCGAAATGTAACCGTGCATCCAGCTTAGCCTAAATAATCTGCTGATTCTGGAAACCAGCATTCTTATTTATGAAACAAAAGTTCATCGTATAAACGGTATTTCAAAAGGATTTTGGATGCTGCTTCAAAACTCAATTATATCCGTATTAAACATAAGAGGTAAGTAACAAGTGTTAGTTTTTTGCCCCATGGAGTGGTTATTGTTGTTTCTTTTATCGGTTTGAAACCATTTTTCTCGTAGAATCGTCTGGCTTGATTTTCTTCTTTTCCAGCGTTTGCGATGATGTTGCTGATTCCTTTTTGTTTCTGGTCTGTGATCACTTGGTTTAGCAAATGAGTGCCTAGACCTTTTTTGGTGTATTCTGGGAGAATTATGATGCGGTCTAGTTCCGCTGTATTCGCATCGTGTTGTATGGTTTGGGCGAAGCCTATGATTTCGTTGTTTTCGAGAGCCAAGTAGAACGTTGCTTTTCCTTCAACGAGTGCATTTAGCAATGTTTCTTCCGCAAAAGCCCTTTTAGCGTAGTCTTCTGGGATGCCGAATTTCGCTACGTTATCCCGGTAGACTTGACTGTTTTTGTTTTCTAAGAGCGCCAAGAGTTTTTTGCTGAGGACTCGAACGTCATTCTGGTCTGCTTTTCTGATAGTGGTCAAAGTTCTGGGACACGCCTCCAAGTTAATAGATTCAAGGTCATTTACCAGAAATGCCTAGAAATAAGATTTTGCCAAAATTACAGGTGCAGAGATGGGACTTGAACCAATCACAACCGAGCAAATCGTCAGCAAATCCCATCTTTTTGTTAAAAAGCGATTCTGGTCTGAAACACTTAGGCTTCCCAGTTCCTTTTTGCAACAAACTTTAATTGCGTGTGTACCGAGTATGTTCAGGGAGGGTGTATTGTGAAGAAAATCTTTTTTACAGTGTTAAGTGCAGCTTTGCTTTTGCAGATAGCGCTGGTAGGGCAGGTTTACGCAGTCAATCAGCTGGTTCTTGAAAATTACATCTTCATCCGCTATGTAGAGGGAGCCGAACCTAAGTTGCTATCAACTGAAAAAGGCTGCTGCGCGTGCGAAAAATAGAAGGTGATTGTTATGACACACCTGATAGATTTTATGAGGAGTCGTTGGAGCATATACAATTTCTTATCAAGAGTTTACGAGAAAGAGATAACCGAAAGTCTTCTAAAAGAAATGGTTACTGAGAATACCTCTATGGGGTTACGACGGCTCTTCGAGGAGGAATACCTGAATGTTGCTGAGGCTTTCAACGATTTAAAAGAGTGCTTAAAAGCATTAATAGGGGATGTCGAAAAAAATGTGTCAAAATTAGCTCAAGAATATGCTTATCTGTTTCTAGGCCTTGGCGGATTGCCTCACCCCTCTGAGTCTTCATATCTAAACGGTGACGGCCTATTGATGCAAGATCTTAGAGATCAGGTTTTAAGCATTTACAGTAGTTTGGGAGTGGAGAAGAATGGAGATTACAGGGAGCTTGAAGATCACATAGCTGTTGAACTTCAGTTCATGGCCTACCTATGCCGCAGGAGTATTGAGTCCTTTGCAAAAGGGGAAGAACATGAAGGAAAGAGATATTTAGAGACTCAGAAAGATTTTCTATGCAACCATCTTGCTGTTTGGGTTCCGAAGCTTGCCGAAAACGTTTTAGAGAAAGCTAGAACTGACTTTTATAAGATTATAGCTTGCATTACTGAAGAGTTTTTGAAGGCTGAAAAGAACACCTTGAACAAATTGACCAGCCTAAGCGGTGTCTGCTTTAACGGTTCATCATTTTTTGAAGAGTTCCCACGGGAGACATTAATTAAACCCACTTCTGGAACAGGTGGTGGAAAACTTGAGGTAAAATCATATTATAAGCTTCTTGGACTTTGCGGTATCGCTCAAGGAGGTAACTTGGTAAGGGTTGATGTTGAAGCTGGCAGGATTATTAGAATTGTGCCGGTGCATTATGACGAGCAGTATAAGCCTGAAGAGCTTGAAAGCGTAAGGTGGAGAGTTGACGCTCGTGG
>JAWBOH010000045.1:0-5517 GCA_038826715.1 Bathyarchaeia archaeon | reverse complement strand
AACTACCTTATCCTTATCGTTCATGCATGAGTTCTCGACGATGATTAATGTTGTGCAGCCTTGAAGTCTACAAATCTTACTTAGAACAGTGTGTAAAAACACCCTTACTTCATGAGGTTCCTTGAACGCCTGAGCAAGAGCAGAGAACGGATCTATTACGAGGCGTTTCGCCCCTAACTCCGCTACCTCCCTCAAAATTAACTCAATAACCTCTGGAACGCCTCCCTCCTTAACCGTTAAAAGGTCTAAGAACCGGAACTTTCCGCTATCCTCAAGCTTTCTAAAATCATATCCAAAACTTCTCATATTCTCGTAGAAGGCGTCCTTGCTTTCAGCAAAGCTCACGTAAACGCCTTTATCACCATAATCCACACATCCACGATAAAGAAACTGAGCGGAAAAAATAGTTTTGCCAGATCCAGGACAACCAACCAGAACGATTAAGCTGTTCTTAGGAAATCCTCCCCCAAGGACAGCATCAAGCCCTTCAATACCAGTGGGAACGAGACGCTTTCTCAAATTATCATCGCTAAACACTTTTTCATTTTCATTAAACATTTTTGAATCCAACTTTGCTAAAGAATGGTTTCCCAGCAAAATTTATAGTTTATGAATTTACAATTAACTTTACAAAAATAAAGCAAACAGCTATATCTTAACATCATCCAGTAAAATAGGGGAAGGTGCAGCGCGAAAAAAGGCGGCAAGAAGCATAAAAATTCTGGGAAAAGCATTCACAATAGAAATACTGGAATCTCTAAGCGAATGTCCAAAAAGATTTACAGAACTAAAGGAATCTTGCTCAAACGACAAAACAAGAGCTGAAAGAATTAAAGCCTTAAAAAGAGGCCGCTTCATCCAAGTCAAATTAATAGAAATTGAAGGACGAAGCGCAGTCTATTACACCCTCACAAACAGAGGAAAAGAAGCCTTAAACCTGCTTAAACGCCTTGAAAACCTGGTTTCAGAAGAACAATAGTCTAAAGATAAAATTGTTTTATGTTTCAGTCAGATGTCTCCCTAATAGAACTAATGGCATTCAAGGTTTAGAACTTACTTCAAGACCTCCCGCACTTGCTGATGTGTTTGCTCGCGTTCATAGTTAGGCTAATAAGAATCTGGTGTATCCGTGTATCCTCTGTAAGTTCGGGATGGAAAGTGGTCCAATAATGTTGCCCTGTTGAGCGGCCACAACAATGTTTCCCAGTTTGGATAAAACTTTAACTTGTGGTCCAGCTTCCCTTATGGCTGGAGCCCTAATAAACACTCCAGGGAACTTTTTATCTCCAATTATTGGTATTTCAAGTTCTGCCTCGAAGGATTCCCTCTGCCTGCCGAAGGCGTTCCTCTCAACAACTACATCCATAACTCCTAGTGTAGGCTGGCGGGTTTCTCCTAAAACCCTGTCATAGACCTTTCTAGCCAATAGGATTAGGCCTGCACATGTGCCTAAAACGGGCATGCCATCGTAAATTCTCTGCTTAATCACCTGCGATGTCTGGTTAACGCTTGAAAGCCTTCCCATAACAGTGCTTTCCCCACCAGGTATAATTAATCCTTGGACAACCCTAACTTCTTCAACCGTCTTAACAGGCTTAACGGAACCATCAATGCCCATTTCTTTAAATGCGAGCTTTGTCATTGCCATGTGCTCTTTAATGGCGCCTTGAAAGGCGAGCACGCCTATTGTTGGCGTTTTCAGGCTGTGCCCCGCTCCTGCATTTTCAGCTCCAAGGTTTTAAGGTCGAAGCCCATCATGGACTTCTTTTCGTCAACCATTTCTTGGGCTTCTGCAACCTTGGCTGGTTCGTCGTGGAATGTTGTGGCTAAAACTATGGCCTGAGCTCTTTCCAACGGGTCTTCAGACTTGAAAATGCCAGATCCCACAAAGATGCCGTCGCATCCCAAAGTCATCATTAATGCGGCATCTGCTGGTGTTGCTATACCTCCAGCGGCAAAGTTCACCACGGGCAACCTTCCCAAACGGCCAGTTTCCATAACAAGCTCATAGGAGACTTTAAGCTCCCTAGCAGCCCTAATAAGTTCCTGTTGATCCCCGCTTTCATATATCGCCCTAATTCGCCTAATCTCATTGTTAACCATTCTGATGTGTCTCACGGCTTCAGCCACATTTCCAGTTCCAGGCTCGCCCTTAGTTCTAATCATGGATGCACCCTCCTCAACTCTGCGGAGGGCCTCACCTAAGTCCCGAGCCCCACAGACGAACGGCGTTGTGAAATCCCATTTCCAAATGTGCCTCTCCTCGTCAGCAGGCGTTAAAACCTCGGACTCGTCAATCATGTCTACGCCTATGGCCTCCAAAACCCTAGCCTCGTAGGTATGTCCAATGCGGCACTTAGCCATAACAGGTATCGTGACGTGATCCATTATCTCCTCAATGGCTTTAACGCTTGCCGTTCTGGCGACACCGCCCGCCTTCCGCACATCGTATGGAAGCTTGTCCAAAACCATAACTGCAACAGCCCCAGCCTCTTCAGCAATCTGCGCCTGCTCAACACATGTAACATCCATAATAACACCATGCTTCTGCATATGGGCAAAACCACGCTTCACCAAAACCGTTCCACGCCTAACCTCAACACCCTCAAGCTCGCTGTAACGCAAACCACCAGATTGTTTAACGGCAGCTACAAGCGAAATCATACCAATCAAAAATAGTAAAGTTCTAACTTTAATATAAAAACTTTCTTCAACACCGATCCCAAGCGGATAGTCCGATGTGACTCACTCTTTTTTGAGTAGCTACTCTTAAATAGGTAAAATATAAACGCTCGATTTGCGAAGCTTTCAATATATATACCTTGGAGGTCAAATAGCACATGAGTGGATACACAAAGAGCGTTGTGGCCGCTTACGTGATTGTGTTTTCCGCTTTAGCTTTGGCTCTTACTTTCAGCAAGGCTGAGATTCCTTATCCCCTCATGCCATACTTGAAGTTCGACTTCGCAGAAATCCCAATAATGCTGGCGCTCCTACTAGGAGGTCTTGTTCCAGGCTTAACTACGGAGCTTATCCGCTGGATAGGGCTTTCCATAGCAAGAGGCTGGGTTCTAGGCCCGTTGATGAAGTTCTTGGCTGTTGTTCCCATGGTTTTCGGTTTCTGGCTGGGAATAAGGATTTACAAGAGAAAGTGGACGGTAAAATCCATCGGGGCGGCATTTCTGCTTGGAATAGTTATTAGGGTCGTAGTGTGTTGCGTCCTCAACATTGTTGTCCTAATATTTGTTGCGCCTGAATTCCTGAAGTTCTCAGAATACTCATTAAGAACTGTGGGGATAAATGTGACTTCCACAGGTGATGTCCTGTTATGGACTTTAGCTCTAAACGGTATATTCAACGCGCTCCACGTAATCCTATCATCTACGATTGCCATGGTGCTGTTTAAGGCGACGGCGACGAGGATGCCCAGTATTGCTAAAAAATCTTGGGTTTCACTTGAGGGCGAATAAACCTGCCTTTAGGCATCATCTCCCTGCTTAGCTTAAGGGGCTTTTCAAGTTTAGCAGTCTTTTGAAGGCTATGAGAAGTGGAACACCAACTATAAGGGATGTTATGACTACCAGCACATCTTCAATGTAAGAGCCTATGGCTCCTTCAATGAAAATGTAGTATACGGCTTCTGGAGGCCAGCCGAAAACATTGTATAATCCAACGGGAATCAACAGGAAAACTCGTGTTAAAGAGTCTGTTACTGTTGCCACGAAGGATAAAAGAATTAGAGATGCCGGCAGTAGTTTTATGTTTTGTCCGAAAAGGTTTTTGCTCAACCTTGCAGATGGATATATTAGGGCTAATGCAAGCAAAATGTCCAGTATAGTCCATATTGGAAGCCACGACCCAAACGGATGGACAAAATAGGCTGCAAGCATAAAGGCGTAAACCGCCAAAACAGGCTTCCACCTACCCTTAGCAAGAAAACCAGCAGCCCAAACACCCAAAGGCTCAGCAACAACCCCAAACATCCAAACATCAATAGGCTTAACCATCCTAGCCACAACACTGCCAATGAAAACCGTCAAAAACCCACCCCAAGGACCCAAAACAACCCCCTCTAAAGGCTCAATGTATATGGCCCAATTACGCCACAAACCAAAAGACATAAAATACAAAACCACATGCAAAGCCGCAAAAACCCCGACAAAAGCAACCAACTTAGCAGACAACCTCATACTACAACCCAATGTAAAAATCTACACAACTGCCTAATAAGCTTGACGAAGGCGTCCTAACCCCCCATTTTCTATTAGTCATCGTTAACAGAAATGCTGAAACTTTGACTCTGTGAATAGCAGGACTGCTTGCGCTTGGTTTCCGTGGGTTCTAAGTGAACTCTTTATGATTATATGGCATTCTTGTTATGGCTATTTTGAATGTTCGTTTTGATTAGGGTTACCTTTGTTCACTCAAAATCTGTTTGATATCTCCTTCTGGATTGGTTATGAGCCGTATATTATATTTTTCTTTAAGTATTTTTAGTATTTCTTCGTTCCACCAGGCTGGAAGGATGGGCCCAAGATATATGCCCTTTATACTAAGTGCGAGTAGGCTCCAGAGGATAGCTGCCGCCTTTTGTTCCATCCAGCTTAGAACCAATGTGAGCGGGAGTTCATTAATATGTACATGAAATAATTCAGCGAGGGCTTCGGCAATTTCTATGGCGACGATGGAGTCATTGCATTGTCCTAAGTCGATAAGTCTCGGTATTCCTTCAATGTCTCCAAGTTTCATGTCGTTGATTCTGAACTTGCCGCAGCCAAGAGTTAAGATAATAGTATCTCGAGGCAACCTCTGGACAAACTCTCTATAATATTCCATCTTTTTGTGTGGTGAATCGCATCCTCCAATGAGGAAGAAATGGCTGATTTTTCCATACTCAACGAGCTGCTTAATTTTTTCTTTTAGAGATAGAATTGTAGATTTTGAGAATCCCGTGGCGAGTGTAACGTCTCCTGACCTTTCGGGAAGTTCGGGCAGCGATTTTGCTTTCTCTATCACTTGTGTGTAGTCGTATCCCTCTATGTAATGTACGTCGGGCAGCTTTGCAGGTCCCGTTGTGAACATTCTGTCCCTATATTCTTCTCGAGGGATCAAAACGCAGTTTGACGTTCCAAGAATGGCCACTTGATTTTTGGAGAAGAGTTCCCTTTGATCCCTCCATGATCCCCCTAAATTGCCGATTAAGTGGTTATACTTCTTTAAGCCAGGATACCCATGGGCAGGAAGGAGTTCTGAGTGGGTGTAAATATTTATTCCAGTCCCTTCAGTTTGTTTAAGCAGCTCCCCAAGCGCCTTAAGACTATGACCTGTGACGATAATTCCACGTCCCTTAACCGTTCCTGTTTGCACTTGAGTAGGCTTCGGCTCTCCATAAGCGTCAATATGCGCTTTTTTAAGAAGCCTCATAGTCCTCAGGTTAATCTCACCAGCTTCGATGGCCAGTTGAATGAAATTTTCAGCATCAAAATTAACATTGGTAAACGTGGAATAAAAGGCTCG
>JAWBOH010000044.1:0-5781 GCA_038826715.1 Bathyarchaeia archaeon | reverse complement strand
AATCTTGGCTCTGAAGCCTCGTCCACGTATCCTAAAACCCCATGCTTTATCTTAGCTAGCACACCGATTTCTTGAAGCAACAGGTTTACTCCATCCCTGTCACAAGGATTATGTGCGAACAATTTTCGCGGGCTGGTAATGATCAAGTAGTTCACCGCGTTGAACGCGTCCTCCAATTCTGGCACTCCGTTGCCGTTCCAATCCTCGATGCTTGGGTTTCGAGGAAGCCTGAAAATTTTATGGTAGGATGAGCCTTCAAATTGGAATGATATGGAGGTTTCGAAACCGCCGATTATATGTGGATAAGACACGAAATTGCCAGAGTCGGGAATCATGCGCATAACATCAAAAACTATGGGTACGGCGTAGTAACGGAAGGCCCACGATTCTCCGGGATTTAGCCTGTCCATTTGCGGATTTATCCTGACAATGCTTCTGTGGCTGAGCCGATCATAGGAAACCGACGTATCTCTAGATGTCTCAGGCATTGGCAGCGCAATTGCCTGAAAACCTAGGCATGGGTCTCTAATAACGAAGTGTTCCAAAACCACATTCCCGGTGTTCTTTATCTTTAGGCTGACCTCAAACCAGTTTTCATGCCTCACCACATCTCTCGTGACTTCGATGTTGACGATTTTTATCGTTTCAGTTGCCACTTTTTCCAAGTAATCGCTTAAGGGCATTGTGCTGAATTTTTTAACTCTTAAGCTATCGCGTCCATAGTTTCCAGTGGTATCCCATGCTTTAACCTCTATAGTATGCTCGGAGTTTGGTTCAAGGCTTGTTGTGTTCCATAGGTAGGTGAAATTTAGGCTGCTGGTGCTGGGCACTGTAATAGCTTCTCCTGTGAGAGGATCAAAGTGGAAAGACGCATATGTCCAGCCATTCACTAATTGACCGTCTATGTAAAGCTCTGCTCTTTGAATGTATCCTGCGGGTATTGCGTGATACTCCTTATCTTGTATCAGAGCCACTACTTGTTCAAGATCTCGCACCCACCCATTGCTGGGTTTAATTATTCGCACTTCAGGCGGATTTGTATCAGGCATCGGATTAGCAATTGCGCCGCTTTTAGCATCCACAGCTCTATTTCCAGCACTGTCGAAGGCTGTCACCTCGAAACTGTGAACTCCATTAAGGAATAGCATTGTGTTACAAACCCAAATGTATGGCGGCGAAAAATCCGTGAATTTTACAACCCCGTCTATGGAGAATATCACGCCTTCGACGCCAACATTGTCTTTTGCAGTAGCTGAGATGCTGACGATGCCGATGAGGCTTTCTTGGAGGCGCAAAGTCACAGAGGGATTCTCATTATCCAACAGACAAAGCGTCTCGAAAACCATGGTATTGGATACTAGCACATTTCCACAAGAATCTTTCGACTTGACGCAGAATCTATAAGTTGAACTTGGCTTCAGTCCTGTGATCTTCAATGCATGGTCCTTAACAAGGTTTGCGTCAAAAACAGTTTTCTCCCCTCCGAAAGAAAGGTCGCTGTAAATGATTGCGCTGTCGCTCTTTTTGTTTGTAGCCCACTTTACCGTAACCGAGTCTTGAGTGATGTCTACGACGTATGGTCCCGATGTTATCAGTATCGGAAATGGAAAAGAGACGCATGTCTTCTCGAGATAATTGTTGTTCTCATTTGATTCCTTAACTTGGTTTAATTTGTCTGCGTAGACCTTTACCGTGATGTTTTGGCATTCAGGCCACTCGTAGGTTTTAAACCAAGATTCGAAAGTTTCTCCAGGCTTTAGGTCTATGCCAACATGGTCGTGAGCTATCTCTTTGCCTTCAACGTAAAGCGTAGTTTCATGGTTCGCCTTCGCAACTCCATCGCCAATGTTCTTCAACACATAGCCTATAAAGCTATCGTTTCTGTCACACTTGACTTCGACGACAACTAAGTCTGGAAGTTTTTCCATAAGCCATTTCTCCTCTAGGCAGTTGTTTTCCTCATTAGACTCCTCTATGTTCTGGTCACAATCAGCGCAAACCTTCACAGAATGTTCTTCAAGCGTCGGCTGCCAAATGTAGTCAAATACTCCTTCTATTTCCTGCCCTGGTTGAAGAACCTGAGCAATATTTTGCTTTGCCACCTGCTTGCCATCAAGCAATAGGCTGTTCCAGAAGCTTTTAGTCGGCATTCCAAGAGGCGTAGTAGCACCATCTCCGACGTTCTTCACCTTATAATGGATCAGCCCGTCACTTTCCCATATGTCAGTTATCACAAGATCAGCCAAGGGCTTCGTCTCTATCCTAGCCTCTGCCCAAACAGCCCAATCTCTGTTCGAGGTTTCACCAGCATAAACGTACAGGACGAAGTTGCCTTTCTTGCCAACTATAAAGCTTAAATCTTTCGTGACCAGATCAAGCCTGCCATCTAGCGTGACAGATTGGCTTATGATAGTGTACCTTAAGGGACCAACAGCAAAACCGCGGTACTCGTCAAAATAAACATCAAACCTTACACCATCCGTGCCAGCTGCGCCTGCAAGGAAACCGATCCTCACAGTTATCTGAGTGTTTGAAAAAACAGTTTGCATGGGGTAGGCACCACTGATCCAGCCTTTGCTAACCCATTGAGGATGCGTCTCTAAAACTCTCTGCCACGTGGATCCATCCTCGAGGATCGCATTGTCCACATAGCAGGCAAAACCCCAACTGTCGCTAGTATTACCGGGAAAAGGCAAGGCCCCAGCCCCGCTGCTCCACAGGGCCTCGGGCGCGTGGGCTAAGAAATCATACAATACATTTCCAGAAGACGTCTGAACGACCGGTGTCTGGACGCCACCAGCAAAAACACGCGCACAATAGCCTATAAAAGTAAACATGGCAGCCAGCATTACACAACCCAAAAATACAAGTATTCTATTTCTCACCAATATCTTATTACTCCATATAATAGAATGGCAAAATTTGCCCAACAACATATAAAAGCTTTTTCACTCATATTGCCCAGGCAAAACTGCTTAAGCCTAGCGGATACAACAAATTTTGAATAAGAAAACACAAATGAAACGAAAGAGGACAAAACATCTGGAAACGTTATGCTTTTTAAGGAGAGAAAAATAGAAATGTCGTAGTCCACCTCTCAAAGCGGCCGTAGTCTAGCCTGGGCTAGGACATCAGCCTGCCACGCTGACGACCCGGGTTCAAATCCCGGCGGCCGCACCATCGTTTGGACAAAACATCAGCACTTTTCACTTACGCTTCCTAAACAGTTTAACGCCTTCAACTTCGCATACGTATTCAAATCCGGCTTCTATAAGCTCGGCAGCCTGCTCAACGGTTCTTGCGGCTTTGCAGACGTAGGCGTCTTCAGCGTCGCCGTTAATCAGCTGAGTGTAAACAAGCGTGTTCTTAATGTTTCTATGGCCCAGCACCTGCATTACATGGAGTATGTCCTTGGTTTTATGATATTCCATTGTGGCCTTCCAGTGGCGCAGAGTATGAAATGATATTTTGAGAAGCCTTGGGTTTCCAAGCTTATAGGCGATTCTTTTACGGTTTCTTTCAAAGGTGCAGCTTAGGCTTCTTAGGCTTCCATAATTGCTGAATATGTTTTCGACAACTGGCTTAAGGTTGAGCCCATTGAAGAAGGCCTGAACAAGGAAAAATTCAATGAAACTGTTCAAAAAGTTCTGCTACTTCTCGACGCTAAAGACGTTTTTACGCAGGCGGCGGTTTTTGAAAGGGCCTACGGCTGGAGCATAATCGTTTTGGGCTATCAGGACAAAGGCTTAACATTGAAAGACCCTGTTTTGATGCCTGAAAAAATCGTAAGCCTCGAAGCCTATGCGCCAACAATGATTACAAACGTTCAAGTGGATAAGAATAGGCAGAGCCTACGCTATGGCTTGCCAGAAACCTACAAGATACGAATAGCTGAAAACGAGGAGGTTGAAGTTCATTACAGCCGCGTTATTCATTTCGCCACTCGCCTTTTGGACCATCCTTGGAAGGGCATAAGCGTCCTCGAACCCGTCTGGGATGACCTAACCGTTCTGCGGAATATCCGCTGGGGCATGGGACAAACCATGTACCGCTATGGCAGCGGATTTCCAGTAGTCACGGTTAAAGGTGCAACAAGGGAAGAGATTGAAGAATATAAAAGCCGATGGGGACCGTTAACGGCCCAAACAAGCATGTGGGCAGACGAAAACACCACAATCGAGTTTAAAGGCTTAGCAGGCAGAGCCTTAGACCCAGAGCCCTATTACACGCCTATAATGGAGAATATAAGCGCCGGTTCAGGCATTCCCATGGCGGTTCTGCGTGGAGCACAAGCCGGCCAATTGGCGGGAAGCGAAGTGAACGAGCGCGAATATTTTAAGTTGATAAGCGACTGCCAAAGCCGTTATGAGCAATATGTCATGGATTTGATCGACCGTTTAATGGAAACCAGACAAATTCCGAACGTACATTACAGGGTTAGCTGGCTTGGCGGGTTCGAAATTAACCCGCGCGATCAGGCAGCAGCAGAACTGGACAAGACCCGAAGCCTGCAGCTTAGAACGGATTGGATGACGGTTAACGAGATCCGGCAGGTTGAAGGTTTAGAACGTATTCCAGGCGGAGACGTGGTTTTAGGCTTAAGCAAAATCAACGGGCATATGCAAAGCGTTAACTCTGCAACATCAAGACGAAAACTTGAGCTTGAACGCAAATGGGGAAAACCAGTAGACCGGCTGTTAGCCGAAAGAATTGCAGCGGGCAAAAGCGTAAACAAAATCTGCAAAGAACTCGGTATTGGAAAACAGACGTTCTACAGCTGGGCTGAAGAATATCAGCTAAAGCGATAATCCATAAGACGTTTCAAGCTCATGTTTTCTTTCGTTTGTGTGCTATGAGCTTGGCTGCCTCTAATATTTGCTCGGCTTGTTCCTTTTTGAGTTTATGTCTTTTCTCGCCCAGCTCTTTTATGGCGGATTCTATGTCGGAAACTTCAATATAGCCCACGCTCAGGCTTTCCAACAGTATAGTCCAAGTGTTCCAAGTCTTAAGCCCAAACATCCGTGCAAGGTTTGAAAGAGCCTTCTCATCAACCAAAACCTCTGCGCCTTTCTCCCTCGCAAGCATTAATGTCTCCACATCTGTCCGCGAAATGTTTTCATCTGTAGCCAGCCTTTTAATATTCGAAGCTAAACGTTTTGGAACTTCTTCAACTTTAATCCATCCTTCTTCTATGGCTTTTCCAATAATCTGAGCGTCAGCATGACCGAGCCTAACGCCTTCCTCATAGGTTTCTCTCTTCACGTTTGAGGTAATTATTACTTGTTTGAAAAGCTTCTTGACGAGGTATAGTTTGTTTATTTGGGCTAAATGGATGAGTGGACCAGCGTCAGAAACCACTGTTGGCAAGGGGCTTAATCTCCATACTTCGCCTTCAAATATTCACGTATGCCTTCCGCATCCCAGTTGACTGGAACGCCTTCCCGCTCCAAAATTTCAAGAAACTCCCGCAAAGAAACTCCCAAAATCTCGGCTGCCCGCCCAGCCGTCAACTTCTGTTTTCGATAAAGGTCAACAACTCTTTTGTGCAATCCATCCTCAATAAACTCTTTAATCAGCGTGGATCGGTCAACATCCTCAATAACCCTTAAGGCTTCAACCCTCTCCAAGTCACGCTTTGAAAGGCGTACGGTAACAACTGCGCTTTTCTCCGTCATATTTTATCCCAAAATATAGAGAATACAATGTAATACATAAGGCTTATGCACAAAGCAGTCTGCTCGCTGAACCTAAAAGCCACGCTTGTTTTGGTTATTCCGGTGA
>JAWBOH010000043.1:0-6416 GCA_038826715.1 Bathyarchaeia archaeon | reverse complement strand
GATGTTGGCAGAAGGCTTGGTTTAGACATGCCTGAAAAGGAAACGCTTTTCAACATGCTTCTAGAGCCTTTAGGAATGAGTTTCAGAGAATTCGTGGAGAAGAAGCGTTACCATTTCCCTCCCCTTGAATGGCGGAAATACGAGAAGGGTTTAGCTACTCGCAGCGGCAAGGTGGAGTATGTTCCAAGCGTTCTGGAAGAACTTTTAGGCAAAGGCTTTTTCCCGCCGAAATATGAAGAACCCGCATGGAGTCCCATCAGAAACCCTGAACTTTCAAAAGAATACAACCTAATCCTAACTTCTAGAGGCCGCAAATGGCCCTACATCCACACAGGAGGAAGATGGATAAAAGAGTTCCGCAAGCTTTACCCGCTGCCCCTATGCGAAATAAACCCTGAAGACGCCAAGGAAAACGGAATAGGCCACGATGACTGGATAACCATAGAAACCCCAACAGGCAAAATCCTTTCAAAAGCCTACGTTTCACCAGCAATGCTTAGAGGAGTCATAGCAGCAGACACCTTCTGGCACCTGCCAGAAGAAGGAGAACAAAACCTCTACGGCCTACTAAAATACAACTTCAACGTCCTAATCCCAGACACACCCCAACACAACGACAAACTAACAGGAACCCTACCACACAGAGGCCTAATATGCAAAATAAACAAAACAAACCAAACATCACAAGTTGTTTAAGTCACATTACTAACCGCACTTAAACCCGAAAATAACACTCGTTGTAAACATTACAAGCCGCATTTTTCTTGAAAAGTTTTAAATAACATCCAACCTAAATATGTTTTAAAAATTTAATGAAATGAGGAGAAAAGGTTTTATGGATAGTAAGGGTGTTGCTTGGCGCATCATTGCCATAGTGGTTGTCGTGGTTGTCATTATAGCGGCTGTGGCAGCTTGGTACTTGCTCTCCAAGCCGGCTGAAGGGCCGAAAGAACAGGGTGAACCAATAAGAATAGGCATAATAACCTGTTTATCCGGCGCCTATGCACCTGAAGGGCTGAGGGGAAGAATACTGGGCACAGCGCTCATAACGGAGATCAATGTTAAAGGCGGAGTATACCTGTCAAAAACTGGAAAGTACCATCCGATAGAGCTGGTTTTCTATGACGGCGAAAGCACCGTAGCCAGATACGTTGAGCTTGCCACAAAAATGGCCACTGAAAAACAGGTGCACATAATGAGCCTTCACGGCGCTCCCCCACCATTCGTGGTTCCATGCGTCGTAAACATTGAAAAAATCGGCGGCATGCCTCTTGTCGGAGGCGGCCCTATAGACACTTTGGTGAAAACTCTTGAGACGTCTCTTCCAGGAGGGGCTAAAGCGTTGAAATGGACATGGAACGTTTCCTTCAACTATACTGACTTTGCTACTGCTTGGCCTTCTTTTCTAAGCAAATACAAAGCACAGACCAATGGAAGGCTTGGCATATTCTACACTGATGACATGAGCGGCCGAGACGCTAAAGACAAAATTGTTCCAGCATTGCAGAGGGCCGGATGGACCATTGTTGATCCCGGTTTGGTGCCTCCAGGCACAACAGACTTTACAGCATTAATAACCAGGCTCAAAGAGGAAAACGTTGATGTTCTTCTAGTAAACGTAACCCCAGTTGAGTGGATTCCTTTTAGGCGTCAAACAGCATCTTTCGGCTTTAAGCCGAAAATGATTGGTGTTGGCAGATGTATGAAAATCCCAGAGGCTGAAGCGTTAGGCAGAAGCCTTGCTGAAGGAATTGTTGTTGAATGCTGGTGGTGGTACAAATACCCATACAAGGGAAACGAATGGTTTGTAGAAAACTGGGATAGGATTTTCGGCGACATGTCAATGACCTGGGGAGAAGGATCTGCCTACACGCTATTCATGATTTGTGTGGAAGCTGTTAAAATTGCAGGTTCACTTGACAGAAACGAAATCAACGAGGCTTTTCCGAAAATTGACATGGAAATGCCCATAGGTCCTGTAAAGTTCGGCCCTGACAAGCATCTCTGCCCAACCGTCAGCACGATAGGGCAATTCTACTGGGATACAGCTAAAAACAAATGGGACGTGAAAATTGTTTGGGCTCCAGCAGGCTTCCCTGTGCCGGTGGAAACAGCCACGTGGCCACTGCCCTAACAACCCGCCGGCCAAACCCCAATTTTTTAAACCTTATCATGTAATGCGCTTCTCCACTTAAAAAGTGAAACTTGTTGTAAGAACCCGTAAAAACCCGAAAATTGATTTCTGGAAAAATTTTAAATAGTAACGCGGGTTAAATAAAAATGAAGAATTCGGAGGAGTGAGGGAAAAGGTTTTATGGATAGTAAGGGTGTTGCTTGGCGCATCATTGCTATTGTAGTTGTTGTGGTTGTCATAGTGGCGGGTATAGCTGCCTGGTACCTCCTTTCACAGCCGGCTGAAGGGCCGAAAGAACAGGGCGAACCAATAAAAATAGGCATAGTGACAAATCTGTCGGGGGCTTACGCGCCAGAGGGGATAAGGGCAAGAATAATGTGCACTGCAATTGCAACAGAAATAAACACTAAAGGCGGAATATACCTGTCCAAAACTGGAAAGTACCATCCAATAGAGCTGGTTTTCTACGATGCCCAAAGCGTGGTAGCCACGTACGTTGAGCTTGCCACAAAAATGGCCACTGAAAAGCAGGTGCACGTTATGAATCTTCAGGCTGGGCCTCCGCCATACGTGGTTCCATGTATAATAAATATTGAAAAAATCGGCGGCATGCCTGTTGCAGGCGGCGGACCAATCGATACGCTGGCGAGAAACCTTGAGACAGCTCTTCCAGGCGG
Organism: Bathyarchaeia archaeon; assembly: GCA_038826715.1. GTDB lineage: Archaea > Thermoproteota > Bathyarchaeia > Bathyarchaeales > Bathycorpusculaceae > JAWBOH01. The sequence goes on along the minus strand of JAWBOH010000043.1, from coordinate 3,605 downwards.
AGCAAAAGCACTGAAATGGACATGGGATGTTTCCTTTAACTATACTGACTATGCTACTGCTTGGCCTAGTTTCTTCAGCCAATTCAAAGCGCAAACCAACGGAAAGCTCGGCATATTCTATACCGATGACATGAGCGGTCGAGACGCTAAGGATAAGATTATTCCAGCAATGCAGAAGGCTGGATGGACCATTGTGGATCCAGGCTTGATTCCTCCAGGCACAACAGACTTTACTGCAACAATAACCAAGTACAAAGAGGAAGGCGTAGACGTTGTGCTAGTGAACGCAACTCCTGTGGAGTGGATCGCGTTTAGACGTCAAACAGCATCTTTCGGCTTTAAGCCGAAAATGATTGGTGTTGGCAGATGTATGAAAATCCCAGAGGCTGAAGCGTTAGGCAGAGAGTTGGCTGAAGGAATCGTTGTTGAATGCTGGTGGTGGTACAAATACCCATACAAGGGAAACGAATGGTTCGTAGAAAATTGGGATCGCCTGTTCGGCGACATGTCAATGACCTGGGGAGAAGGATCCTACTATACTGGCTTTAATTTGTGCATAGAGGCTATTAAAATTGCAGGTTCACTGGACAGAAACGAAATAAACGAGGGATTCTCTAAGCTTGACATCGAAATGCCTGTAGGCCATGTAAAGTTCGGCCCTGACAAGCATCTCTGCCCAACCACCAGCACAATAGGGCAATTCATCTGGGATACAGCTAAAAACAAATGGGACGTAAACATAGTTTGGGCTCCAGCAGGCTTCCCAGTAGAGGTAAGCAAAGCCATATGGCCGCTGCCAGGATAACCATCTACCACTGTCCTCTATTTTTTTGCCTTTTTAATAGATTTAGTGTTCTTGTTGCGAGTCTAACGCTATCTTAGCGAGTTTTTGTCCGATTGTTTAAAACGTTCGTGTATGCTTTAGGCAAAGCTCATGTGTTTTGAGAATTTTTAGGAAAGGTTTGAAATAAATGTTATAAAGCATTACGGCTCCATACACTTAACTTGGCTTTTATCTTTTAAGTGTTTTTAGAGGCTTGAGGTTAGATTTCGAGAGAACCTTTCAACTTGCCTGTAATTTAGAATGCATATTCGCGTTTGAACTGCTTGTCTTCGAGTTTTCAATCTGCACGGTTGTGGAACCAACTGACACTTTGCAAACGCTTAAAATAAAAATTGAGATTTTAAGGCTGCAAGTTTTGCTGAAATCTGATGGTTGCGACTGAAGCTGTCATTAAGATGTAATTCGCCTAAGAGCGAATATCTCTTTTAAGGCCGTAGCTCGAAGCATTTCATTGGAAACTGCACAAAAAGTTTAAACATCACCCAGTTTAATTACTTAGCATTAAATGGAGGTTTGCATTTGAGTGAAGATCTTGAGGTCCGACGGATCATATGCCATAATGGAATGGGCGGCTGCACTTCACATTGTGGTCTTTTAGCGTATGTGGATAAGAAAACTGGCAAAATCGTTAAGGTTGAGGGAAACCCTGAGCATCCTCTAACAAAGATTTGGGCACTTCACCCTGATCCTTTGGTGCAGGAGCGTATGGTTTGTCCCGACAGGGCTATTGTGCCTAACTATCCGGTTAAGTGGTTGGAGCATCCTGACCAGCTTATGTATGCTTTGAAGCGTGTTGGTGAACGCGGAGAGGGCAAATGGCAACGCATATCTTACGAGCAGGCTTTAGACGAAATAGCTGAAAAACTGAAGAATTTGAGAGCCAAATATGGCGCGGAATGCTTAGCCTTCATAGAGGGAACAATGCGTTCAGACACTTTCTGGACGAGGTCCCGTTTCGCATACCTGTTCGGCAACCCGTTCAACCTTGGCGATCCGAGCACAATATGCCACCATCCGGGAAGCGCGGTGGAACAATGCATGGCAGGCGCATTCTCATGCGAGTATCCTGATGTAAGCGATGGTGCAAGATACTTTGTAGCTATGGGAAATGATCCTAAGGAAAGTATGCCAACTTTGTGGACTACGATTTTGCTTCACCGTGATAGGGTTTTCTTGGTTTGTGTTGATCCTAGGTGTACTGAGACTGCTAGGGAGGCGGATATGTGGCTTCAGATTAGGCCTGGCACTGATGCTGCTTTGCTTTTGGCTTGGATTAAGGTTTTGGTTGATGAGGGTAAGTTTGACAGGGAGTTTGTGGAGAAGTGGACTAATGCTCCGTTTCTTGTTCGTGTTGACACTTTGAAGACTCTTCGGGAAAGCGATTTGAAGGCTGGTGGTTCAAGTGAGAATTTTGTTGTTTGGAATGTTAAGCAGAATGCTCCAGCTGTATGGGTTTCTGAAAGCATGGAGTACATGCCTAAAGATGTTCAGCCTGCTTTGACTGGCAGCTTCAGGGTTAGGCTTTCAGACGGGCGTGAGGTTGAATGCAAAACAGTTTGGCAGCTGCTTATTGAACGGGTAAGCAAATACACGCCTGAAAAGGTTGAGGAAATAACATGGATTCCAGCTGAAAAAATAGTTGAAACAGCCAGAATGTTCTGGACAAGGAGGCCGGGCGGAATAGGCGCAGGCGTCTCCCTGTATCAAGCTGGTAAAAACACTACTGACAACCACATTGCCGCAACAATTATTCACATTATTACTGGAAACTATGATGTTAGGGGAGGTATACGCCTATACCGGTTTAGGCCAGGTCCTGTTATTGGAGGAAAACTTGTAGTAAGAGAATCTGAACTGGAGGCTCATGAGCATGTGAAGCCTGAAACCAAGCTTAAGCAGATAGGCTACGACCAGCATAAGGTTATGGCTTGGCCAGCTTACGACCGCTACAACAAGTACTATCAGAGAACATGGGGTATACCTCAAAACGCTGGAGGCCACACCATGGTAGCCTCCATACCGCTGATTTGGCGGGCAATCCTGACAGGGAAACCATACCCTGTGAAAGCGCTCATCACATGGAGCGGAAACCCTGTTGCATGGGCTCCAAACACTAAGCTTGTTATCAAAGCCCTCAAAAGCCCCAACCTGGAGCTTCATGTGGTTCAAGACTATTGGATGACACCTACAGCAGCCCTTGCAGACTACGTGCTTCCAGCAGCAGCAAAATCCATAGAAGTCCCATACTGCTGCAACTTTGAGGACTATTTCGAGTCGGTTGCTGTTGGTGAAAACGCCATAGAGCCTCTAGGAGACCGGCACAGCGACTACGACCTTTTCAGAGGCCTTGCAGTACGCCTAGGCCTAGGCGAGTATTTCCCATGGAAAAGCCAAAGAGAAGTTGTTGAATACCGTGTTGGAAGAATGGGCATGACCCTGAAAGAAGCTGCAAAAATAGGATGGGTTGTTTCAGATACTCCTGGGTGGAGAAGGGATGATGATAGGGCTTACGCCATCATTAACCCTGAAACCGGCAAGCCTAGAGGTTTTCCAACTCCAAGCAGAAGAGCTGAAATCTGGAGCACAATAGTTGAGGATTTAGGCTACGATCCTCTTCCAAACTTTGAAGAACCCTTCGAAAGCCCAGTAAGCACTCCGAAACTTGCAGAGGAATACCCGCTTATACTAACAACAGGCGGAAGGTTCAGGCCAATGTTCCATTCAGAATACCGCCAATGGGGATTCGGCCTAAGAGAACAAC
>JAWBOH010000042.1:0-6859 GCA_038826715.1 Bathyarchaeia archaeon | reverse complement strand
GGCTTTTTAGACATGCCTTCCACTATGATTCCGTCGAAACCTGCATGTCTAAGCTCGTAAGCCCAGTTGCCGCCTGAATGCGCCATACCGAAAATTCCAGTTAAAGGCGAAACCCCAGCAACAACATAACGACTACTGGAAGGAACCGCGGTGCCAGTTAAAGGACCAGCCATAAAAACCAGCAAATTCCCCTCGGCAAACGGATCCATCGAAGAAAACGCCTCATCCCAGAGCAGTTTAGCTGCAAAACCAACCCCGCCAACAAACTTCCTAGCCGAAACAGCATCCACCAACTGAAAGCGAACCACCCTACGGCTCAAATCGACACGCGCCACCTTACCACAATACCCAAACAACAAAGCCACCACTCAACCCTCTCAAGATTAAAAATAAATTCTTATTAATTTTGTGTTCTAGTCAGCAGTTTCCACATTATTCAAAAACCAGTCCCGACCAGCATCTTTACTGCGCTTTAAGGAATAAGAATAAATACCTTTTATTGAAAGTTATGTTCCAGTATGCAAGTTTGTAAGAGATGAGACGGTTGGACTTTTATGGATATTCAGGTAAAGTTCTTAGAGTGAATTTAACAGTTAAAAAAGCTTACGCTGAGCCTTTAAGGGAAGACTACGTTAAACAGTTTATTGGCGGAAGAGGGTTAGGCGTTAAAATATTATGGGATAAGCTTCAGGCAGGCGTTGACCCGTTAAGTCCAGAGAATATATTAGTAATATCGGTTGGCCCTTTGGCAGGTACAAAGGTTCAATCCGCGTCTAGATGGGTTGCCCAGTTTAAGTCTCCTCTAACCGGTATATACTGTAGAAGTGTCGGCGGAGGTTTTTTCGGCGCTGAACTTAGGTTTGCCGGTTATGATGCAATAGTTGTTGAAGGCAAGGCTGAAAAGCCAGTCTACATCTGGGCAGATGGTGATAAAGTTGAATTTAGAGACGCTGATAAGGTTTGGGGAATGAACACTTTAGCTACGAGAGATTTTATTCTCGACGAAACTGATGAAAGGGCTAGAATGGTCACGATAGGACCGGCTGGAGAGCGGCTTGTTAAAATGTCTGCTATAGTGACTGATGACTCGAGGACCGCTGCAAGGGGCGGAGGAGGAGCAGTGATGGGTTCAAAAAACCTTAAGGCCATAGTGGTTAAAGGACATAGTAGACCTAAAATATATGATGAAGAAGCTTTGGATGCGGCTGTTAAAGAACAGTTGGAAGCTTACAGTAAATGGCCTCGCTTTAAGTCTTTCCGCGCAATCGGAACAAACGGCGGCACTTATCTGTGGTACAAGATGGGAAACTTTCCAACATACAACTTTCAACAGTTAGAATTGGAAAATGAAGACAGGTTTAAACCCGAAGTCTTAGCTACATACATAGTTAAAAATAAAGGGTGTTATGGGTGTGCTGTGCAATGTGGGAAAGTTTTCAAAGCAACGGAAGGTCCTTATGCCGGTGTTGCTTGGGAATATCCTGAACTTGAAACTGAATGGGCGTTTGGAGGCATAATTGGAAACACCAATATAGAGTCAATAATTGCCGCTAACATGTTATGCGACCTTTATGGTTTGGACACCATTTCGACGGGAGTATGCATAGGCTTCGCTTCTGAACTCTATGAGAAGGGCATTATAGGCAGAAGTGAAACGGATGGACTTGAACTTGAATGGGCTAATCCTGAAAACGTCATCGAGATGGTTAAGCGCATAGCTTTGAGAATCGGCAAATTTGGCAACTTGCTCGGCGAGGGCGTTAGAAAAGCCGCTGAAGTCATCGGCAGAGGAGCTGAAAAGTATGCAATGCATATTAAGGGGCTGGAGATGCCGGCGTACGACCCACGTGCAATGAAAGGTCAAGGTTTAGGCCTTGCCACAGGCAATATAGGTGCAAGCCATGCGTTAAGCTGGAACAAGTTTGAAATTTTAGGTTTTCCTAAAAAGGTTGACCCCCTCAGCATTGACGAAAAAGCAGAACTAACTAAGTATGTTCAGGATGAAATGGCTGTATGCGAAACCGCTGTTTTCTGCAAACTCACCGTGAACCATGAAGTCACAAGCCCACGCTTCTACAGCAAAGTTTTGTATGCAGCTACAGGAATTAAACAGTTTAAAGATGAACGCTATCTTTGGCTGGTTGGGGAAAGAATTTGGAACCTTGAAAGGGCTTTCAATGTTAGGGAGGGAACAGACGCGAGACATGACGCAGCGCCTGAGAGAATACTGAAAGAACCTATGCCGAGACAACCAGCTAAGGGACAAATCTTCGAGCTTGATAAACTTTTAAAGGAATACTACAGGGTTAGAGGATGGAGCGACGAAGGAATCCCGGAAAAGGGAAAACTTTCAGAGCTAGGGCTTGCTGAAGTAGCGGTGGAAATAGAAAAGTCTAAGCGAAATCAGCCTCACCGTTTACAAGAGGTTTGATTTCAGCCAGACTTTCGGAGAGAGGCCTACTGCAAGCGTAGGTTTGAAAATGGCTTTAAACAAAGCGGAAAAAGTTTTAAGAGAAATTGAAAGCGTAGCGCGGGAAAATTTTCTTCCAATAATAGGACCTGGCAAAGGCAAAATTTTAGCGGAAATTGTACGCAAAGTTAAGCCTAAACGGGTTCTTGAAATCGGAACCTTGATTGGCTATTCAGCGATTCTTATTGGAAAGGAGTTGGTAAGCGATGCCTGCCTAATTACCATAGAGGTTAACCCTTACTCCGCAAAAACTGCATTGCATAACATAAAGAGGTCGGAAATACCGCCGAAAGTTAAAGTTTTAGTAGGTGACGCTGTTGAGATAATACCGAAATTGGAAGGAACATTTGATCTTGTTTTCATAGACGCAGATAAATGGCAATACCTTGAATATTTACGGTTGGTAGAGGATAAACTCCGTGAAGGAAGCGTTGTGGTTGCGGACAATGTGGAACAGGCGCCGCATTACCTGGAATACGTAAGAAGTTCAGGGAAATATGCAAGCAGGTATGTGCTTGCAGATTGGGACGGTTTAGAAGTAAGCTTCAAACTTTAAGATTCAAGTTGCATCCATTGACAAATGGATTTTCGAAAGTTCTAATAAAATCCCGGTTGATTTTGCATTGGAGATATATTCAACTTTTTGTAAAGCGCACGTTAAGGTTGAAGTTGCATCAAACCTTTGCTGTCGGCATTTATAGTGTTCCTTTATAAAGGGTTGTTGCAGGGCATCCGGCGCATTTATTGTTGGCATATCGTGTGCAAGGTTCGCAGTTAACGTTGCATGGCGCTGTAGTTTTTCCTCTATGGGCGAGGTGTTCTCTCACAGAGAGAAAAGGCGAGAAGTAAACTTCCCCGATAGGGTAAAATTCGGATCTCCTTATTCCAACACTGCTTCTTAAAGAACATTTTTCAATAGATATGCTTTCAAGAGTCTCCTGGTTTTCAGCAACCACTAATGCGATTAGGTTGAAACCGCCGATTGTCTTAAAAATTTGAATTACCCTTGGACAGTCTTTGAAACGGTGCAGCAGAGTCTGCATAGCCTCAGCGCTTTCCATCTCAAGCAGAACTATCGCCGGGTAAAGTTTGAAATGGTAGGGGTTCAACAAGGCCGTAACTTTTATGGCGCCTTGGAGGATCAGCTTCTGAAGTCTTTTCTTAACTCCCATGCTTGTAAACCCAGTGTTCTTGGCAAGTTCTTCTAGCGTGGCTCTTCCATCAACTTGAAGATGCGAGATTATGATTCTGTCAACATCGTCCAAAGCTTCATCCCTTGTTTATTTTTTAAACCATAAAGTATTAATATAGTTTGTGCATCAAACTAAGCGTTAATATCCAGATGAAACATAAGAGGCATTGCTATGAGTGCATGTAATGGTGAATGTGAATCTTGCGTTAAGGCGAGCGGGTGTTCAGATCCTAGGAAGGAACGGTGGGAGGAGGAGCAGAAGCTTAAACGGAGCCTAAGCAAGATTAGGCATAAGATTGCGGTTATAAGCGGTAAGGGAGGCGTGGGTAAAAGCACAGTCACAGTGAACCTTGCAATGGCTTTTGCACTGAACGGTTATGTTAATCGTGTAGGCATTTTAGACGCTGACATTCACGGTCCAAGCGTCCCGAAAATGCTTGGTTTAAGGGGGCAAAGGCTTCAAGCCCTGCCTGCGGGATTAATATTTCCCGTCGTAGGACCTTTAGGGGTTAAGGTTGTTTCTATGGATTTTTTGTTGCCAAACGACGAGTCGCCGGTGATTTGGCGTGGACCATTAAAAATGAGAGCCATACAGCAGTTTTTGTCAGACATAACATGGGGAGAACTTGACTACCTGTTTATAGATTTACCTCCAGGGACAGGGGACGAGCCCTTAAGCGTTATGCAGCTTATCCCAAACATTGACGGCGTAGTAATAGTTACCATACCGTCTGAAGTTTCCCAGATTGTGGTGAAAAAAGCCGTCACGTTTGCAAGACAATTGAACGTGCCGGTAATCGGCATAATAGAGAACATGAGTGGGTTTATTTGCCCCAAATGCGGGACGGAAGTTAACATTTTCAAGGTAGGCGGTGGGCAAAAAATAGCAGAAGACTCGGCAATACCGTTTCTAGGAAGCATACCAATAGACCCTGAAATCTGCAGCGATTCAGACAAAGGGGTTCCATTCATAACTAGGCGACCGGATTCTGCAGCGACGAAAGCATTCATGGAAATCGTTGGCAAAATCGAAGATTTCTTGAACAGTTCGCAAAAGCCACGGCTGCCCAAAAATAAAAGCAGACATCAAAGAAAAAAGAATTAAAGAACTGTACATCAGCGTTTAATTCACAGCCTTTAAAACCGCGAAAGCTCAGAGGAACTACATTACCGCATGCTTCATCAAAATATCGACCGTACAGCCGAGGTAAAAACCAAGCCGTACAATCCAAGCTAGGACCGGATAACAGTCATTCACGGAGCGGCCTGCAAGCGCAAACATTCTCCAACAGGCATTACAACCGCGTAAAAGATACGTTTAAAACCTTCAAAAGAACAGCTGGCACATACGGCGACAAATCCCGGAGACTATGCATAATTGGTCCGGCAAAGTTTTGAGAACAAGCATTTATAAACTGTAATTTTCGCTATACTAAGAAATAGGAGGAAGCATTCACAATGTTTAATTATCCCCAATGTGCCAAATGCGCTAACACTTATTGCAGCCGCATGCCCTTGGAAGAGATAAATAAGGAACTGCTTCCAAATTTCTGCCCTATGAAAACCCACGGGGAAATAATTAAGTCAGTAATTGAAAAATATGCAGACGACAACATTAAGAAGATCTATGTCCCTGCCACAGTGACAGAAAAAGAGGCGTACGAACTTGTTAGAGGCACATTAATGGCCGTGCGGCCAAGAATAAAGGAACTAATAGAGTTTTGCAAACTTATTAACGCCGAAAAATTGGGAGTAGCGTTCTGCGGTGGAATGCAAGACGAAGCGGCAAGATTAACGGCAATACTTGAAGAATCAGGATTCACTGTTGCATCAGTCAGATGTAAATGCGGAGCAATAGACAAGACAAAACTCGGCGTGGCAGAGGAATACAAGATCGGCGGCCCGTCTAAATTTGAAGCTGCCTGCAACCCTGTTATTCAAGCTGAACTTTTAAACAATGCAGAAACAAAAATCAACATCCTCGTAGGTCTATGCGTAGGACATGACATGCTTTTCACCATGAAATCAAAAGCCCCGGTAACCACCCTAATAGTAAAAGATCGATTGTTAGGACACAACCCAGTTATCGCCCTTTACAGCAACTACCATAAAGGCGCAATAAAATCACAGAGAAGAAAATGAAAATCAATAAGTTTGATAAAAACCCTTATTCCCAAATGCATGCTTGAATGTAAAGCGGGAAACAAAAGTTTTGAAATGGGATGAAGCAGCAAATCCCTGAAAAGGAAAAGAAACCTATGATTGTTAAAGAGGTTTATGCAAAAAACGTTTTGTCAGAATCAAGAGTGCTTGATTACGCAGTTAATCCTTACGTAGGCTGTGAACATGGCTGCACCTACTGTTATGCCCGTTTCATGAAAAGGTTCACTGGTCACAGGGAAAAATGGGGAGAGTTTGTTGATGTAAAAATGAATGCTCCCATCCTGCTGCAACGCGAGCTTCACAGAAAGAAAATGGGTAAAGTTTGGGTTAGCGGAATATGCGATCCCTATCAGCCTTTGGAAAGAAAATATGAAATAACCAGAAGCTGTCTTGAGATTCTGTTAAGGAAAAACTGGCCTGTCACTATACAAACCAAATCCACCCTAATACTGAGAGACATGGAATTTTTGAAACGTTACAGAAATGTTGAAGTCACGTTTACAATTACAACAGCTGACGAAAGAATTAGACAAATTTTCGAGCCGAAGGCACCTCCAATTAAAGAACGCATAGAAACCTTAGAAAAGCTGCATTCAGCAGGCATAAAAACCTCTGTCATGATTGCTCCTCTACTGCCGAAAGCTGAAGACCTGATTAAAGAAATTGCTGGAAAAACAAGCTATGTACTAATCGATAAAATGAATTATCATTATGCAGATTGGGTATACAAGAAGTACGGTTTAGAATACGCCATGAAAGATGAATTCTTCGAACAGAAAAAGCGGGAAATGAGAGAAAATCTCGCAGAACAAAAAATTCCACACGAAATCCTATTTTAAACTTCCAAATCTTCACTGAAACTTGAAAATTAGCGGAAAGAGGAAGCTTTCTTAAAAATCTTAAATTTTAATGGAAAAAGGGGCGGGGTTGCCTATTTTGTTGTGAAGTATTTTGGGATTTCTTCTGGTTTTGCTTTGTAGACTTTGCATAGTAGGGCTCTGTTGTACCATGATCCTGTTTTTTCGTCTAGGGTT
>JAWBOH010000041.1:0-7581 GCA_038826715.1 Bathyarchaeia archaeon | reverse complement strand
TCAGATTCAACAAAAACTGGGGATTTCTCCCGCAAAACCCCATTTTTCTGGAGAGATTCCCCGTCACAGGGCCCGTCGGCAATAATGTTGTAATATATCTTACAGGAGTTCGAGTCGAAGTTCGACAGCCACGAAATACATAAACCCTGATAAAAATGTTATTTTATCAAACCTGTGAAATTGAAACCTTGGAAAATGTCGTTTTTAGAGAAAACAGGCGTTTTAAAGCCTTTTCCAGAAACGTGTGTTTTTCTGTTTTTTGGAATTTTAATTTTTCTAATAGAAAAATTTAATTTTAATCCAGACAAATAAATTTTTTACAAAAACTCAGCTTCCAAATGCAAAAACTTTAAACATTCCAAACACAACGGAAATAAGTTGATGACGTTTAAAAAACACATCCGAAAAAAGAGAGGCCGCCCGGTTAAACAATGCGACGAATGCGGCAAACCGTTTAAGCTTGGCGAAACATACTTTTCCTTCTATGGGTTTTCTACCCGAACCAAAGTTTACCAGACAACATCCAAAAGAAAATTATTGCTGGAGAGATTTCTTATCATAAGGCACGCGCTTTACTGCCATTAGTAGATAATGTTTCTACGGTCGTAGAAACATCCACGTAACAGGACACCTATGCATAAAATGCTACGACAAGAAATTCCTGAACATCTAGAAAAAGGGTTAAACATGAACGAAGCTTTAGCAATAATGCTTTTCCTGATAATCATACTGGCAGGATTTTTGAACTCACCGAAACATGAAAAATAAAAGAAGGGAGAAAACAGCTTAAAACCCTGTTCTCCGCCGCCGTTCCCCATAGGGGCGGTGCATCACAGTTTTAAGCTCGGCGCAGCCGACCTGCAGGTATGCGCCTTTACAGGATTTGAAGCAGTTGGGAGGCTCCCGTCAATGACTTCTCCAGCACTTCAACCGGCCTTGCAGACAGGGTTAAGCTTCACGACCCACCCTGGACGCTGCAGCCACACCTACAAGCAACGCAACCAAAACAAGAATACTGGCCATGGTAGTAGCGGCAGAAGTTATGTTGGCACTCACAGCAGCCATGAAACCTAAACCGGCGATAATCACCAGGATCGCGATTGCCAAAACATAACCCAGGACAGGCCTTACGGTGTCAAGCAAACCCATTCAGCATGGCACCTCCCCACAACTCTAAATATCTATCTCATTTTGAAAAAATATTAAGATTTCTGAATATTTTTATAATAAATTTAAGGCTTTTCCCTGAGTTTTTGGAAATATTTCCATTCTTTAACAAATTTTTCATATTCTACTTTCAACCAGGAATCTTCAAACAAATCTAAAACTTTGCTTTTAAACTGTTTGAAGGTAGGCATAGGCTTTTCAGGGTTAAAAGCTCCAGCAAAAAGCGGAATAACCCTGATATCGTCTTCTTCCATGTTAATTTCGGAAAGGTTCAGTTTGTAAACCACGTTTTTGTGGGATTGAGCAGCCTTCGTTATAATCTTGCCTTTTTCAAGTTTTTCCAATGCGCGTGTTAGCTGCACGTTGAAATTGTTCAGGTCTTGGGGTTGAAAGCGTATAAGCAGCGCGTTTCGAATCTGGCTCCATCGCCCGCTGTAGTCAGGCATGTATTTTAAAACGCGAATTATCTCTTTTTCCAGCTGGTTTTGCATGTAACTAAACCTCGTAATAATTACATTAAGCAATTAATTATAAGATAGGATATATAAGTTTTAAGTTGAGGCGAAAAAACATGGTTGAACTGAAAACACGGATAACCGAGACAGGCGTGCTTTACATTCCAAAAGAGCTGCGTGAGGCCTTCGGCCGAGAAATGCGGATAATAAGCAACGCAGCAGCAGCCGTTTTTTTCCCATCAAACACAACCTATGAAAACGTCTTAAAAAGTCTGCAAATAATCGAGCGAGACATTGAGCATCGCATACAACTCCAGAAACAAGGGTTGTTGAAACATGGCAAACAATCATGAAAGTCTTCCTAAATTATGTTGGCTTAAACCAAAGGACGTTAAGATTCCGGAAATGAGGCTGCATAGTCGATTCGAAGATTCAATGAGTTTCAAAGAAAGTATTGAAGAAAACGGTGTTATTCAGCCGATTTACGTTTTTGAAGACGATGATGGAAACAAGTGGCTTGCAGACGGCCAGAACCGGCTTGAAACCGCTAAGGAATTAGGCGAAAACCTGATTCAAGCCTACGTTTTACATGGCTCTGAAAAAGACGCTATGCTCTACTCTGTTAAATTGAACGTTCTGAGAGGCAAAGTAAACCTTGGAGAGCTTGCAGAGTTTTTAGCGAATGTTAAAGCTTCTTTCGGATGGACTGTTGAAAAGATAGCTTCAGAACTTCACCTTTCAAAGGGATACGTGTCTAAACTTTTAAGCATAGCTGAGAATCCTGTAGTTTTAGAAAAACTTAAAAATGGGCTTCTTTCGTATAAAGAAGCTTACAATGAGGTTTTAAGTTTCCCCGGGAAACAAGAATTGAAAGATACAGGGCAACCTTTAACTGATTCCGGTTTAACCGCAACTTCAAACCTTAAAGACGCGATGGAAGAAGGTGAACGCTTCATTCCTCTCGTCGAAGACGATTTGAAACCGGAAGCTTCTGAATCTAAAAAAACCGAATACATGACCTGCGATTTCTGCGGCAAAATTTTGTCAAGGATTGACGTTAGATGGATCCGTGTCCATGCAGATGAGTATGACCGTGTCCTGCTGCTCATTAAAAGTGAGGCTGAAAGGGAAGCTCAAAACGAGCTTTCCCAGCCTGAGAGGTGAAAACAATGGAGGTTAAGCCAAAAGAAGGGTTGACAAACGAAGATTTAGGACTTTCGCTTGTTGATGTGACGCTGATTGGCAAACCTGTTGAATCCAAAAGCCTGGACGCTTTAGTTTTCAACGTTGAATATCAAAGCCAACAATACAGGATTGGCGTTATCGGAGAAGAGGCTTTGGAAAGCGTGAAGAAGCATGGATACAAAGACAAAGATGGCAGAATCCACTTGCAAATTCCAATGAGCAAGCTGAAGAAACCCATTGGATGGATAAACGAGGCGTTTTAAAATATCCACATGCTTCCATCAATTTCCCCTTTTTTATTGAATAAAGAAAGTTGAAAGTTGATGGCTCCCGTCTGCCCAGAATGCGGTTCTCAGCTTCTCTATAAAGACGGTTTACGTTATTTAGTTGACGGCAGCACGGTTCAACGGTGGCTTTGCAGAAGCTGCGGTTACCGGTTTTCGGAACATGGCAAATTTTATAAAAATTTTGAGTCAAATAAAACAGGCGATGCCCATGGCAAGGTTCTTGTCATGGAAGAGGAAAAGGCGGTAGCGGAAAAGCGGGAAGCGGGAGCCACAGAGGCCAAACAGCAGCAAGACGTTAAAGGGCAGCTTGTTGAATTCGCATGGTGGATGAAAAAGGAAGGATACAGGGAATCCACCATAATCAGCCGAAAGAAAAGGCTGATGCGTCTGGTTCAGCTTGGAGCCGACCTTCAAAACCCTGAAACAGTTAAAGAGGCTTTAGCGAAACAGGACTGCTGGAAGAATTCTTACCGGGAAGCGTTGATATGCGCCTATGACCTTTACGCTAAATGGCGCGGGCTGAAATGGCAGAAGCCAATGTGTAGAAGAATCAGAACGATGCCCTTCATCCCTCTGGAACGTGAAATAGACGATTTAATATCAGGCTGCACAGCGCCCATCGCAGTTTTCCTTCAAATCGGCAAGGAGACAGGCGCACGGGCAGGAGAAATCTTTGCGTTAAAATGGGAAGACGTGGATTTTGAAGCTGGAACAATCAGGATCACTCCGGAGAAAAACAGCGACCCCAGAGTTTTCCGTGTTACAGCTAAACTTTTATCAATGATCAATAACCTGCCGAAAACAAGCAGCCGAATATTCAGCCGCTACACAGACCTGGACAGTTTAATGCGGACTTTCCAGAGGCAGCGGAAAAAAATAGCGTTTAAACTTGCCAATCCAAGGCTTCTGAAACTAAGTTTCCACACTCTCCGCCATTGGAAAGCAACAATGGAATACGCTAAGACAAAGGACATACTGCACGTTATGCGCGTGCTGGGACATAAAAACATCAAAAACACGCTTGTCTACACGCATCTGGTTGAAGGCTTGAAAGAAGAAGAATTCATATGCAGAGTTGCCCATACGCCTCAAGAAACCGTGCAGCTTATAGAGGCAGGGTTTGAATTCGTATGCAGCGACGGCGATGGCAAATATTTCAGAAAGAGGAAATAGTTGAATGTCGGGGACTTATTCCAAACTATTGGAAAAGTGCCGGGGGCGGGATTCGAGCCCGCGACCTCTGGACAGTTAGGCGCTCTTAAGCCCCGATCGTGTTCTCCAGATTATGAGTCTGGCGCCCATTCCAGGCTAGGCTACCCCGGCAGCTTTTTGGACTACCCCGGTACATTTTCATATGCGCTTCCTAAAAAACATTAAGTCGTCCTTTTGGCAAACGTATTCAAAGCCTGTCTCAAGTAACGCCTTAATCTCTTCTGGTTTGGATGCCACTTTTACAGAGAACTCGTCGCTGTACTCTCCGAATATTGTCCTTTCAACAGTTATGTAGATTTCCGTATTCTTCAGGGTCTTGTGTCCGAGGAACTGTTTCACGTAGTAGGGGTCTTTCGTCTGGTGGTAAAGCATTGTTGCCTTCCAATGCCTAAAAGTGTGAAGCGTCATTTTCTCAAGTCTTGGATTTTGAAGTGTGCGCATAAGTTTTTGTCTTGTTCCCTGAAATGTTTGTTTAAATGTGTTGTAGGTGGCGTCTCCGAAAACTTTTTGGTTTATTTTTGGCAGGTTTTTCAGCATGGCCATAAGCTCGTTGCTGACTCTTCACATGCGTGGGTTGCTGCGTTTTTCTGGTTTGTTTAGGGTTACTATGCGTCTTTCAAAGTCTATGTCTGTCCACTCAAGCCTCACCGCTTCGCCAGCTCGCATAGCTGTTTCTTTTAGCAATTGGAGAAAGGCTGCAAGCTTTTTGCCCGCTCCAGCTATTAAAGCGTTGATTTCTTGTTCTGTTGGAATGAATGGAATTTTTTGCTCAACACTGCATTTAGGCTTGCCCCAGTTGGAACCATGCATTTTTAAGAATACTGTGTAGGCGTTTATGACGTTCTTTCTTCTGTTTCCTGACCACTTTTGTTTCGCGATCACTTCTCTTACCGATTCTGGCGAGTTGAGGTCGGCTCCTCTTTCTGTTAGGATTTTTAATGCTGAAACGTTGCATCTAATGGTTTCGTCTGCATATCCCCGTTTTTTCATCCACTATGCAAATTCTACAAGTCTTTGTCTGGTTTCGCTTTCAACTCCTTTATCTGCGGCCCCCGCAGCCCGCTGTTCAGCGCGGGTTTCCACTTCGGCCAAGGCTTTCACCGCCCGAAGGGCGGAGGACGCTCCGCTCTTCGCTTCACAGCTTCCTTGACAATTAGAAGTTATGGCGTTAGCGCAATTTAAAATCTGCCTATCAACTTTTGAAGCACGTTGAAACTTGTCTGAACAGTTGCAATTTTTCTTTGTGAAGCGGTAGCCGCAGCTTCTGCACAACCAACGTTGAACCGCCTCGCCATTTGCCAAGTAACGCATTCCGTCCATGTAAAGCCTTGTGGATCGGCATTGGGGGCATTTTGGCTGGCTCTAGTTCGAGGGAGGTTGGCTTTCATTGTAGTGTGTTTGTTCTGTGTTTTCTTCTGCCACAGCCTTTTCCCGTTTTAACCTTTTAGAAGCCCAAGCTTCCCCACTTTTTCTTCCGTTTCCGCTTCTGAATGTGCTTTTTCAGTATGCCTATTGCTTTCAGGATTTCGGTTGTTTTTTCGCTTTTGAATGCTGATTGTATGTCTTCAATTGTTATTTTTGTTCTTCCAGCCCTTTCAGCCCTAATTCCAGCAGACAATAGCGTTGAGAGGCCGAGTCTTATGTCGCCTGCTTCAGCCGTTAACTTTGCCACTTTTTCGAGCAGTTTATCGGGTAGGGCATCGGGCTGGAAGGCGTGGCTTGCGCGGTCCTTGAGAATTTCCTTTGCTTCTTTAGGCGTGTAGGGGTTAAGCGATACAAGTTTGGGTTGAAGTGTGCTTAGGGCTCTTTCCGGAATTCGCGCCGCGTCTTCGATTTTGTTGCTTATGAGGATCAGCGTGGTTTTTGGCTGACGGTTTAAATAGTAGACAAGGGGCTCCTTTTCTTTTCGGAATATGATGTCAACCTCGTCTATGGCGATTACAACTGCTTTGGCGGCTAACATGTTTTCGAAAGCCTGTTTCAGGCGGAACATTTGCCATCCAGCTTCAGGCACCCTTAAGCCCAAACCCTCCACGATTTCAACCATTGTGTAGTAGGGTGTTCTCGTTTTGCCGGCGTTCACGTAGACTGTTGAAATTGCCAAGCCCTTGTCATCAGCGTGTCTTTGGATTTCTTTAAGCAAATATTGGGCGCAAACCGTTTTACCCGTTCCAGGCTTGCCATAAATGAAGAGGTTTCTGCCTTGGCCTGTTCTGAAAACTTCAGCCAGGTAGTTGGCCATAAACTTCAAATCGTTTTCGCGGCAAATTGGAACGCCGCCAGGCGGAGGAGAAAGCGGCTGAAGGCAGGCGGCGTCTCTGAAAACTCTGCCAGGCTTTTCTTCAAATAGCGCCAACGGCTTCACCTTTATCTTCGATCAACAGACACAGACAGAGACCTGGGAGGATCTTCCCCCTACCTTTTTAGACGTTTGCAAGCCCTTCTTCCTCAATGTTTTTCCATACTGAATTGCTGAATGTTTGGCGTAGCTGATTAAAGCAGTTTTGGCATCGCCTTATGGCTTGGCGGTTAACAGGTTCAATAACTTCGTATTCTACAGCTGATTTTCCGCAAAACTCGCATTTCTCAGCAGGCTTAACGCTCCGCCATAGAAATAAGGCTTTTCCATTCGGAGTATGCTGGAATCCGAGTTGTATTCGGCTTTTTTCAGGAATAGGGCTTAAATTTGGCTGCGATGGCACCTCTGCAACTCGGATATTGGGTGAATGTGTTTTCTCGTTTTGAAAGTCAAGGTTTCGGATCTTTTCTTTGTTTTCAGCTTCTGAAATGGCGGAAACTGCGTTTGCTTCGTTTTCTTCTGGTCGCCATATCTGGAAAATTATACCCCTCGACTGCAGGGTTGCGGCGATGTCTTTCAGCCATTTTTCAAGGTTTTCCTGCCAAAATAGGCGGTACTGGCTCGGATTTTCAAGGATTCCGAGCGCTTCAGGCTTGTTTTGCAGAGGCTCGTATGTGTATGGTTTTGTTGCTGTGTTTTCTTTTAGGTATCCGGCTTTCGCCAGGCTTTTTAGGGCTTTAGAAGCTGTGTCTGTGGAAACTTTAAGCCTTTCTGCAACCTGATGCTTGTCTAATGTGTCGCCTTCTGTGAAGAGGCCTAGGACCTCCTGTTGGCGTTTGCCCAGCCGTGCTACAGTTTCTCTTAAGGTGTATTGCAGAATGTTTAGGGCTTTCTGGAAGTCTTCAGGAGATGCTATCACGTAGGAGTTTTCGTTTACTCTGATTTGAACGCGCCTTTTCTGGTTAATCAGGGCTAA
>JAWBOH010000040.1:0-8630 GCA_038826715.1 Bathyarchaeia archaeon | reverse complement strand
CGCCAACCCAGCTTTCATAACGTTTCGTCTCAACAACACCAACTGTTCCACGAGTAAGGTTAACCCTCAAAATCTTGCCCACATGTCCCCACATAAACTCACTCCTCAACAGAACTCAACATTTAATATTTCTCCAACTTAATCTCTCAATAAATTTTTGTCATCAACATTATAAACCTTGACAGCCACAACACCCTACATGGAACATTTGAACGGCATATTAAAGAGTTGCGAATGTACCGATAAATTAAGCGTGAGTTTAAGCAGTCGCACTCGATGTTGACGGTCTGAGAGTCCTAATGCTCAATGTTGCATAATAGATCGACTAGTTCTGAAGTGTCCCCTAGTTGCTCCAGTCGTCGGCAAATGCTTATTACCTGTTCAATTTGCGAATGTGATAATGGGCGAGGAGCTTGAGAAGCGCATTTTCTGAATTTGTGGGCTACATCATCAAAAATTACTCGTGGTTCTTTGCCACTTGACGTATAATTAATTTCTTCCGCATAAACTTTCCCATTTTTTGTTTTGATTTCGACCCTTGCTTTTTCACGTGTGCGCACAACTTTTCTTATTCTGCTACACATCTCTAGAACGTCTGGGTTTTTAATGGCATCTTCATTAAAGTCCCAAATGTTAACGTCTCTCTTAACTATTGCTGTCGCCACAACCCATGGTACACTAAACTGAGCGTCCACTATCGTTCTGGGTTGAGACTTCACATCTAAAGGCGTGCACAGCCAGTAGCTTCCCTCTCCGGCAAATATTGCGATTTCATCCACGTCTTCAGGCTTGATATCATATTTATTTACAAGCGCTAAAGTGCAGTCAATATGGTCGTGGGTGCCTCTACAACATGGATACTTTTTGATGTTAACTGTCGTTATTTCAAATTCTTTTCCTAGATTAGAAGTCAAAACAGTATGATCACATTTACAATCAAAATAAATGTTATACAACCCCCATTCACCTTCAAGACAGTTCTTAGCACCAGTAATGCCTTTTTCAGCCATTAATGCAGCAATTATTCCGCCCCTCGTCGCGAAACCAGGCCCAAGCCTTTTAGTTAAAGCTCCATCAACGACGCATTGACCGTTGCCACTACACTGATGATATGCAATGCCGAACGCGTTGACTATTCCATCTTCATCTAGCTTCAATATTTTTCCAGCAGCTCCTGCCGCTGCAAGAAAACCGATTACAGTTGTGGCGTGCCATCCTCTTTTTATAAGTTCTGCTCCAAGCCTGGTTGCGTACACTATCCTACACATGAAGTCTGCACTTAAAACTATTGCCGTTATAAGTTCTTTACCGCTCACATTCCCTTTCAATTCAGCTGCTGCTATAGCGGATGTGACGGCTATAACCCCTGGATGTAGAGGCGCCTTTGCAACATCGTCGTAATCCAATGCGTGAGCCATTGTAGCATTCACCATAACTACATTTGGCGCTGGTAGTTTATTCCCCCAATACCAAATTGTGCTTTCAGGTCTTCCGCCCCAATCGGTGACTATCTGCATTAACTCCTTAACTCCGGGAGCGGAACAGCCTGCAAGAGCAACACCAATAGTGTCTAGAACTTCTTTCTTCGCGGCTTCAACCGCAGGTCTTGGCAAATCGTCGAACTTAGTCTCTGCGAAAACTTTGGCGAACTGAAAAGTTGCATCCATAACATTTTCACCATTGCATCATGAACTTTCTTTAGAATATTTAACCATTATCTCTGATAATGTAGTAATAACTAAGGTTGGCTCAAGATTGGGTTAATAAAATCGTAAAAATTGCGGATAAGGTTAAAATGGTTGAAAAGAGGTGTATCGTAATAAAAGCGTTTCTTAGTACAGGCTGATAGAGTGATGTATCATTTGCCCCGTCTCAGCGTTAATTCTGCAAAAAAGACACATGGCCTCAGTGAAATTAATCCTGAAGAAAGAGTCGATCCAATATTCTGAAGACTGCTCCTTAAGCTCTATTTTTGTGAATGATATGTGGTGGGCTGACGGGTACTTCTGCTTTATAAAATTTTCAACTATCTCCCTAACCTGCTGCTCACTCAATCGCGCCACATAAAAACCTCCAGATCATCCATTCCAAAAACCGAAACCATTACATATAAAATTTTTCAAGCAGGTTATAGCTCCTCGACTTTATGAGTGAGGTTTCCGCTACCGGCGTCAATCCTGAAAAATAATTGCTTAGCATTTTCGCTGTTGCATGGAGTGAAAGAGGCTGTCACCCAATATTCGTAAAATCTCGCTTTATATTCTAAGGTTGTGAATGATATGTGGTGGGCTGACGGGTACTTCTGCTTTATAAAATTTTCAACTATCTCCCTAACCTGCTGCTCACTCAATCGCGCCACATAAAAACCTCCAGATTTAGCAAACCGATTATAATGATATCGCTTATAAAATTTACTTTAAGAATCCCTTATTGGTGATTAAGAGGAAATAATGTGCGCGTTATTTTTAAGATTATCCATTAGTTTTTAAGCCACGATTTTGCACGCAAGTCCGTACGATTCAAAAATTTCTTTAACCTTTTGAAGCAATCCATCTGAAGGGCGTTCTAATTCTTCTAAAAAGTAGTTTCTGTCCAACATTTTATATTTTCCCATCCCGAATCTATGATACGGCATTAGTTCAACTTTGTCTATCCCATTTTGGATTATGATTTGAGCCATAGCTTCAACTTCTTGTTGAGAGTCGTTGCAATTGGGAATAACAGGTACACGTATTATCAAGGGTACAAGATTGGAGGCAATCGACAAGTTTTTGAGAATTAGATTGTTAGACACACCTGTTAATTGGATGTGAAGTTTTGGGTCTGCGCATTTCAAATCGTAAAGCACAAGGTCAGTGTAGGACAAAACTTTTTTTAAATTATCCTCCTCAGCGTAGCCGCTTGTTTCAAGAACAGTTCCTATTCCTGCTTCCAGACACTTTTTGAAAAGAGCCGCGGTAAACTCGGACTGGAATAGCGGCTCGCCGCCTGAAGCCGTTACCCCGCCGTTTGATTTTTTGTAAAAGTCAACATCCTTAATAACTTCTTCAAAAACTTCTTCAACGGTCATGCTCTTTCCATAGATCCCGAGGGCTTCGCGGTTGCAGACCTTCGCACACTCGCCACATACACTGCAAAGATCTCGGTTGATACGTATGCCTTCTGCGTCAACTGAAATTGCTTTCATAGGGCAAACTTGAACACACCTCATGCATTTATTGCATAGAGAATCTCTGTGGGCAACTTCAGGCGTATGCTTTTGCCCCTCTGGGTTGGCGCACCATAAACATTTTAACGGGCAGCCTTTTAAAAAAACAATTGTTCTAATTCCTGGGCCGTCATCTAAACTGTATCTTTGAATATTGAATATTACCCCTTCAGCCACCATTATCTCACGTCAAAACTTGCGATTTCTGAAAAAGTAGGCAGGGATTACATGCCATGTAGGGTTCTAGCGATAATCTCGTCTTGAACGCTTGGCGGAAGATCCACAAAATACGCGCTGTATCCTCCCACCCTAACTATTAAATGCTTGTATTTCTCTGGGTTCTTCTTAGCTGCAATTAATTCCTCCGGATTAAGAATGTTGAACTGTATGTGCCATCCGCCCCTATCAAAGAATGTTTTAACCATTGCTGCAAGCTTTTCGAGTTTTTCTCGAGTGTTAACCAGCGACCTGCTAAACTTCATGTTCAAGGGGCCTCCAGTTAAACGGCTGTAGCTAACTTTTGTCGCAGACTTTATTGTGGCAGTAGGTGCATTCCTATCCATACCAGGCATAGCTGAAGAAGCCCCATCATTTATAGGCGTATATGCTAATCTGCCGTTTGGCAGGGCTCCCACAACTCTCCCGTGAACTATATGTCCCGTTGCTGCGCCTTTGAATGTGAAGTTTTTGCGTCCGGTGAATGGGTCTGGTCTTTTCTGGAGAATTTCTTGAGTCTTCTCCCAAATGTATGTATGTATATCGTCAACGTAGGGATCATCGTTACCATATTTGGGTACATTTAGACACATTTGCCGTATATCTTCGCATCCTTCCCAATTGGCTCTAATGGCTTCTAACAACTGCTGCATTGTTATCTTCTTTTGGTCGAAAACTAAATACTTGATGGCGGCAATGCTGTCAGCGATGTCTGTGGTTCCGCGATCTCCGAACCATACCATAATTCCGTCTGGGTAGGGAGCCGCTCCTTCCCCTAACGGTTCTCCTTTAGGCAACGTGTAATCAAAGTGTGTTAATGTATTAGCTAACGGACTATGCACATGTCTAGGCGATGTGAGAAAAGCGATTCTGTCGACAAAGTAGACCATGCGTAATTTTTCGGCAAAATAGTCAACTTGCTTTAAAAAGGCATCTATCAACTGCTCAACAGAGGTAAACTTTGAAACTTCACCTGTTTTTAGACCTAGCTGCTTCCCAGTTCGAGGATCAAAACCGTTATTGAGGGTTATCTCGAATATTTTGCATAAATTAAGGTTGTAAGTGCCTGTGGCATGTATACAAGAAACTAAGTGATAACCTAGACAACCGCTTGCAATCCAGTCTACTGCATCTTTCGGAGGAACACCTCGCTCTAAATACCTTTTAGTGCCGAGTTCGTCATTAAGAAAGGCGGGATTACCGCCTCCATAATCCCTATTACATTCTAAAGCATATATTAGAAACTCATCGCTCATGTTCTTGTGAAAGCGAACGTAAACTGCGGGTTCTGAAAGTCTCAGTTGGCGCATAACTTCTAATATAAGACAGGAAACCTCATTAGTGACATCATTGCCTTTTTCATCTGCTCCTCCAATAGTTACGTTTGGAAGCAGGGTACCGGGAGCATGTCGCACATCCCTTCTTTCAGGATCAAAAGAATCAAACGTTCTTGTTTTTATCCAGAAAAGGGCAAGCAGCTCTGCTAGCTCATTGAGGGTGAACCTGCCTTCTTTTAGATCCTTCTCATAATAAGGATATAGCACTTGATCAATTCTTCCTAAACTAGTGTCTCTGCAGTAGGGGTTCTCCTTAAACCCTACAAGCCTCATAAAGTGAATGAATTGCAGGGCCTCCCAGAAGTTTCTCGGCTGGTTTGCCGGGACCCAGTCGCAGATTTCTGCTATTTTTTCCAATTCTCTTTTTCTAACAGGATTGCCTTCATTCGCCGCCATATTCCTTGCCAGAGCTGCATATCTGCCGGCATATCTTATAATGGCTTTACATGCGACTATCATAGACTTTGCCAAAATGTATCTTTCGCAGGCCTCTCTCGAAATGGTAGCTACCCCGGCTCCTTCTTCTTCCACCCTCTTTATTTCCGCCTCAGCTTTTTCGATAACCCCCAGAAGCCCATGCTCCATAAGTTTTTCCCAACGATAATAGAAAACGCCGCCTAGCCCCCACATTGGTCCAAATATGCCTAATTCTTCTTCCCTGTGGGCTCTGAGTGGTATACCCTCTAAAACTTGTGCACGATCCATCATTAGATCAAAAATTTCTTCTCCCAGGATTTCCCTGCGTAAATCATTTGCATAATCAGGAGGTAGTTTGTCTGCCCAATATCGAGCATCTTCTTCAAGCAGTTTTCTATCTTCGTCTGTGATTAACGCTGTTGCACGTTCACTCACTTTATTATCAATTACCCCCTCCTCTAAAGATTTAAGCAATCTTTTCGGGAACATTGCGGCAATTACATCGCAACCTCTAAGGTATTTTGTTGGAGATCCAACTATTAGCTCGCCATCCCAAATTCTTAAAGGAGTTTCATCCAAAATTGCTGCGACGGCCTTTGCCCATCTTAATGTTAAGGGTAACCCCTCTGTCTGCTTCCAAGATTTAGTAAATGATAATGAAGATTCAGGGCACAAATAGAGAGGCGCATTCTCCCATTCTTTCCATCGTTTTTGAACCCGCGGAGTGAGCATATTTATACTCTTCAACTCGGCTATTATCTTTGCCCAGTTCTTCTGCTCAAATCCCTTAACCGGCACGAGTACTGTCATTTCCTCATACGCACCCTTTAAAATTTTTCTTCCAAGCAATAGAGTCAACGTTCAAATTTAAAGTTTGCTACTGCATGAAAGGAATTCGGAACAACGCATTTACCGTCAGAGAACTCCCATGTTCAGGAAAGAATTCTTTACTCAAGTGAAAATTTGTTTCAAAATATCTGCTAATTAAAACCGAATAGTTACCTGTAGAGAATGTCCATGAAAAGGAAATGAATTATCCCCGGGAACCGCCTGCCACTGGGATTTCAATCCCCGTAAGCCACTCAGATTGATTGGAAACCAGGAAGAAAACGACATTAGCTATGTCTTCAGGTGTTCCCATTCTACCTAAAGGTATTTTAGAGGCAAGCTCAGCTTCTTGTTTCCTAGTCTTCTCCACAACCTCAGCTAGACTTACTCCTTCATCCTTGGCCCTTTGCCTAATGTTTTCGTCTCTAAGGTTGGTTGCGACAGCGCCGGGATGTATGATGTTGACGTTTATTTTGTATTTTGCCAACTCAAGCGCTAACGTTTTGCCCAATCCAGCTACTGCATGTTTCGAAGCGCAATAGGCTGCGCTACCAGGATAACCGCCAACTCCGGCCAGCGAGCCAAATAGCACGATTTTTCTCCCCTCAGATTTTCCATCTTTTAACATGGCTTTAGCTACTGCTTTGCAGACTAGGAAAGTGCCTGTCACGTTTACGTCCAGAGTTTTCCTCCACGTTGCTTCATCATGCTCTATCAGAGGTGTGTTCATAGGACCGCGAATAGCTGCGCAGTGAACCAAAATATCGATCTTCCCAAACCTATTTAATGCTTCAAACACCATCCTTTCAACATCTTCACTCCTGCTAATATCCGCCACAATAGCTAAGCCTTCGCTTCCCAAAGACTCTATCTCTTTAACTATATCGCTCAAACCGCCCCAATCCTCATCTCCTGGCCAAACGCTTTTCGGTGCTGGTTCTTTATCTACAACAACAACTTTAGCGCCTTCTTTGGCCAACCTCAAGGCAGCAGCATGCCCCATGCTTCTTTTGCTGCCTGCTCCCGTTACCAGTGCAACTTTTCCTTCAAGAGGTTTCATCATTTTTATCCCTCATAATCTTTTTAATGCATGTATAAAAGGCTTTAATCCATAAACAAATCTGAGATTTCATCCAATTCTAGCTCTTTAATTCTTTCTGTAGATATCCTACCAGTTTCAGTGTTTAATCCCATTGCTTCATAATATTCTTTTTTAGGCGTTTCAAAGTCAAGCGTTACATCTTTTAGTTTGCCAACCTTTAGCGGTGGATCACCTGCTGCCCTCGACGGCATGGTAAAATCTGAGGGTTTAAGCCCTTCGCGAAGGTTAAAGGCGTGCATAATAACGGCAATTCTATGTCCTGTTCTAACAAGTTCTTCATCATTTAAGTTCCAGCCGGTTACAGCCTCTAGAACCTCACGTAAGGGTATTCTTAGAAATGCGCCGAAGAAACATAAACCAGAAGTGCTTAAAATATGGTTTCTTGCAATTCCCACAGCGTGGATTTTGCCTTTGCCTAGGAGGTTTCTCTCTTCCTTAATTATAGGAGCAGTATTGACTCCACGCGTATGTCTTCCTGGAGTTGGATCGCAAACATATGCAATTCCCCAGCCAGGCATATTTCTCGGATCGTGATATGGGAGCTCTTGTCCGCACACATGTATAGCGAATTTTTCCGCTCCCCTACCGATTCTTGCTGCAGCCATCTTGACTCCATCTGCTAAAACATCGCCGATTCCTTCACGTTCACATATTTTCTTTAAAACTTCAATTATTGCCTCAGTATTTCCCCAGTCAAGTGTGATCCCTTCAGTGTCTCTTTGTGTAAGTATGCCTTTCTCAAAGCATTCCATGGCGAAAGCTATTGTGGCACCTGCTGAAATGGTGTCTAATCCATACATGTTGCAAAGATGATTAGCATAAATAATGGATTCTATATCGTCATTTAAGCACATGGGACCAAAGGCGGCTATTGATTCATATTCAGGTTTATGCGCCTTCTCCAAAGCATATCTTCCACTTTCAACTTTTAACCATCCGCCACAGCCAATAGGGCAGCCATGGCAGACATACTTAGCGGTGATATACTTTTTCACTGAATCCCCGTCAATTCGTTCAAATTTCTCGATTGGAAAATCCTCAATGTTATTTCCACTCCAGTTTTTAATAGGAGTTTCATGTTCAAACCCGTGTCTAACGACACTACCACATGTTCCGTACCTACTTAGTTCCAAGAAGGGTGGTGGAGGCTTTGTTTTGATAGCTTCCGCCACCTGGGACATGAATTCCTTCACCTTTTCGGGGTTGAAGATATTGGGTTTAAAAGAACCTTTACATGCAACTGCTTTCAAGTTTTTTGAGCCCATAACAGCGCCCAATCCTGACCTTGCTGCCGCCCTTCCCCAATCATTGATTATGCAGGCAAGTCTTGACAGTTTCTCCCCTGCAGGACCAATACATGCTACTCTAATGGTTTTATCATTATTATCCGCTTTTATCTGTTCATCTGTTTCAGCTGTGTTTTTGCCCCAAAGATGACCGGCATCCTTCAGCTCAGCTTCTCCATCAGTTATCAATAAATACACAGGTTTCTCCGCTTTTCCCTCGAAAAAAATTGCATCGT
>JAWBOH010000039.1:0-8817 GCA_038826715.1 Bathyarchaeia archaeon | reverse complement strand
ACCTGTTTCACAGCTGGTCGGCGGGAGGAAGACGCAGTTTGGCTTATTCCATGCTGTTGAACAGGCTTAGGGATTCGCCGAGGCTTGTGGACATTGTTTATCAATGTCAAATGTGCGGCGCATGTGACGTTTCATGTAAAAACCAGATGGATCTTGAACCGCTGGAAACGTTGATTGAGCTTAGAATAAAATGTGTGGAAAAAGGCCAGTTTCCCACGGAACTGGTCTCCATAATTGACAGCCTCAAAAAGGAGGATAACATGATGCAGAAGCCCAGAAAAGACAGGGGAAGATGGGCGGAGGGGCTGGATGTTAAAAAGCTTCCAGAGGAGAAGGCGGAAGTGCTGTTTCATGCAGGATGCAGATTCAGCTTCGACGAAGAACTTTGGCCCGTAACGCGGGCAACAGTGACGCTTCTACAGCAGGCAGGTGTTGACGTAGGCATTTTCGAAGCGGAGGAAGCCTGCTGCGGAGGACGCGCATACGAGCTTGGGTTCCAAGGAGAATTCATGAAATTTTTAGACCACAACGTGGAAGCCTGGAGGAACGCCGGCGTAAAAACCATAGTGACGCCATGCTCAGACTGTTACGGCACGTTTAAAGCTTGGTACTCCAGGTTCGGCCGCAACGGATTCCAAATCCTACATTCCGTCGAATACATTGAAAGGTTGGTGAAAACGGATAAACTGCGACTTGCCAACAAAGTTCCGTTAAGGGTTTCATATCATGACCCATGCCATTTGGGCAGGCTCTCAGAGCCCTACCTTTACTCGTCGCCTGGAAAACCATACGTAACACCGCCAAGAAAGGTTCTTGGAACAATGCTCATTTATGAACCGCCTAAGCCGTGGAGGAGAGGAGCTGGAGGCGTTTACGAGTCGCCGCGCAACATTCTTAGAAGCGTTCCAGGCTTAAGGCTTGTTGAAATGCACAGGGTAAAGGAGTATGCTTGGTGTTGCGGAGCTGGAGGAGGCGTCAAAGAAGCCTACCCGGAGTTCGCCCTTTGGACTGCAAAACAAAGGCTGATGGAAGCCAAAGCCGTAGGCGCCCAAGCGTTGGTTACAGCATGCGGATGGTGCGAGAGAAACTTCAAAGACGCCGCCAACGTTACAGGAATAAACATCCAAGTATACGACATAGCCGAGCTTATACAGAAATCAGTGGAGGCGAAATAGCATGAACCAACAAAAAATGCCGGAACAAGCCTACAAAGCCCTAGAAGACATAGTAGGCCCAGAACACATAACAGACGACCCAGCAGTTCTCGAAAGCTACAGCTTCGTGTGGGGAAATGAAAAACTTTTCGGCAGCAGGCTGGCGCCTTTCAGGCCCCTGGCAGTGGTAATGCCAGGCAACGCAGAAGAAGCCCAAGCAATAGTTAAAGTATGCAACAGGTTCAAAATAAAGTTTAAAGCCCATTCAACCGGTTTCGCTGTTTTCTCTTTGGTTGCAAAGGAGCCTTTTCTGGTTATAGATTTGAGGAGGCTTAATCGTATTTTGTTGATTGATGAGCGGAACATGGTTGCTGTGGTTGAGCCTTATGTTTCTCATGCTGAACTGTTCTATGAATGCCTCAAGAAGGGTTTAAGGTTTAACGCTTTGGGGGCTGGGCCGTCAGCTTCGGTTGTGGCAAGTTCGGCATGCCATGAAGGGGCAGGTTTTCATTGTATTAGTTCGCATTTTGATGGGCAGAACCTTTTGGGTGTTGAATGGGTTTTGCCTGACGGTGAAATGGTACGACTTGGGTCTATGGCTACGGATTCAGGGTGGTTCACTGCAGACGGCCCGGGGTTAAGCCTTCGAGCAGTGTTGAGGGGCCGAATTGGAGCTAATGGAGGTTTGGGGATAATTACGAAGGTGGCGGTGAAGCTTGCTCCCTGGTATGGGCCGCCAAGGTTGAATGTGAAGGGTGAACCGCCGCTTTATGAGTGTGAGCTTCCTGAAAACTTCAGGCTTCACGTGGTTACCTTCCCCTCTATTGAACCGCTGGTTGAGTTTCTCCGCCATATCGAAGAGGAACAAATAGCCTTCGCAGCCTATAAACTGCCACTGGGAGGAGTCACCCTCATACAGGTAACCACAGAGTCAAACGATAAAGCTTGGGAAAAATATATGGCTAAAAAGGAAACAGTTGAGAAAACCAACTATTCAGTCATAGTGCTATTGGACGCAATCTCACCCAGAGAAATCGAAGTTAAAGAAGAATGCTTCAACAAGATTCTGGAAAAAACCGGCGGCGAAACACTACCCCTCGACAAACAGGAAGAATCAGCCCTCCTAGCCCAACTGCTAATAGGTTTAGGAACCTTCAGAGAAAGCTTCAGAGCAGCAGGATCATTCCTTGTTGCATCGTTCTACGACAGCAGCTATGATTCTTGCGTTCAGCTTGTAGAGGCTACAGAGAAGACGTTGTTGAAGTATGTTGAAGAAGGCAAAATCGTTTTCATGCCTGGAGAATGCTGGCTCAGCCCATTCGGCGGCCAATGGTGCCATCTTGAACAGGTCTACGGATACGACGCGGCCGATCCCCAATCTGTGAAGGCAACGCAGGAGATTACATCATTCATCCTTCAAACAATGCTTAAAAATAAGTTCGGCATATGGGGCGACGGCGTAAACAGCTACGACGATTCGGTACATGACCAATCAGGACCGCTATGTCTAAATTACCACTTAAAAATCCGTGCAATCAAAAAAGCCTTTGATCCTAACATGTTATCAGATGCAACTTTCTACACAATGCCCAAAGAATAATTCGAAGAACCGATCGAGAACCCGGCTTTAAAGCGGAGGTTTAAACAATTCGCAACATTTCAGGCATTAAAACTGTTTAAGCAATTCGCCCTTGTCCATCACGTAGCCGCAATAATGGCATCTCAAAATCAGAGGTTCCTCGCTTTTCACGTAAAACTTCGGTTTAACAGGTTCATTGCTGTTGCTAACACAAGCAGGATTTGCACATTTAACTATGCCTTCGATAACATTTGGAAGCACAACTCTCTGCTTTTCAACAACTCTATAATCCCGGATGATATTGATGGTGGCGTGGGGAGCAACCAAAGCAATTTTATGAACCTCGCCAGGGTTAAGCTCTCTTCCCTCAATCTTCACTATATCTTTATTTTTGAACCTTTTACTAGGCACATTAATCGCTATGGTAATTACGCGTTTCTCCTTACCAGTTATTCCTAAAATCTTAACAACGTCTAAAGCATGTCCACCAGTGATGTGATCAATAACAGTTCCATCTTTAATTTTAGAAACGTAGAGCATTGTCTCGCTCATAAACCGCCAACCTTCAAAAGGCTATAAACAGCCAAAGATAAAAGGTTTTTACCCCCCAACAATGTTTAAACACGCCGCCACATTAGCTTGGTAGCAAAGCTATGAAAAATTATTTAAGCAGATGCAAAAGCTTTTTCTAGGGTGCAAGTTTGAAGTTTAAAGGAAAAGACATAATATCCGTCAGAGACTTCTCAAGAGAAGAAATCGATTATATATTGAAAACCGCCGTTGCAATGGAACCCATCGCTCAAAAAGGCTCAGACATGCTTAAAGGAAAAATCCTGGCTACACTCTTTTTCGAACCAAGCACCCGCACCCGATTAAGCTTTGAAGCAGCCATGCATAAACTTGGAGGCGCAACTATAGGCTTCGCAGAAGCAGAAATAGCCTCTGTTAGGAAGGGTGAAAACCTCGCAGACACAGTCCGCACAGTTGAGAACTACGCTGATGTCATAGCTATAAGACATCCCCTTGAAGGCGCAGCAAGATTAGCTGCAGAGTTTGCAAAAGTGCCGATAATTAACGGCGGCAGCGGCGCAGAAGAACATCCTACACAGGCTCTGCTTGACCTGTACACGATACTGAAGGAAAAGGGTACAATAGATGGTTTAAAGATAGCGCTTGTCGGAGACCTAAGGTACGGCAGAACAGTTCACTCGTTGGCCTACGCATTTTCCAATTACGACGTAGACCTATACTTAGTTTCGCCTGAATCCTTAAAAATGCGACGCGAGGTCCTTGAAGAAATAAAAGACAAAATAAGGGTGACTGAAGAAAAGGATATAACAAAAGTCATATCCTACTTAGATGTTTTATACGTAACGCGGATCCAGAAGGAACGCTTCCCAGACCAAGCAGAATACATAAAAGTTAAAGGCTCTTATAGAGTTGACTTGGATCTTTTAAAAAACGCCAAAAAAGACTTAATAATTCTACATCCACTACCACGCATAGATGAGATAGCTCCAGAAGTAGATGGAACAGAACATGCGAAATATTTCCAGCAAGTCTGGAACGGCATAGTAACACGGATGACGCTGCTTGCGCTGATCTTAGGAGTTGTTTAGCCAGCTGGTTTACCTAATCCGCTGCTCAAAGACACCTTCTGAAAACTTTTAAAGTCCCAACGGATCCACAGTTTGGACATTTATGCAACATGCCAAACATGCTTTTATCGCATTGACTGCAATACGTTAAGCATCGATTATAGGTGAAAAGTTCCACTTCACACTTTTCAACCAGAAACTTTGTTAAAGAAAAAAGGTTTTCAGGAGTATATTCTGCTTCGCCGAGTTCTAACACGTGGAGGCTCCCGCCAGCAAGGTTCGCACGCAATTCTTTCTCAATGGCAAGAACTTTTAGCAAAGCTTCCGAATTCTCAACGTTTAGGCTTTTAAAAGAGGAGTAGTAAGGTTTTTCCCGTGTTCCATGAAAAACAACTTTCGCAACACCATAACGTTCAATGTCCTGCCTCGTCAACCTTACCGAAGCCTCAGAAGATGGCAAGACTGATGGAACCAAACGCCTCTCCCCTCTTCTATCGCCCTTATGGAGAAAATCTGAAACATAATTCGCAATTTCAGAGGCGAATTTCAATGAACCCTCATCTTCATAAAAGCTTTTCCCATTAAAGGCTTTCACAGACTCCTCTAAACCAGCCAAATTCACCAAACGTGCAGAGTTTTCAAGTCTAAAATATTGGTCATCATTCGCAGCTTGCATCATAAACCTAAGGAGAACCTTACTTCTCTGTTTCAACATTCTAAACTTAATTTCAAGGGCGTTCACTGCCATTTCAAGCCTCTCCCTTAAAAGTTGAAAGAATTTAGACTTATCATTGTTACATTCATATGCTATCCTCGGTAAGTTAACAGTGACAACTCCTAAGGCCCCTGTGCGAAGCGTGTCAACTTCCCAGTCACTTTTCAAGTCTGCTTTAAGTTTAAACCCTGAAGGGGAAAAAACAGAATGCCATCCAGTTTCTCCGATATTTGCAAAATACGGAGTACCCTTCTCTGAAGCTAAACGATGCGCATTAAGCAGCACATTAACTGCTTCACCATCTTTGAAAGCGTCTGGACGCATCTTGACAACAACTTTCGGGTTTAACATTGGCTTATGCAAACTGCCCTCAGCCAAAACCTCCATAACAAGCATGGCTAAATGCTGACATTCATCAATGTAGTCTCCATAAGTGCCAGAAACTAAAGACGCCCCAACAGCAGGCTTATCCGCCAAAAAATCTGGAACAGTGAGTTCTAAATTTAGCGAAGCCCTAACATGTTGACCTACATTGAAAATGAAACGCTTCAACGCTTCCTTAGCTTTAACGGTATCAACGCTTCTCAAAAAAGGCGCAAGAAAAACATTAAAATATTCAAGAACCTGCATTTCACAAATTTCTTTTGCCGAGAAAAGAAGCACGTTAAATGCATAGTTTAAGGCAGACTCTAAATTGTTCGGCGGTAGCTGTGAAAAATGAAAGCCGCCGACTCCCTTTAGGAAAAACCTTAAATCATGCACCGCTTCGCTTGGCATCAGTATCCAGCATCCCAAGCCATTGATATGTATCTCTCCTGAAAGATGAGCGTCCGCAATATCCCTTGGCAAAACGTTCAAAAGAGTATACTCCTCAAAAACATTTTTGCCAAACTCCTCGCAAAGAAAAGACGCATTACAGAAAGCTTTACCCCTGGATAAAATGTGGGAAACATCATGCACAGGAAGCCCTAAACGCGTAAGCTTGTGACGATACTCTTCTAAACCTTTCTCAACTAGGATTCCATTAACAACTTCCCTAATCAAAGGAGCAGTTAAATACCGCGTTCTAGCCTTCAAAAGACGTTTTTCCGCCTCTTTCGCAACCTTCTTAGCGTTTTCAACAGGCATATCGGCTTCTTTAACAAGCGAATCTACAATCTTATTAACGTCAAACTCTTCAAGAGTTAACCTTGAAGTTCGCACAAGAATCCTATGAGGTCCCAAACCTTTCTTCTCAATCTCCTCCGCAACTTCACATACCATCTTACCTAGATCTGTTAAACTATACTTCTTAGAATCAGCATCAACCTCCAAAAGATCAGCCTTAAGCAGAAACTTCAAATGATAAGCAAAACGTCCAGCATCCCGACTTGGACTCATCTTCAACAAATTCATCAATTCAGTATAGGAAAGCGCACCTTTATCAAACAAAAAATTCAAAATCTGAAGTCTAACAGATGAAGAAACCGCTTTTAAAATTCGAATCCCCCGCAAACGCTGATGCTGACCACTGCTACTAGACAACCTTCAAACCTCCCAACACAATGCAAATAGTTACAGCTCCAAATAAGGGTTTAAAAGTTAAAAATATCTTTATTAAACAGGCACAAGAACTAACATAGACCACATGCAAGGGGCTGTCGGCTAGCTTGGCCTAGGCTCTGAGCCTCGGGCGCTCGGGACCCCGGTTCAAATCCGGGCAGCCCCACCTTTAGATGACAACTTTCAGTTTGCACTTCTCCTCTTTCCGTGAACGCGGTTTGTCTTTGGCTAATTGCTGGTTTGTTTTGTAATGTTACTGGGTTTTTCTTTCGCGGAAAACGTAGGGGGAGGGGGTCTATAAATTGATAGGGGGTGTCATCTTGAACGGCTTGTTTTTCAAGCTCAACGGTTGAAACAGAAGATGAAAAGAGACACTCAAAAGCTCGGGAATCATTGTTGCAGGAGCTTCAATCCATGTTTGAAATTGCCAAAAACTTTGTTGAAGAAACAAGCAAAGACCCTAAAAAGGCTAGGCAGTGTCAGCATTGGATGCGGGTGATGGGCTATCTGGGGCAGGTTATGAACAGTTTAGCTGACAGCTTCGACGAGGCTAAAGCCATGTAGTATCTTGAAAACCTGGAGAAAAAGGTCTGTGGGACTGAGCAGCCTCCTGAAAATTTGGACAGCAGCGAAACTGGTCAACCTTAAAAGTGGTGCTAAATGAGACCGAAAGGTATCATTAAACAGGCGCAGAAGCTTGAAAAAGAATGGCTTCAAAAGCAAAAAGCCAGGCTTGCAGAGATCCCTGCAGACTTTGTCCTGTTCTGTGAACGCAACTTAAACCTTAAGCTGACGCCTTACCAGAGGGAAGCAGCCAGGCTTCTGGCTGAACATGACGACGTGGCTTTGCATTGGGTATTAGATCGTTTGTAACTCAGTTTATGGTTCAGGAGGAGAATGGTGAACTAAACCGTCAACGCTCTACGCATAAACAGCTAGATATGGATCTTGCCTATGGCTGGCGTAAATTGTTCTGCTTTTTGACGTTTTCGGATAGGTATTTTGCTGTTGCCTTGTTTTTAAACCTTTTCGAAGACCGCAATTTCACGGGTTAAGCTTCTATGAACATAAACGAGGTGGGACTCTACATGCCTGTAGGCTGTTGCCAAGCCAATTTGGCTTACTCCAATGTTTTTCGGAGCTGCTAGGCATATTCGTTTACCTTTTTCAACCATGTGGTAAACAGATTCTAAACATTCTTTAATGATCTGCTTTGTTGTTCTTTTGAAGGTTGTTGCGCTTTTTCCGTACGGCGGGTCTGCTACAACACAATCCACTTTTCTTATTGGCGGATTTTTGGCGTCAGCTACAATTAAGCCTTCAGGTTCTATTTCTAAATGTTTAAAGTTTTTCAGGCTGCCTATCGCCATGCGTCTTTGAATGTCGATGCCTAAAACGCGACAGCCTATAAGCGCTGCTTCGATTAGGATGCTTCCGGTTCCACTGAAAGGGTCGAGAACAAGGTCTCCAGTTTTGGGTTTAGCCATGTTCACCATGCATCTTGCAAGTTTAGGCGGCATGGCTGAAGGGTGGAAGAAAGGCTTTTTCTTGGGACGTCTTTCTGTGAAAGGTTTTGACGGAACCTCGGCAAGCTTTAACCCGAAAACAAGTTTGCTGTCTGTTAGAATTCCTGTAAAAGTTTTTTCAGGGCTTGGCAGGTTTACTTTTGCACCTTCCACCATTTGAAGAATTAAGGCGCCAAGCTTTCTTTCTAAAGCCATTGCGTCAACTTCTGAACTGTGGGTTTTCACGTGTTTTATACGAACAGCAAAAGTTTCACCCTTTCTTAAAAAATCTTCTAGGCTTATTGTCTTTATGGCTTTTTCTACTTGGCTAGGCTTAACTCTACAAGTGAAAAGTTCCAGTCCGCATAGCCTTGTTAGGGCTGCACGTTTTTTTACAGTTTCAACGCATTTTGGGTCAGTTTCAACTCTTAAGAGTTGGTCAAGTGTTTCTAAGATCTTGTATTGGTGGCCTTCTGCCTCAAGTATGGCTTTTATCTCTGCAATTGGTAATGTTTCATGTTCGCCGGACAGTAGGAAGTAAAGCTTAGCCACGGTGAAGCTCCTTAAGTTCCCGGCAGATAAGCGAATCTAATGAAACTTTACTTACACGGCTTGGAACGCTGTCTGTTCCCACAATCTCTTTAACTCCTGCTTCGCGTATGCGTTTTTCTGCGTCTCCGACTAGAAGCGGATGCACGCATGCAGCGTAAACGTCAGCTGCTCC
>JAWBOH010000038.1:0-8917 GCA_038826715.1 Bathyarchaeia archaeon | reverse complement strand
CCGGACAAAAATAGGTATGTAACAAACCATGCAAGAATGTTTGTGAGTATGGTTAGTCTATTTGGGGTTATGAACCCCCACTCCGAAACGTAATAGAGAGTGGCGTTTTCTATGGGCCGGTTAAAGTAATGAGCCGCAAAATCCGAAGCTCCACGCTTTTTCTGCGAGTTCTCGACGATTAAACTTTTGGCGCGATGAAAATCATCTTTTGTGTCCACATCCACCCACCAGTGCCCGGTTACATCAACAACTTCTGCATCTTCGTTCTGTCCGGCGATTCTAATGCAGTCTGAAAGCTCTGACATCCCTCTGCTGGCAGCCTGCCTTGCATATTCAAAAATTTTTGGGGAACAGAGGAAAAGCCCAGTATCGATTGCAATGTTTGATTGGTTAAATTTTTTACCTATGTCGAGGATTAAGCCATCTTTTTCAAGAACTTTTGTGTGGTCCTCTGGCACTTTCTCAACAGCCAAAACAACAGCACTGTTAAATTTGCTTTTAACAAGTTTTTTGGGAATTTCTGGGTCAAAAATGTGATCGCTCATGCAGAGCAAGAAATTATGTTTAAAAACTTCTTCTGCGGCCAGTAAGGAGTAAAGGTTGCCCTTTTTCCAGTTTTCAACTACGATGTAATGAATTTCAAGTCCTGCATGATTGTCGCCGATTTTCTGACGAACTAGATCCCCTTTATAACCAATAGCTATCCATACTTTTTGTACTCCAGCTTCCTTAAGGCCTCGAAGAACCCTTCCAATCAAAGGTATGCCTGCAACTTGAAGAAGGGGCTTCGACTCTGCGCAATCTCTAAGCCTACTTCCCTCTCCCGCAGCTAAGACCAGAGCTGAAACTGAAATTTGCTCTCCTCCTTCCAATAATGAACTCTCCAATAATAGTGAGGCATTAAATTATGCGCAAATTCACTTTAAAACTCTTGCCGTTTTCTTAGATTCAGACAATAACGATGTTTGAACAATACTACTATAAGTGCCTTCAACTTTTTAAAGGAATCTATAGACTTTCTGTTAGTAACGTTTAAGAGAAAAGGTTATAGGCGTTTCGTCTAGCGTGATTTCCAGAATAGGTAAACTTTCGTCTGCAAAAGCACGCTACAGACTTTAATTAAGCGCGCAAGCCTTTCAAGGTTCGCGTTTGACACTTCTTCGGCGTATTCTTGCTTTTTTCCGAAGGGCATACGACAGAAGAAATATTTCATAAATCGCGGTTGACAGTTTTTAATGAATGACTCTCTAATCGTTTGAACTTCCCAGTCGCTTAAGCTTTGCAACTTATTCAAAACGTATTTCCCGCTTGCTAAAAGCTGAAGGTTAAAGCCAAGCTGCTGAGCTGATAGAAGCCTGGTTTGAATACCTATGCGAAATTGAAGGCGCCAAACTTTTCAGGAAAAGAAAATGAAAAGTGTCGCCGGTTTGGTAAAAGCGCCGCCGGTCGGACTTGAACCGACGACCGACTGGTTAACAGCCAGCCGCTCTACCGATCTGAGCTACGGCGGCCTGCAATGCTCTGAATGTTTGAATTTTAACGCAGTATTTAAGTTTATTCTGTTAGGTTATTCCTGCCTTTCTTACTTTTGATTCAATTATTTTAACAAAAAGTGTGTACAGCGATCGCATGGGTTTTGCATACCATTTTCCAGAAAAGGATAAGCCTATCAGATTGTCTATCCAGTAGAAGTTGTGTCTTAAGCATTTTACAAGCAGTTCGTAGTGGAGATTGGTCATTTGCGTCTCTTTAAACCATTGTTCGCTTTTCAATTTGCCAAGAGGCACAAAGAAGAGGGGTACTATTAGACTTCTGAAACGCTTGAGGTCTTCTACAAGCTCTATTGTTTTGATTAGGTCGTTTTCTGTTTCTTCTGGAACTCCCACAATTAAGGTGCAGGCGGGAATCAGATTGTTGTCGTGCATTAATCCCATTGCCGTCCGCACTGTTTCAGGCCATTCTTCGGGTTTGAACGGGTGTGCCTTTGCAGGCATAAGTTTTTTGGCAAGTTCAGGTGAACCGGTTTCGATGCCTGTTTCTACTCCCCACCATGACTGTTTTTGAAGTATGATTTCAGCAACTTTTTGGAAAAGCTTTGGTTTTAGAGCTATTGTTGCCAGGGAGCAGTGACTCCAACTTAGGCCCCCTGCACATTTTTTTACTACTGCGTTATGAAACTTTATTAGTTTTTCATCTTTTGGCGTCGTATTTTTTGAACAATATAGCATGACGTCTTCAGCGTGGAGGCATGCCGAATACGAATATTTATTTTTTATATTTACATCAATTTCGGCGAGAATTTTTTCAATAGGATACCACCTTAACGGTCGAAGAGTTACGCTGCAGAATTTGCATCCTCTGCAACATCCCCGTCCAATCTCAACTAAACCATTAATGGACGGGTTCAAAATGTTTGGAATCTCCTCCAGCTTCGGTGTTTCTTCAACACCGACCTCATAATATTTCGGGAGTTTTTCATTGTTTAGAGCCATCCGCACAATTTTTCCAATAACTTTTTCAGCCTCACCATCAATTACACAGTCAATTCCATACTTCTCAACAAACTTTTCCCTATGTTTAAACTGCCACACACCTGAACCGCCTACAACAATTTTCAAACCTCTTTTCTTCGCCATTCTGATTTCAGGCTTCTCCACTAAACTTCTAAAGTATTGTGCAAGGAAAGGTTCCCTCCCTAACATTGCGGCAAAAGTACTTGAGGCTGGACCTACTCCAAAAGGGTCCATAACATGTATCCCTAAAACTTTCGCCTCGCCTAAAAATCTGTAAATATGATCTGGATCAACTGTCAAAACATTAAAGCCCTCGCTTAAAAGTTGAGCCTCAATTTTCCTCAACCCATATGGAGCAGCAACTGGAACGCCTTTCACAGTCTTTACAGGTGGGAAGAATAAGAAACGATACAACCAGTTAGGAAGAAAGTTTGGAGGGGCGCAAGTTCCAAAACCGATGAACTCGTTATGATGATAATCACTCATCAACGTACGATCAGCAGTTAGCAGTACATCTGCCATAGAGCCCTCTCCAAGAACTATTTTTATCATAAAATTTAAAACATTTAAATTTTGACATATTTAAGCTGCCAGACCCGCGCTCAAGGTTTCATAAGCTTTTTCTACATTCTGATTTAACAATCATCAGGATCAATATAGGTTAATCCCTCCAAAAAGAAGAGGACGGTTTAACTGTGCAGATAGCTTTTTAAATATTCCTAAATTTTGCGGAAAGACTTCATAAAAGATGCATCATTTTATCAGGTACAACTGCTTGAATTTTCCATAACAATGCTTTTATAAAACCGTGGAATAACGAAAACAAACGAACCTTAAATATACATGAAAAACAGCTAGAACATATGCTTTAAAAAGCCATAATCAATTGATAAAAGTTTTTATCAACCCAAAAACGAGGGAAGTTAAAGGCGCAAACAACAAAACGGTATTCTTGATAAATTTTTACAATAGGAAATTCCGGCTTTCGGTGAATGCGTAAAAATACGAAATATGAATTTTTTCCAGAAAAACGTCTAAAACAATTATAGTTTCAAAAATTTTTTGCAATTAACCTTTAAAAAACACCCTAACAGCGAAACTAACGCTTAAATTTATTTAACGAAATTGATCATTCTACTAACTCTGCATTCAAATTTTCATAATTGCCAATGCAGTTTTTTCTTAAAGCAGTATCTGATCCTTTCCCCTTTGCTCAACTTTCTCTTTTTGTGGCTTGCAAAACTATGCGGTGTTCACCCTGAAACCCAAAAGCCGAAAATAAAAAATAAAATTCTTGCCAGTTATACGACCATTGATCACGTTAATAGGTTCAAAGGCGAGTTGAAGAAAAGGAATGGCGGAATATGCGAAAACCGCAGTTTTTATTCGTCTGTCTCCCCCATAACCTGAATCATAATGGTTCTCATCCTTGGGTGTACGTCGGTTTCCACAAAGACAAGCGATTGCCAAGTTCCAAAGATAACGTTGCCATTGATAACTGGCAGGGTCTTGTCCGGTGGCAACAAAACGGATCTCAAATGGGAATGCGCGTTTGATGGGTGCATGTATTTTGCACTTTTAGGGGTTAACCGTTCAAGCAAAGCCTTGATGTCATTTAACAGACCATACTCACTTTCAGTCAATATGAGAATACCGGTTGCATGGGGAGCGAAAACGTGCACTATTCCATTCTTTACGCCGGACTGGGCTACTGCTTCCTTAACCCTGTCGGTTAGATCTATAAATTCAACTTCACCCTTAGTTGAAAAATTAGAGGTAGTGCTGTAGACCTTAAACTTTGACAATTTCTACCTCACCTCTGGTGTATTAGTATTCAGGCCTTTTTATAGTGTGTACGTAGTTTTTGAAAAACTTTTCAGGCTGTTTCTAGGTTTAGCACATACCGTTGCTTACGTAAACTGCCTAGGCTGAAATTTAGTGCACATTTTTCGTCCAGCTTGAGGTGCCCATTTTTCCTCATCAAGAGGGTTGATGAAAACCGGACCCTCAAGGTTCTTCACTTTGAAGGTTTTTATAAACTTTGTCGATGTTTTTGTATGCATGGTGCTTAATGGTGAAGTGTAAGAGTTGTGGTAATACTGTTCCAGCTGATGCAACTGAAAAGTAAAAATAAGATTTGAAAAATTGGAAAATGTCAACTACTTGGGCTACTATATATGTTTCAAGTTTCCACACATATGAAAAATAAGCTTGGAAAAAGCTGCTTTTGCACATGGCGTAAAACATGCTTTTGAGTTCGTGAGGAGCTAGTCTTTCTTTGATGAAGCATGCTGTCGTATACAAAAACATAAGCCGGCTGAAATGTAGAATCTTGTCTTACATGTTTAGAAATCATTAGACAACAAAACTTGCGAAATCAAATTTCACTGTTCAATTCATCTAAAAGTTTAAAAGAGGGTGGGCAGCCTGTTTAGGCTGGTCTGTTCAGTCATCGAAGCTGCATCGAAAGCCTCAGGCTGTTTCTTTGCATGGAGATTTTCGACAGTCTCTTTATGAGGTTTCGGAGAAGCCCATCAGTTTCGTCAGGTGACAAAATTGAAAACTGATTTAATAGTCCCTTTTGCAATTTCAGGTTCAAAAAAGGCTTTCCTGTTTTGCACAGTTAAATATATAACCATGTGTCCACAACTTCCCAGCGCATACATCAATTTTCGAAGCATATTTTTCCTTTTTATCGTTAAATTGGTATTTTTTAAACCGTTTGCGATTAGAGGAAGTCTCCGGTTGTCGAAACTTCAGATGGTGCAGCTGGGAATGTTTTTGTTTTTTCCATATTGCTGTTTTTGAAATAACCCTATAATTATTCGCTTATCTAACGCTTGTTTAATGGGGTTAAAAAGTTAGAGGGATGCGGGCTTGCCCGTCAATTATTTTGGAAACGACGTTGAAATGCTTGAAAGAACTGTAAATGGTAGAGCAGTTAAGGTTAGGTGGGACTGGGGGAACTTTGAAAGCACCAAGGGTTATCCAGTTGACGACAACCTCATAAACTGGGTTATCGGGCAAGACCAAGCCTTAAGCGAATGCTTTCTCTGTCTTGATGAATGGGTTCATAAGCTCAAATGGCTTGAAAAGACGAAATGGTACGAAAGCTGGGGCAGCGCCGAAAAACCTAAACCGACAACTAAAAACCTTATAAGTCCAGGACCGTATCTTCTGCTTTTAGGAGACCCTGGCACCGGCAAGTCCCTTATTGGAAGAGCCCTTGCAGAAAAATTAACTCAAATTTATAGGGAAAACGGAATAAAACTTTTCGACGTTTTAGCTTGGAAAAACCCAGCTCTGCCAGGTCAACCGAGAATCTCTATCACCGAGGCCGGAGAAGGAAAGAAAATACTTCAAAGAGAACAATTAAAAGAGCTTAAGAGGAAATTTATCACAAAAATCGGGTTAAGAACTCTGCAGATACTCATGATTTTAATGGGCTTGTTCCTGATGGGTTTAGGCTTCTATTTCATGTATCAAACTTGGCAAACCTGGAATGCAAACCCCCCATTTATAAATGAATCTTTACAACAATATTACAATAATAATTTCACAAGTTACTTTATAGAAAGGCTTGTAGGATTTGTCCCTTTGACGTTCATCCCAGGCGGAAGCCTCGTTTTCTTCGGAGTCTTCATATGGTGGTTTTCAAGGATGGGTGGCTTAGGAACCTTAAAGGGTATAGGAGGTGCACAACAGAGCGATATCCCAAAACTGATAGTAGATAACAGCTCTGGACACGCGCCTTTCGTTGACGCAACAGGTCATAGAAGCGCACAACTCTTCGGTTCAATAGCTTGGGATCCCTACCAAACTGGCGGGTTAGGCACTCCTGAACATCAAAGAGTTACAGCTGGAGATGTTCACAGGGCGTCACTCGGCATATTATACATAGACGAGATCAAAAACCTTGATCCAGAAGAGGCTATAACCTTGCTTACAGTACTTGAGGATGGACAGCTGCCAATAACTATCAGGGGAAGATGGCATGGCGGAGACACAGCAGCCATGGC
This sequence comes from Bathyarchaeia archaeon, assembly GCA_038826715.1. Lineage (GTDB taxonomy): Archaea > Thermoproteota > Bathyarchaeia > Bathyarchaeales > Bathycorpusculaceae > JAWBOH01. The sequence goes on along the minus strand of JAWBOH010000038.1, from coordinate 2,385 downwards.
AGTTTCAACTGAACCAATACCTGCCATAACCTTTCTTGTCGGCGCAGGAAACTTTGATAGCATAAACCAAATCCACCCAGCCTTGATGGATAGAATTTACGGGTATGGCAAAGTAGTGAGAATGAATAATGACATGGCCAACACTGTGGAGAACCGGCGAAAATATGTACAGTTCATCGCCCAAGAAGTAAAACGCTTCAATCTTATACCTTTCACCCGAGACGCTTGCGTAGAGATAATTGAAGAGGGCAGACGACGCAGCAACAAGAAAGATGCTTTGACAACCCGTTTCAGACCGTTGATCTCCATTATTAAGACTGCCGCAACCCTAGCCATGAACGAAGATTGCAAAGTTGTTGAAAGACGACATGTCCACGAATCTATTGAAAGTCACTGCAAAACAATTCAAAGGCAAATATTAGAACATGAAATGAACGAAAGAGGAAAACTTCTCGAAATAAAACCTGAAGGCGTTAAACTTGGACAAATTTACGGCTTAGCTATTGTCAGAGATCCTTACAGCGGCGAAATAACTGGCAGTGTACTTTGCGTAAAGGCTAACATGGTTAAGCGAAGCGAACTTACAAGAAACTATCCGATAAAAGGCTACTATAAAGTCACAGGCGTTGCTAAAGGACAAAGCTTCATAGCTGACAGCATAGCAAAAGTTCGAAGCGTAACCCTCCAAAAATACGGTATAGATATAGCCCAAGATTATCTAACCCACATAGACTTTGCCCAATCCTACGGTGTTGACGGCCCATCCGCCGGAGTTACAATGGCCATACTGTTGTGTTCGCTTATCGAGGGCAAGCCTATTAGGCAGGATGTAGCGGTAACAGGCGAAATAAACTTAAGCGTTGGCAACACAATTCAAGTGACAGCTGTTGGAGGAGTCCATGAAAAGATCAGAGTTGCAGAAATGTGGGGATTTAAGAAAGTTGTCATTCCGCAAAAGAATTTCGAACATTCTATAGATGTGCGGGATTACACAATTAAAGTTGTGCCAGCTGCCACTCTAGACGACTACTTGAAAGAATGTCTGGTTGAAAAGCCAACGCTGAAAGTCCCGGTTCATACAAGAAGAAAACCTAAATTCTGAACGTCTAAACTACGAAACAGCTTTAACTTTACACATGCTATTTCAAGTTTAGGGCAATCTGATGACTAGAGAAATAGATAAAGAAGCGATTCAAAGATGGCGCAAAAGAGGTTTCTATAGTGAAAATGTACTTGTAAAACTCTTGCAGAGAAGCAGCTTCAATGCTGTCCGCATTCCAGTCAGCAATCCAAGCTTGAATCCGCTGCCAGACGTCATTGCCAGAAAAGGATCTCACGTCTACGCTTTCGAAGTTAAAAATGCCAAGTATTATGCATATTTCCCAAAACAGCAGATAGAAAAACTTTTCAGATTTCTAGACGAGCTTATCCCACTGGAAAATCAATTTAAACACGCAGTTGTCGCGGCTCATTTGGGCAAGAAATGGATTTTCAAGGAAATAAGCTGGAAAGACTGGGAAAATCAAAAGACGCCTGAAAAAGTGAGAATATTAAAAAGAGATAGAGGAAATTTCAAACTTAGCGATTGAAGTATATTCTTAGAAAGCTATGGTGTCCGTTTTAAGCATCTTAATTCAAAGCAAAATGTTGAAATTGAATTTTATGAAGCAAAACAAATAAAACCCTTCTAATAATTTCGAATTTTAAAAGGTGAAATCGATGACGCAGCATCCTCAAGGAGTAATAGTTAACTATAGTATTCGACCCAAAAATCAAAAATCAAAAGAATATATAATACAGTTCTTCCATTTGAATTCAGTTTCAGATGCATACAGGCTCATCGGACGTAAAATAGTTTGGAAAAGCAACAAAAGCAAGATTATAGGAAAAATCGTACAGGTTCACGGCAGAAAGGGATTAGTTAGAGCAAGATTTAGAAGGGGGCTTCCTGGACAAGCTTTAGGAACGACAGTTGAACTGACTGGATAAAAGAGTTTATGGCAAAGCTTAGCTCAAAGCATTAATACTTGCAGACTTATACACAATGCATTTTCTTTTTGAGGAGCATCCCAGAATTTTTTGATTCAAATAAGCACATAAGCTGACTATATTGTCATATGTTATACACATTTTTGTTAAATACGATTACAGAGCGTTTTAATTTTGTCTTTTATAATAATTTTTGAAGCAAATTTTTTTAGATTATTGTTTCTAGAATAACTAATGACTGTAAAAAGTTTGCAGCTTCTATGATGCTACTTAAAAGTTTTTCTCTTTTACTTTAAGCAAGAATAATCCTCAAAATTAAGGGTGCAGCGCAATATTTTACCATTTCAGAGTTATTAGCACCCATAGGTTTTGCTTGTCATCTAACGTTCCAAGCCG
>JAWBOH010000037.1:0-10420 GCA_038826715.1 Bathyarchaeia archaeon | reverse complement strand
GAAGGCTGAACAATTTCAAAACCGTTTTCAAGAAGCATCTTCGTCAATGCAGTTGTGTATATTCCTCTAACTTTAGCCTTCAAGACTATCCGACCTTTTCAACCTTGTAAAGACCGTTAACCTTTTCAACTTTAAATTTGACTCCTAGAAGAGTTTCAGCAAGCCAAATGTTTGTTTCTAAATGATCCGTCAACGCTCTAGTTGTATAGGTTGAACTGCCCTTTGCCAGGGCAACATACGGCACAAGCATATCAGCCAAATGCAAGTCTACAGTGGCTTTTGAAGAAATCTCTGCATAAAGTTTTTCAGAAGCCTCCACACCAACAGCTTCGCTTGTTTTCCGAAGTTCACCTATAGCGTCTGCGCCTAACAATGCCTCCTTATCAGTTTCAGCCCAAAGTACAATGGAGCTTCCTTTCTGAATGGGATTCGACCTGTCGTTAATTATTTGGATTTCCGCGGTTAAGCCTCTTTCCCGAAGACTACTAGCCGCTGCTTCAGCTTGACGTTCTGCAACCTTCCTTTCAGCCAGAAAGGTGCATACAGAAACACCTTTTATACTTTTTAAAGCGCCGAACTCTTCGAGGCGAAATGGCTTAAGCTCTCTGCAAGGTTCAACCGTCAACGTAGCCATCCCCATTCCTTTAGGGTAATAGCCATACTTGTGAACTGTGATTTCCGCTTTCACGCCCATACGCCTCAAAACAGGAAGCAAAACAAACCGCATATAATTTATTGTCGGAGAATGGGAAACATCTGTTCCTCCCTTTGAAACGTGAAGCTGTACAGTTTTTTCTGCGAAAATGCATATGGGCAAAACAGTCATTATAAGCATTGGAATGCTTCCGGCAGTGCCGATTTCAGCTTCAAACCTTCCTCCCCTAACCCGTTTAGGAGTGAACCAAAGCTCCTTAGAATTCAGAAAGGCACCTTCAACTTTAGCCTCGCAAAGCCTCGCCGCTGTTAAAACAGCTTCCAAATGTTGCGGCCTTAAACCTGCCTGAGGCCTGTTCCGTCTAATGTTAAAAATGTGAAGAGGCTTGCCTAGCCTTGCAGCTAAGGCTATTGAAAGCCTAAGGATTGTGCCGCTTCCACTTTTCAAGCTTCCATCTACTTCAATCAACATGCTTCGCCATTTCAGCGTTAAGCCTAAATCTTACAAACAACTAATAAATAGGGCTTTACGGCTATTAAGTTTGAGAAAGGAGAAACCGTCAATGAACAGCGAAAAAGAGAGAATGGAAAAGCTAGCGGAGAAGGTGGATGAGCTGCTTGTGGTTTTAACAAGCATAGCGGAAGACCTTAAAACAGTTTCAACATCGCTTAAATCCCTAGCAGTTTCACGAATAACCACAGCTCAAATGCCAGCAGCCACGCCTGAAATGCCTGAAGCTGAAAGGCTTTTGGAATTAGACGACGTTAAAATGATGTTCCCAGAAGATTTAGAAAACCTGTTAAGCTTTGAAGAAAAGGACGAATACGTTATGATTAAACCCCGCCAGTTTCTAGGCTCTGAAAACTTTGCAAAAATAGCCCAGATAGTGCGGGCCGCAGGCGGCGACTACATAAGCGCTGGGAAAGAAAGCCACTTCCGCGTTCCCAAAAAAAGGTTCTAAACAAACTTAATGCCTTACCTCAAAACTTTTAAACTCGCCCCTGTAACTTTCCCACTTAACATCCACCTTCGTGACTTTTGCGCCTGGAGGCCCATGCCTACAAAACTCTACTAACTCTTTAACAGCTTGTTCTTCACCTTCGAAAACTGCTTCAACCCTGCCGTCTGGAAGGTTACGAACCCAACCGTTAACACCGCGCAGTTTAGCTTCACTTCGAGTTTCAAACCTGAAAAACACTCCCTGAACATGTCCAGAGATGAAAACGTGAGCTCTAACCTTCATGGAACACTCTTGCCTCCATAAACGAAATCTTAGGCAACATTTACAAGTTTACAGGTGTTTCACTTTAACTTATCTCCCTCCACAGGACGGCCCCCACACTGCACCGTTCGCCTTAAAAACAAACTTTAAAAACCTCTTGCGGAAGGTGAAAGCTTGGATTTAAACCATGGAAAACTTCTTGTTTACGCTCCGAAATTGGCAAAAATCAGGAAAAGGTTGAAGCAGGTAAACATGGCGGTTGCGAAAACGGCTAAAACTTTAAATTTAGACTATGAGGTTGTACCTTTAAAAGGCCAAGAAACACCAATATACGTTTACTACAAGGACAACGGTGAAGAGCCTGTTCCCATCTACTGCCACAGTAAAGACGAGAACAATTCGGAGAAAATATGCATGGCGCTGAGAAGCATGATTTTTGTTTTATCTTTCCACCCGAAATATCCAGCTTTAAAAAAGATTAGAAAAGCAATTATACGGTTTTCCTAAACTTTATCGCTTGGTTTTCAAGGGTTATTTCGTAAACCTGGTTTACATCAAAGTTTATCCCTAAACTTTCATATTCCTGCTCTGTTAAGAAAAGTATTATCTTCGGAACTGTGAACTGTGCCCTTCCGGGAAAAATGGGCAGCTGCTGCTGTAAAGCTTGAAAAACTTCCTGAACAAGCCTTGCCTCTTCTGTTTGAGGCCTAATTGCAAAATGGGCAACAGGCCGCTCTTCAACGAGCTCTATGCGTTTTCCAAGGTTGCCGTCAATGTCCTGGATTGACTCGATTTTGTTCACCCTAACGCGAAACATAAGCATCACCGAAATGGAAGACTCGCAGCTATTTAGGTTTTACAGTCCATTTTAAGCCGCCTAACACATGCGCGAAAGCTTCAGCTTATTCCATTTCAATGGTTGCTGGAGGTTTAGGAGTAACATCGTAATACACTGCTGAAACATCATGGCATTCTGAAAGGATTTCTCCAGCAGCCTTTTCAAGGGTTTTCCAAGGTAACTCCGAAACCTCCGCTGTCAGGAAATCCTTTGTTTGAACAGCTCTAATTCCAACAACATAAGGCTTCCTTTCAGACAGCTCATCTACAGCGTAAAAAACCCTTGTGAAAGCTGGGTTTTCACTAGTTATCTTCGCCTGCAAAGAAACAAGTTTGTTTACAGCCGCGTGGAAAACCTTGCCATTTGCCTTTTCAACTTTCAAGCCTACTATTTTGCCGTAACGTCTCTCTCCGCCCTTCATTCCAGTGGCATTATCCTTGAAAACTTTAACATGAACGTTTCTTGAGGGCACGTTAAGAAGCCTAGCCACTGTTTCCCGAACATGGGTTTTAGACGGCTCCAGCGACTCTTCATTATCAATTATTACAGCGAAATATTGGCTTGGCCTATGCTCTGCAAGGGCATCCTCAACAATGGCTGTTGCCTTTTTCAACATTTCCAGCTTTTCCAACCTGATTTCGCCGACAACTCTTACAGACAATCCTGGACCTGGAAAAGGTTGCCTTTCAGAAATTTCAGGAGGCAAACCTAGATATCTCGCAACCATCCTCACGTCTTCTTTATAAAGTTGCAGCAGCGGCTCAACAACTTTGAAGCCGAACCTTTCCATAGGGTTTATACCCATCTGTTCAAGGACATTATGCTGTGTTTTAACTCCGCCGACGGTTTCCACAACATCAGCGCGGATAGTGCCCTGAACCAGAACAGAGCAGCCTTCATTCCTGGCAGTTTCACTTAAAACGTCATAAAATGTTTCACGAAACTTCTTCCGCTTCTCTTCAGCATCCCGTAAACCTTTCATAGCTTCTAAAAAACGCTTACGGACATCAACAATTTTCACAGACACTTTAAAGGGCTCTTTAGAAAGGATCTCAGCAACCCTTTCAGGCTCACCTGTCCTCATGTAAGCGTCATCTAAAATTACACAGACAAGATTGTCGCCTATGGCTTTACGCGTTAAAACAGCACATGTTGCACTGTCAACACCGCCTGAAACAGCAACCAAAGCCTTACCGCCGCCTATGGCTTTCTTTATCTCCTCAACCTGTTTTTCCACAAATCTTTCAGGGCTGAAGCTTTCCATTTTGAACATCACCCACTCTACTGGTTAACTGGTTTACCGCCTCAAGGCTTATGTATTTGCCGCCTCTCGGCATTTTAGAAATGCCTAAAACCCTTTTTAAAGCTTCCACCGAAACTTGACTTTCAAGCTCAAAAAAGTTCCTGAACCTTATAAAAGTGGCTTTCTGCCTTCCCTTAAGAAATTTAAAATATTCTTCAAAAGAGTCTAGGCATGTTTCGCCACCGTATTTCATCCAAAGTTCCTCAAAGTCTCCAACTGCACGTTCAACGAAGTCCGCGACGCCTTTAATCTGCATACACGGCCTTTTCACATAGAAAAGAAGTTTCTCAGCCCTAACAGGTCCTACAAGGTTTCTCCGCACAAACGAGTGGATGCTTCGGCTTCCTCTTCCCCTCTCACAAAGCCGGATCCACCATTTTTCGTCAGAAACCAGTATAAACCCATAACGTTTATCCTCATGCAAATCAGCCTGCTTCAGCACTTCTTTGAACACCCTTCTTTTTATAACTTTGAAAAATAAAATAACGCTTTCGACCAAAGCAAACCCGTGGCTCTTATCAAAAATTTCCATTCATATGTTACAAAAACACGTGGAAAACTTGTTTAAAGTTGAGGCAAACCTCTAAAAAGCAAAGTTAAAAACCGTTTGGAAAACCGTGCAAAAAACTCCTCTTAAGGGTTAAAGCTTTTCTACAAAGCACCGCATTAATAGGGTTAGCTTCAAAATTTCGGAGAAACCGTTCATGAAAACAGAGGAATTAAAAACATTGGCTGACGCTTTAAAAGATCTTAACGAAAGTTACACAGACTTCATAGGGTCGATGAAAACCACAGTGAAAGAAGCAAAAGCCGCAAAAAAGCTTTGGCGTGACGGACAGAAGCCTTGGCTCATAAAGCTGGGCGTAGCCCTACTTGTGTTTCCAGAACCTGCAGTAAGCGACATTCTAGGCAGCATGCTAATTGCAGCTGGAGCAGTCCAAGAGGGAATACGCCGCCGAACGCTCCATGTGGAAGATATACCTAAAACATTCAAAGACATGATGAAAGAATTGCAGACAGCTCAGGAAAACATAAACCTTACAGGAAAGCCTGGTTAAAATCTTATATTTTAAACATGTTATAAACATAACATGCCAGGTGAAAAACGTGAAGCTTGTAACGGTTCTGTTACCTGAAGCTTACCTTGACGGTTTAGATGAACTTGTAAGGGCAAACATGTATCCAAGCAGAAGCGCCGCCATAAGATCTGCAGTTAGAGACATGCTTAAAAAAGAGCTGTGGGAAAGAAGAGAAAGATAAACCTTTAGACATTCCCAGTAAATGGTTTCAACAACTGCCAAGCAGCATCTCTAATTTTGCAAGCTGACTCTGAAGGGTTTTCAGCCAAAGTTATTGCTCGCCCAACAATCAGGAAACGGCTGCCAGCCCGCAACGCTGATTCAACCACCCCGCCCTGAAGGCCTATACCAGGCGAATAAATCGGGATTTTTCCACCAGACAGCTTGTAAACTTCCCTCACCTTTTCGGGATACGTGGCTCCTACAACAACGCCGTCAGCACCCCATTTTAAGGCTTTCAACGCGAAAAGCCTGTACTGCAGTGTCTTCCGCCGTGTCTCAGCATCCAAAACTGTCTGACCGTAGCCTTCAACAGCGCCTCTGTGACTCATATAAACGAGGAGAATCACGCCTTTCCCCTGTTCTGCGGCAACATCAAACAATGGTTTCAAACCTTCCTCCCACCCTACAAAAGGATTCGCAATTAACGCGTCGAAACCAGCTTCAAAAAAATACTCAGCGATAACCCGGTTTGTGTCGCCTATGTCGTTCACCTTTGCGTCAGCTATGGCTAAAAGCCCCCTGTCATGAACCTTACTTAAAAACCTCTGCAAACCGTCAAAAATGCCTAAAGGCAATATCAAATGATAGTTTATTTTAACTGCGCAAATGTAAGGGTGTACAGCTTCCAGAACACGTTCAGCCCTAACGCAGAGGGTTTGACGGTTAACAGGCTTTTCAAATGGAAAATCTAAAGCTAAAACAATGTTTGTACGCCTTTTTTCAGCCGCTGCCCAAATCTTCTCCCGGAAAGCCATGTGGAAACACCTATCCTTCTAGTTAGGTTAGAATCTAAAAATGTTTGCTGCTTAGCCTGCCGCCACTAATGTTTGTGCCTATTTCAAGCCTTTTGAAACGTTGAAAAGAAGTTTCCCTCACCTGCATATTTCATAAACAGTACCTGCGCGCGCTCCATGCTTAACCATGCTTGTTTAACATTTTCTGGCTAAGTGTTGAACAGTTTCTGGAAAGACGCTTGCGAAACGCTAATCATTGAAGTTTTGACGTTTCAGAAACGGTTTAAAAGGCTTTCTGATATGCTTTTTTATGTTCACTGTATGCATGAAGCTTTATGTAATTGTTTAGTGTTTATTGAGCCTAAAGACATGAGGAACGTGTTAATGTTGAAAACAAACACGAAACAAATTCAGGAAAAAATGGTTAAAAGCCTTCTAGACATCATAGTTTTACAACTTTTAAACTCGCAACCCATGCACGGTTACCAAATAATAAGCAGCATCCGAAAAATCTTCGGCGTCTACCTTGGACCCAGCACCATCTACCCCTTCCTATGCAACTTAGAGAAAAACAAATACATCAAAAGCTCATGGGATATGAGTGGAGACCGTCCTAAAAAAGTTTACACATTAACAGCTGAAGGCAGAGACCTCCTCAACTACGCTGAAGACTCACTTAACATAATTCGCAGAAAAGTCTGCGTCGGCAACATTCAAGACATAACATTAACAGCCCAACAGTAAAACACAAACATTCACCATTCACTGTCACCTTCTCAGTTTCGAAACCAGACTTCAACCCAAAATATTTTGAAATTTTAGTATGGCCAACTTCGGCACTGTTTCAGCCACATTTAAACATCAAGTCTAAACTGAAATGCTGAACACTCAGCGCACACACATATTTTAAAAGTTCATAAAAGTATTTTGAAACATGATTTTGAATATAGAAGCCTTCTTCATAAGCCATTTTTAATTTTCCACCTTAACGCAACACATATGCCTAACTGTAAACGTGTTTTCGCTTTAATTTTGCTCCTCAGCCTTCCAAGTTTTGCTTCAGTTTTCCCTCAAGCTTCAGCAAACACTGCTTCAGCCTGCAAAGACTGCGACCTTTTAATCATAGGCCCAGAAGCTTACAGAAAGACTGTTGAAAAGTTTATCGTTTTTAAGCATAGTCTAGGTGTGGCTTCCCGTTTCGTTTCAGTTGAATGGATAAACCGAAGCTGTCCAGGCGATGATTTGGCTTGGCGCATCCACAATTTCGTCGCAGGCGAGTACAGAGCATCAGCGGTTAAGTATGTTCTGCTTGTGGGAACCTACGAGCATGTGCCAGCTAGATACGTTTATTCTCCATGCAGCGAGGCTGGTTTTGCAGATTTTAACTACAAACCTTCAGACTGGTTCTACGCCGTTCCAGATTGGCAAGACATCCAAATAGGCTTTTTAGCGGGAAACCTTCCGAAAATTGCTGTAGGACGGTTGCCTGCAAAAAACATTGAAGAGCTAGAGCGCGCAGTTGCGAAAATTATTGAGGTAGAATCTAAACCTTTAGAAGGGTTTTTCCTAGTTTTCCAAGAACACAGTTTAGCTTTTCAGCCCACAGCCGGTTTTTCAAAAGCCTACGCCTATTACGCTTCACATGAAAATCTTCCAACCGACTCTTTAAGCCGATTGCTTTCAACCAATGTGGCTTACGCATTGACCTATGCTCATGGAAGCCCAGAGGCTCTATGGAAAACAATGGAAAATGAGGATTACGCTCCGCTGATGACAGTTGCAGACACAGCTGAAATACAGAAAACTTATGGAATCCACTATTTTGTTTCATGCTTCACAGGAGCATTAGACCTGGAAAGCGAAAGCCTAGCTCGAACGTTAATAACTTCAAAGGCAGGACCCATAATTGTCATAGCCAACTCTAGAACAGAAAACCTCAACAACCCTATTCCACAGATTTTTTGGGAAAAATTCTTCGAAACAGGAGACATAGCAGACTCGCTTATTCAAGCTTTAAACAGCTACATTTCAAACCCTAAAATTTTCAATTCTCAATATCCAATCTTCCAAAAATACAACCTTTACCTTTGCCAAGTAGTTTACGGCGACATTTCATGGACAATTAAAAATCCTGAAAAAACCATCCTAACCTTGAAAAAGCCCGTAACAGCTGAAAAACCCTTAAAAACTGAAACGGCAGAAACAGAAAACCCTGAGAACAAGTGTCAAGCACTTGAAGCTTCTGCAAATACAGCAGCTGCCTCAATTGCCCTTGCCTTTTCAATAATACTTTACAAGCTTAAAAGTGTAAGAAAAGCTGAAAGGCTGAGAAAAAGCTAATGCAAAGCTAAGACACAAATCTCCTTCTACCCTTTTGCACGTTGGCTTTTCCGAAGAATCATCTGTATACAACCTTCTCACGGCCTTACATGCTTGCAAATTTAAGCCTATGTTCATTTATGGCTAATCTTCTTGTCTGCACAGGTTTGCCATATCATTAAGGTCAATAGCTATAAAGCCCTCACTTTGAATTTTTTCTTTATCTTCTATTTCCTTTGCCATAATGCCTATAAGGCAATCTTCAACGCCGCGTATTTGCCCTGCTTTAACAGTTAGTTGAGACAATAGTTTTTTTGCCTCCTGATAGTCTAGGCTTGCCAGTTTGGCTTCTATGGCTATGGCCTTTTTGCCTTTGTTTTCCACTCCAACTATGTCTATTTCTGTTTCTTTCCACCACCATTTTCCAATTTTCGCTATTTTTAGGGGAAGCATATTTCTTCGCGCCATCTCAACCAAAACTTCGGTGCATATGTCCTCGAAAATTCGACCTAAATGCATTTTAAACTCCCCCTTTATGCTCTGCCACACGTTTTTCTCCAATTCCATTTCAAGCTGCCTCTTGTTTGGTCTGACAAAACTGAACCAGAAGTTGAAAAACGGATCTCTTATTTTGTATAATCCTCTCCTTGCTTCAGGTTCATTGACGGGAGTAACCCTTTCAACTAGGTCTAAAGTTTCCAGTGTTTTCAGGTAGGTTGTGGTGTTCTCTCGACTTAGACCTGTTGCGTCAGCGATTTCACTTATTGTGTTTTTGCCCCGAGCTATGGCTGAAAGTATATCTACATAGCGTTGTGGAGCCCTGATTTCCTCCAACAGAAGCATTTCAGGTTCATCATGCAACGGTGAACGTTTGCACAAAATTTTTTCAACAATGTTTTCTTCTACGCTTAGGCTTTCGTCCACATGCTCCAGATACGCTGGAGTTCCACCAAAGCTTCCGTAAATTGCCACAAGCTCTTCAGCTGAAAAACCTTTAAACCACTCGAAAAGGTCTAAAAACTTTAAGGGTTCAATCTTCAAGGCAGCGGTTCTTCTTCCATAAAGGGGTGCATCTCCGCTAAATGCCACTCTTCGAACTGCACCTATTGAAGAGCTGGATAGAACAAGAAAGCATTCGGTTTTAGCCAGTTTCTCATCCCAATATTTTTGCAGCATGGAAATTGCTCCATCAATCCTCGTAAGCCTCTGAAACTCGTCGAAGACTATTATGCCATTTTCACTGCATTTTTTGGCCAGATACTCCATAAAAGAAGGAAAGTCTGAAAATCTGAAGCCTTTAAAAAAATCGGTTTCAGCAACACGGGAAAACTCATCCAAAATTGTTTTTTCTTCAGCGTTAGGCACATAAAAGTATAACCCGCCTTTATCCCTTATGAATTCTTGAATAAGCCTAGTCTTCCCAACTCTCCTACGGCCATAAACAAGAACAAGAGCTGCCCTTTTCTTAGCGAATAGTTCGTTAAGTGCTTGCAGTTCACCTTGCCTATCGACGAAATGTAGATTCATGATTGTAACAATCAAGATTGTAACATTTAAATTTTACCAGATCCCAAAACTGCATACGAACACAAAACATGTTTATCTCTTAGAAAAAGAACTCTTCCTGGTTTGCTAATTAATACAAAATCCCCGCACTTAAGACCATAAGCACCTTTACGTCTTTCCCATGAAGGAAGCAAACAGGTGGAATTAGGCTTTCTGGCCTTTTAACATGCTTCTTATCTGCCGACTCTGAAGCTCTGCTTTTGCAGGCTAGCTAACGCATCCTTAAGATGTTACTGGAGAAGGCCAACGTCCTTTAAAAGCCGACTGAAATCCCTAAACTTCACTTGAAACTAAGTGAATACTCTGAAAACAGATGTAAAGCATAACATAGCTTTGTCCTAAATAATGATTCCACATCGCTTCTGCTTTAAAAGGAAAGTTAAAAATTTAAGAAGTGTTAAGAAGTTTATGTTGAAAGAGATGTTAGAATCACCATTTTAGCCTTTTCAGTTTCAGCTTTCTCAGTTTTTGAAAACTTTTTC
>JAWBOH010000036.1:0-10896 GCA_038826715.1 Bathyarchaeia archaeon | reverse complement strand
TCAGCCACAAGTTTCGGCAAAATCGTATCCAAAAAGGGTGAAACTCAATGACAAGCTATGCCCTGTTTTTAGGCTGCACAATACCTGCACGCCAACCTCACTACGAACTGTCAGCGAGAAAAGCCCTTACCAAACTTGGAATAGAACTTGTAGATCTGGAAGACATGACGTGCTGTGCACCACCACCTGCGCAGTCCATAGATCTCGAAACAAGCTTGGCAATCGCAGCCTACAACATATGCCTAGCCGAAGACGCAGACCTCGATATTGTCACCTTGTGTACAGGATGCTTCGAATCTCTCGCCATTGCAAACCGCCTGTTAAAAGAAAAAATGGAACTAAGGGAAAAAGTGAACAGAATTCTGGCCGAGGCTGGAAAAGAGTTTAAAGGAACAAAAGAGGTTAAGCATTACCTGCAAGTTCTGATGAACGACGTAGGCCTGGAACGTATAAAACAAAGCATTTCAAAACCCTTAAACAAACTTAAGGTGGCAGCCTTCTCTGGATGCCACTTACTGAGACCAAGTGAGCTTCTACGTTTCGACGATCCGGAACGTCCACGCATATTTGACACCTTAATTGAGGCTTTAGAGGCAAAAAGCATACTGTACAAGAACAAGCTGAAATGTTGTGGAGGTCTGCTTAGAGGCTACGCGGATGATGTTGCCCTAGCCATAGCTAGAGACAAGATTGTAAATGCCAACAATGCTGGTGCAGACTGCATATCGACGCTTTGCCCATTCTGCTTCCTAACCCTTGATCTTGGACAAATGCTGATAAAAACCACTTATAAAGAAGAGTACAACATGCCAATAGTACATTACGCTGAACTCCTAAGCATAAGCCTAGGTGTGGAGCCTAAAGAACTTGCACTTGAATTCCATAAAGTGAAAATAGACAAAGTGTTAGAGAAGGTAGGCTAACTTAGCAAAACTTTCTTTCTAAACCTTGTATTTTACTAAAATATTGAGATCACAACGTATATCTTAGAGTGTAGACGGTTTTACATTTGCTGAATATAAGGGTTGCAAAGTACCTTGTTTCACCTTTAAACCGCTTAACTCATATATAAATGGTTTAGGTTTGTTCACACTTTAAAAAGATATGTCAATGACAAATTTGTCAAGGATTATTAGATGAAAATACCGACTGTAGAAACGTTATCTTTTAATTTATATAGTTCAGCGTAGTCTTCGTTTTTGGTATTTCAACCTCTAAGGCATTATTGTTGTTACATTTCATAATGATGTTTTCGACATGCAACTCTTCAACTGGCAGATTAACTTTCCAACATAAATTATCTAGACATATTTGCAAGCCTTTGTCAATTTTGTTAACTGCTATCCTCTGTTGTTCGCAGCTGCACTGCATCAAAACCTTGACATATTTTTCGTCTTCAAAAACATCTATGAGAGGTTCATCAATGTGGGGAAGAGGAATAAAGTGTTTAGCAGTTGGAGATGTTTCAAATTTTCCCTCAATCACATACTTTCTTTTCAATAGTTTTTCGATAGGTTCCACTGGGATTTGGTCGCTACAATTTTCCCCTTCCTTTAGGCTTTCCACTATTTTTTTTGCTAAAACCTTGCAGAAAACATCTATGTTTCTTATCGCCTCTTCAAAACTGCTATCTGTATCCATATAGACCTATTTATTACTATATACCTACGCCTTTTTAAGCCTTTTCAAACTAAAAATGCGTTATCTTTGGCTGATACGCCCCTTTTTAGCGGCTAATGGCAGCATTCGTGTATGCTTAACTGCGCGAACAATGTTTTCTAACTCTTTAACTGGTTTCTCTAATGCTCGATTTATGGCTATATGCGCAATTGACGCGCCAAGATCTGCAATTTTATTCAAGCCTGAAATAATTGCTCTGAGATATGGAATTTCAGGCAACTTCTGTGTAAGTTCATCGATTTCAACTTCAAGCACTTTCTGCATTTCTAACACGTTATTAGCTGCCCTAATGTCCCGTGTGAAAATACAATCTATAGCCTTTTGAAAGACGGTTTGAGTTAATTCGCCTAGATGGCAGATCCTTTGAACTATGTGTTCAGCTATCTTATTCCTGTAGACCTTAATTCCACCAATTTTTTTGGCTATATCCTCGGAATAATCTGCGATTAGTTCCAAACAGTGCAGTATCAAACGAGTAGCTGGAATAAAGAGGATTTCTGTTGCACCTATCTGCTCAGCAATATCGGGATTGATCTGCGCAGAGAGAATTAAGCGCACTGCAAGATAGAAAATAGAGTCAGCTTCATCTTCACGGCTTATTGCTTCATTTGCCAATGATTCATTGTTTTCCATGAAAGCCTGCATTGCTTCAGATAGGATCGTCGCGGCCAGGAGAGAAAGACGCCTTATTAACATGTCAATTTTAAATTTGCTTGGATCGACAGAGCATTGTAAGAGTATGTTTTTTTGCGTTTCTTCTAGAATGCCTAATCCTATCAGTTTTCTAATAATTCCGCGAACTTCTTCGATGTGTGCTTTTTCGATTCTGCTAGAAGAGGTTATCCTTATGACATCTCGTCCAAGAATGTAGCTTCCCACGATTATCCTTTGAAGCATTCCTTTTTCGTCACACGCGTCAACATTTATTATGTGTTCTTCTGCTTCTTCTTTTTGGGCAACATTAGCTGGCACAATTCTCAGTGTATCGTCTTTCTCCATAATGACAAATACTAAATCGCCTGGATTAATATTGTTCTGTTTCACCCACTCGCTGGGAAGCGAAACAGTCATGGTCGAATATCCTACTTTCTGCACTTTTCTACTTTCCAAATCTATCACGTCAAGACTAGTATTTACTATTATTAACTTTCCTATAGTCCTTATTTTCCTTTCTGCCATGTATTGTTAAACCTATAGTGTTAAATGTGAGGATTTAGGATTCAGCCATTAAATCTTTAAGTAGGCCACATTGATATAATAGTTCAGCTTTATTGTGAAGTGTGGAAAAGGGAAAATTTCATGGAAAAACCTGTTAGAAGTCTCGTGAAGGCGATTTCTTGGCGCATTGTCGCTACTCTGACTACAATTCTGTTGGTGTTTGCATTTACGAGAAGCTTGATAATAAGCGGGGGCGTAGGATTCGTCGAGCTTTTTACAAAGATTTTAGTTTATTATGTACATGAACGCGTTTGGAATATGTTGGATTTTGGCAGGGAAAAAGACGAGCGGAGGAGATAGTATATACTACTATATTCTTTATATGCACTAGCTATATATTTCAGGCTTGCGCTATATATAACTCAGATGTAAAGGAGGTTGATATGAAATGTCGGAATGGAAAACCGTAAGCATTAGACAAGAACTAATAAAAGAGATTGAGCGAATGCTCAAAACCGGGCGTTACCGAAGCATATCAGAGTTTGTCTCAGAAGCCATCAGACTACGCTTAGAAGAACTATTGAGAGCGGAAGGAATCCCAACTGCAAAACGTGAAGAGCTTCTAGCTATACCTGAACAGCTGCTCTACACTCCGAAGCACACATGGGCTCAAATAACCCCTGAAGGAAATATCCGTGTAGGCGTCTCAGACTATGCTCAGACACACCTTAAAGGCATAGCAAATATAATGACGGATCCAGTTGGGAAAGAAGTAGCAAAAATGGAGCCCTTCGGCGTGGCTGAAACCTGGATGTTTATGTTTGACTTATATGCTCCTGTAAGCGGTAAAATAGTCAAAGTTAACGGGCAACTTAGGGACAAGCCCCACTTGATAAACGAAGACCCCTACGGCGAAGGCTGGATAATAGAAATTAAACCAAAAAACACGTTAACGCTTGAAGAGGAACTGAAAAATCTCTTAAGCTCCAGAGAATATAACAAGTGGGTCAGCAAACTTGAAGGAAGACTCCGCGAATAAGCACAAGTTCATTTCCGCCAACCCCCCCTTTTTTGTAAGTTTTTAACTTCTAAGCGCACAAGCTTTAGATGACAGCTATTGAGGAAATATCGCTTACAGCTGATAGCGATTGGGTTACATTATTGTTAGTGAAAGGTTAAATTTTTAAATTATGTTCAAGCTAAGTTTAATTTAGATGACTTAATATATTAGGATGAGTATTCAGAATAGCTTCTGCTAAGAAGGCTGATTTACTTGACAGAGAAAACATCACATGAATTAAGGAAATTGCCTCCTTGTCGGGCAGCATGCCCAGCGCACGTTAATGTTCAGGCATATGTTGCTTTAATTCAGAGAAACATGTTTAAGGAAGCCGTTGAAGTCATAAGAAAAGATCTGCCTTTTCCAGCCATCTGTGGAAGAGTCTGCTTCAGCCCTTGTGAAGACGCGTGTGCAAGAGTCAATCTTGACCAAGCAGTGGCTATACGTGCCTTGAAAAGACTTGTGGCAGACATTGAAAGAGAGCAGGGAAGAGTTGTAGCTGAACCTGTTCCCAAAAAATACAGTGATAAAGTTGCCATTATTGGAGCTGGGCCAGCCGGACTTGCAGCGGCCTACGAGCTTGCAAAACTTGGCTATCCTGTAACGGTTTTCGAGCGAATGGCTGAGCCGGGCGGGATGATGCGTTACTGCTTACCAGACTTTCGCTTAGAAAAGTTTGTTGTTGCAAATGAGATAGCATATATAAAGGATTTAGGCGTCGAAATAAAGACAGGCGTAGAATTTGGAAAAGAAATGAGTATAGAAAGTTTAAAAAGAGAAGGTTACAAGGCGATTTTTATCGCTATTGGAACACAGCTCGGTATGAAACTCAACGTGCCCGGCGAAGACTTAGACGGCGTGATGAACGCCGTGGACTTTCTTAAGGCCATTGCTCTCGGAGAGAAAATAGATGTTGGCGAAAAAGTGGCTGTCGTCGGCGGCGGCAACACAGCAATAGACGCTGCAAGAACCGCCAAAAAACTAGGCGCAAAAGAAGTCATAATTCTTTATAGACGTTCCCGCGAAGAAATGCCTGCCCTTCCCCATGAGGTAGAACTGGCTGAAAAGGACGGGATAAAATTCTATTTCTTAGTTACTCCAAAACAAATTATAGGCAAAAATGGAAAGGTTAAGGCTGTTGAATGCTTGAGAATGCGCCTCGGCGAACCAGATGAAACTGGACGGAGACGTCCAATTCCCATAGCGTTTTCAGAACACCAGTATGAGGTCGACATGGTTATTCCAGCTCTTGGACAAGTAGTTGAAACATCAGTACTGCCGCCTGCGCTTATAAGCAAGGACAAACGAGGGCCACCGTTGCAGGTTGACCCATTAACGTTAGAAACAAATATCCCTGGGGTTTTCGCTGGAGGCGACGTAGCCACCGGACCTGCAAGCATTATCGAGGCTGTCGGCGCTGGAAAACGAGCAGCTGTCTCTATACATCGCTACTTAACCGGCGAAGACTTGCGAAAGGACAGGGAAGAAGACAAAATTGAGGAGACAACATGGGTTAAGGATTGGCAGTTGCTACTGAAAAAGGAGCGCAGATATGATGCTTCAATCGAAAAGCCTCACTTAAGCTTTGAAGAGGCAAAGGAATATCTTGAAAAGCAGAAGCGGAAAGCAAGGTTTGAGGCTTTCCGCTGCTTAGGCTGTGGGCCATGTGCAGAGTGCTTGGCAAGCATGGACTTTTGTGAAGGGGATAAGGCTGTTGTAGATGAGGGTAAATGTGTAGGCTGCAATGTTTGCGCGGTTATCTGTCCTGTTAACGCCGTCAAAAAGAACTTAAAAGGCATAGCTCAAGTTGATGAAGATCTTTGCAAAGGATGTGGATTGTGCGCGGCAAGATGTCCTGAAAAGGCGATAACAATGAAGAAACTATCCAACGAGCAGATTTTAACCATGGTTTTAACAGCCTTAGAGAGGTGAACTTGAATGGAGTCTAATCCTCCAAAAATAGTATGTTTAATGTGTAACTGGGTTTTCTGTGAAGAGAAGCTCCGTATTCCATCCAACGTTAACATAATTAGAGTTGCATGCATTGGGGGAATGGATCCAGCTTTGGTTTTGGACACTTTTATTAATGGCGCTAACGGTGTCCTACTCGTAGGTTGTAAACCTCCAGACTGCCACTTCACTGATGGAAATGTTCACGCTGAAAGGGCAGTTAAAATGCTAAAAAAGCTCATGACTTACGCTGGACTTGAAGCTGAACGGTTGAAGCTTCTGTTGGTTTCGCCTCTGGACGAGAAAAGCTTCAGCAACTATGCTAAGGAGTTTTCCGAAGAAGTTTTGAAGCTTGGAGGGTTCCAGCTTAAAAAGGATGAACTTACGGCGAACCTTGCAGCAGCTAAGGCTGCTGCCTCAGCCTTCAGATTAAGGGTTGTCTTGGGAAGAGAAGAAGAACTGAGGGAGTTCATGAATGCTTACGGAGAAAAAATCCCTGAAGCAGAGTTTAACGCTTTACTCGATGAAATTATATGGACAGAGTTTATCCGCTACAAAATTCATCACATTACCGGAATCAAATCATGTTCAGTCAAGGAGTTGGCTGAAGCCCTAAAGATAAAGCCTTCCACAGTGCTGAGGCATATAACAAACATGCGTAGGAAGGGTATGATAACCCTTGACAGGGTTGAAGGCTACACACCCCTTTACAAGGCTCTGGAGGTGCGATAAAAATGGATGCAAAAAAGGTTGGCGCAGTTTTAGTAGTAGGCGGCGGAGTAGCTGGGATACAGGCTTCTTTGGACTTGGCTGATTCCGGCTTTAAGGTTTATTTGGTTGACCAGTCTCCAAGCATTGGCGGCGTCATGGCTCAACTTGACAAAACATTTCCAACAAACGACTGTTCAATGTGCATTTTGGCTCCAAAACTTGTTGCTGCTGGGCGACATCCGAATGTTACTCTGATTACGAACAGCGAAGTTGTAGGGTTAACAGGCGAGGCTGGAAACTTCGAAGTCAAGATTCGAAAAAGAAGCCGCTACATAAACGAAGAGAAATGTAATGGTTGTGGACTTTGCGCACAGAAATGTCCAGTTGAAGCTGTAGACACCTATAACAAAGGTTTAACTGATAGAAGCGCCATTTACGTGGAATTTCCTCAAGCGGTTCCTTTACGGTTCAAGATAGATCGTGAAAAATGCATCGGTTGCAGGACATGCCAGGAAGTGTGCAAGGCAAACGCTGTTGATTATGAACAGAAAGACAGCGAAGTTGATCTCAACGTAGGCGCAGTGATCCTTGCCCCAGGCTTTGAACCTTTCGATGCAAGGCTTAAAGGCGAATACGGTTATGGACGTTACCAAAATGTTGTGACAAGCATAGAGTTTGAACGCATTTTAAGTGCTTCAGGTCCCTACGGTGGAATAGTTTTAAGGCCTTCCGACGGCGAAATTCCTAGAAAAATTGCTTTCATCCAGTGTGTTGGCTCTAGAGATTCCCAACTTGGAAACAATTACTGTTCAGCTGCATGCTGCATGTACAGCATTAAAGAGGCAATTATAGCCAAGGAGCATGTTCCCACAAGGTTGGACTGCACGATTTTCTATATGGATGTACGGGCTTATGGAAAAGAGTTTGACGCCTACTATAAGCGCGCTCAAGAGGAATACGGCGTAAGATTTGTGCGTTCAAGGGTTGCAAGCATAACTGAAAACTCGAAAACCGGCAATCTGCTTATTCACTATGTCGGCGAAGATGAAAACCCAATGGTTGAAGAGTTCGACATGGTTATACTATCCACTGGAATGCAACCGCCGAAAGATGTTGAAAAACTTGCAAAAGCATTAGATGTTAAGCTTAATAAATACCGCTTCTGCGAAACAGCAACTTTCACTCCGCTTGAAACCTCAAAGCAAGGCGTGTACGTTTGCGGAGCCTTCAGTTCTCCTAAGGACATTCCTGAAAGCGTTGCACAAGCAAGTGCGGCCGCAGCGAAAGCCATGGCAATAATAGCTCCTGAAAGGGGAAAACTCATAACAGTTAAGGAGTATCCGTCTGAAAAAGACGTTAGCCAAGAAGAGCCTAGAATAGGAGTATTCATATGTCATTGCGGTATAAACATAGGAGGCATAGTGCGGGTTCCAGAGGTAGTTGAGTATGCCAAGAAACTTCCAAACGTTGTTTATGCTGAAGACAACCTTTACACGTGTTCAGACGACACTCAGAAAAGAATCAGGGAAAAAATAGTTGAATACAACTTAAACCGTGTTGTTGTTGCATCCTGCACACCGCGAACCCATGAACCGCTTTTCCGAGAAACAGTGCGAGAAGCCGGCTTAAACCAGTATCTTTTTGAGATGGCGAACATCAGGGACCAGTGCAGTTGGGTGCACATGCATGAGCATGAAGAAGCGACAGAAAAGGCCAAAGACCTTGTCCGTTCCATTGTTGCAAAGGCGAGGCTTTTAAAACCATTGAAAAATCCGACAGTCAACGTTACTCCAGTAGGGCTGATTATTGGTGGCGGAGTTTCCGGAATGACTGCAGCGTTAGAGTTAGCAAATCAAGGTTTTGAAGTTCACCTTGTGGAACGGGAAAAAGAGCTTGGCGGACATTTAAGAAAAATTTATTATCTGCTTGAAGGTGAAGACCCGCAGGAACAGCTGCTGAAACTTGTGAAGGCTGTTAAAGAAAACAGTAAAATACATTTATACTTAGGCGCTGAAGTTGTGGAGGTTAGCGGTTTTGTAGGCAACTTTAAATCCAAAATAAGGCTTAGCAACGGCGAAGAGAAACAAGTGGAACATGGAGTAGTGATTGTTGCAACAGGAGCTGTTGAATATAAGCCTAAAGAATACCTGTATGGTGAGGACCCGAATGTTTTGACGCAACATGAGTTGGAGGAGAAAATAGCTAAAGGCGAATTCAATGCCCAAAGAATCGCCATGATTCAATGCGTTGGCGCAAGAAACGAAGAACGCCCTAACTGCTCAAGGATCTGCTGTGGACAAGCCATTAAAAACGCCTTAAAAATCAAGACATTAAACCCTGACGCTGAAGTTTACGTTCTTTACAAGGATGTTAGAAGCTACGGCTTCATTGAGGAGAGTTACCGCGAGGCAGCTGGTAAAGGCGTGATCTTCATAAACTATTCCGACGATAAAAAACCAAAGGTCTTAAAAGACGGTGGAAAACTGAAACTGGCCTTCTGGGAACCCGTGCTAAAACAAGAGGTGCAAATAGAGCCAGACATCATCGTCTTGAGCGCCGCAACGATTCCTAACCCTGACAACAAGAAGATAGCTGAAATGCTTAAAGTACCATTAACAAAGGACGGTTTCTTCCTCGAGGCTCATATGAAGCTACGTCCAGTTGACTTTCAAACAGACGGTGTCTTTCTATGCGGCATGGCGCATTCGCCGAAGTTCATTGATGAAAGTATTTCGCAAGCATGCGCAGCAGCAGCACGGGCAGCTACAATATTGTCAAAGAAAACCCTTGAAATGGAAGGAATCGTTGCAAGTGTGGATGAAGATTTATGTAGTGGATGCAGAATCTGTGAATATCTATGTCCCTACGGCGCGGTTGAGATGAAGGAAAAAGAAGGAAAATCGGTTGCACATGTTATAGAAGCCCTATGCAAGGGCTGCGGCGTTTGCGGAACAGCGTGTCCCACAAAAGCCATAACATTGGGACACTTCACAACAGAGGCAATCCTCGCCCAGGTTAGAGCAATATTAAAGGAGATGGAGGTGGCAACGGCATGAGTGCTCAGAAAGATTTTGAACCTAAAATCGTTGGATTCCTATGTAACTGGTGTGCATATGCTGGAGCAGACTTGGCTGGAGTAAGCCGTATCCAATATCCTCCAAACATTAGGGTGATACGCGTCATGTGTAGCGGAAGAATAGACCCAGCTTTCATACTTGAAGCTTTAAAAAACGGCGCAGACGGCGTTTTAGTGGCTGGATGCCACCTGCCATCAGACTGCCACTACCTCAGCGGCAACTTCAAAGCCCTAAGAAGAGTAACTCTATTAAAGAAGGTTATCAAAGAATTCGGAATAGAACCTGAACGTGTGCGGCTGGAATGGGTCTCCGCCAGTGAAGGAGACAAATTTGCAGCCGTCGTACGCGATATGGTTGAACAGATAAAGAAGCTTGGTCCAAGTCCGCTAAAAATGGAGGGTGAACAATGAGTGAGGAAAAAAGTGAAACCCAAGGATACGTTCCTCCTGTAATTAAAGCCGAGGAGCTTGATCCTAAATTCAAGTATAAAATGAGCAGGATGCACGGAGCAGAAAAAGTGATGGTTTGCTTTCAATGTGGAACATGCACTGCTGACTGTCCAATAGCAAGGTTCAGCGAATTCTACAGGCCGAGAAGAATAGCCCGCATGGTTCAGCTGGGCTTGAAAGATAGGCTTCTTTCAGAAAAGGCTTTATGGCTCTGTTCATCATGCTTCACATGTGTCGACCACTGTCCTCAAGGCGTTGAGATAGCAGGCATAGTTAGAGTATTGCGGAACATGGCTGTTGAGGACAGGAATGTCTTGCCATTAGTTTACAAGGAGTTAGCTTCGAACCTTATGAAGTCCGGTTATGTTTACGAGATTCCAGAGTCGCGGCTTCAAAAAAGGGTTGAACAAGGGCTGCCTCCGCTGCCGAGGCCCAAAATTAATGACGTTGCAAAAATCTTTGAGGTTACAGGTTGTACACGTTTGCTTGAAAAAGTTCAAACCATAACCAGGGTGGAGAGCAAATGAGCCAGCCAAGATATTTACTGTTTCCTGGCTGCGTAATTCCATATAGGCTTTCAAGCTATGAGATTTCAGCTAGAAAAGTTCTCTCAAAGTTAGGTGTGGAGATTGTTGAAATGCCAGAATACAACTGTTGCGGTTACCCCATGGATGTGGTGAATCACGATTTGATGCTGACCCTTGCCGCGAGGAACCTATGTATAGCTGAAAAAGTTGGATTACCCATCATGACGCTTTGCAACGGATGTTTCTGCAGTTTGAACGAAACCAGCAAAATCCTAAAAGAGGAT
>JAWBOH010000035.1:0-12540 GCA_038826715.1 Bathyarchaeia archaeon | reverse complement strand
AGACAATGTTTGGAAAGGCGCATACATAAACATAAACACGCCTGTAGAGGTTTATCCGAAAACGTTGCGTTACGTGGATTTGGAAGTGGATGTTTGCATTAAGCCAAGCGGCGAAGTTGAAATCGTAGACGTGGAAAAACTTGAAAAAGCTTTTCAAAAAGGCATAGTGAGCAAAGCTCTTCTTGAAAATGCTAAGGCTGAAGCTGAAAAAATCGTTAAGGAAAAGCCCAAGCGCTGTTTGAACTTAGGCTTTACGGATTCACTATAACCTTTACTGGTTTAACTTCTCCATCAGCCATTAAACGAATAAAGTTAGGCAGTTCATCCAAAGTTATGCGATGTGTTATTAGGTTTTCAACGTTAATTTTGCCCTGCGAAAGCAGTTTCACTGCAGATTTGTATTTGCCTGGGCCGTCTATAACTGGGATGGTTACAATTTCTCCAGGCGGTCTAGGCATTTCAGATTCGCACCATCCGACAAGGAGCACTGTTCCGTCAAGCCTGGTTATTTCGTAAGCGTTTATCAAAGCCTTTTCAGAGCCTGCTGCTTCAATTGCGCAGTCAACGCCTACGCCTCCGGTTATGCTTGAAATTTTTTCTTCAAGATTTTCTTTGGAAGCGTCAACTGTGAAATCTGCCCCAAATTTTCTGCAAAGCCTAAGTTTTTCCTCTTCAACGTCCACGCCTATTACTTTGAAGCTGTAGAGTTTTGCAACCTGTGTTAGAACTAGGCCTACTGAACCTTGACCGATTATGGCTACCCATTCATTGTTTTTCCGGTTGATAAAGCTTAACGTGTGGAGGGCTAACGCGACAGGTTCAAGAACAGCTGCTTCCTCCAGAGAAACTTTTTCAGGAATTTTAATTATGTTTTCAGCTGGAGCTGCAACATACTCGGCGAAGGCGCCGTTAACATCAAAGCCCATGTATCGAGCGTTTAGGCATAGATTGTATTTGCCTTTGGAGCAGTAGAAGCATTTTCCGCAGTATCTAACGATTTCAGCGGTAACCCTTTCGCCTCTTTTAAACTTGGAGACTTCATGTCCTTTTTCTTTAACAACTCCTGAAAAATCGTGGCCTATGACGATTTCTCCCCCCAATCCTTCTTTGTACATGTGGACGTCTGAGCCGCAGATGCTTGCCGCCTCAACCTTAATCAAAACATCGCGGCTTCCTATTCTGGGATCAGCTACCTGGGTGACTGTTAAATTTCTAGGACCTTTCAACACTGCAGCCTTCATTCAAAACTCTCCAGTCGTTAAATGTTTTTGGACTAGTTTTATCTAGTTTGCTATACCCTTTATTTATCGGTGAAGGAAAAGCGTTGAAAGTTGATCTGGTGCTTAAGGATTTGAAGGCTTATGTGAACGGTGCTGTGGTTGAATGTTGCCTTGCAATTGCGAAAGACAGAATTTTCAAGATTGGTAAGGAGGCTCAAATGCCGATGGCTGACGTTAAACTAAGCTTAAGAGGCCTGTTAGCTTTGCCAGGCTTGATTGATGTTCATGTGCATTTAAGGGACGAGGGCAAAGCTTACAAGGAAGATTTTTACACAGGGACAGCTGCTGCAGCTGCAGGCGGTTTCACAACTGTTTTAGACATGCCTAACAACGATCCGGTAACCATGAGTGTTGAAGCTTTGAGGAACAGGATTGCAATTGCGAAGAGAAGGATTCTGGTTAATGTGGGTTTCTATTCAGAGTTTCCGAGAAACCTTGGGGAAATTGATGAACTAATTGCTGATGGCGCTGTAGCTTTTAAACTGTTCCTAAATCATCAGGTAGGCGGATTAGACGTAAATGACAACAATGCTTTAACAGAGGCTTTTAGAAAAGCAGGGTCAAAAGTGCCTGTTGCCGTTCACGCTGAGGACGGCGACATGTTGAAAAGTGTGGAGGAAACGCTTAGGCATAGGGGCTGCAGTGATTTAGAGGCTTATCTTGATGTGCATTCTGAAAAGGCTGAGGTTAAAGCTGTCGGGCGGCTGATTGAAGTTGTGAGAAAAACAGGAGCATGTGTGCATTTTTGCCACATAAGCACCAAAACAGGCTTAGAAACGTTGGTTGAAGCAAAGAAGGCTGAATTGCCTGTAACGTGTGAGGTAACGCCGCACCATCTGTTTTGTTCAATTGATGACTTGAAACGTTTGGGGACATTTGCCTTGACAATGCCTCCTGTCCGCGAGAAAATCCATGTGGATTATCTTTGGAACGGGGTAAAAAATGGGTTTGTTGATGTTTTAGCTTCAGACCATGCGCCTCACGCTGTTGATGAGAAAAAGGCTGATGCGATATGGGATGTCGAGGTCGGTGTGCCGGGACTTGAAACAACGCTTCCGTTACTGCTTACTGCTGTGAATGCTGGAAGACTAGGCTTAGATGATGTTGTTAGGTTGATGGCTGAAAATCCGGCTAAAATATTTAGGCTTAAGCGCAGGGGAATCCTTGAAGAAGGCTTTAAAGCCGACTTGGTTGTTGTCGACTTGAAGAGAAGCCACCGTGTGGATGCAGCTAGGTTTCATTCTAAGGCAAAGTATTCGCCTTTTGATGGGAAACTTGTTAAAGGCAAGCCTGTGAAAACCTTTGTAAACGGGCAGTTAGTCATGGACGAAGGTGAAATAGTGGCTGAGGCAGGGTGCAGCGAAATAGTTGTGAGGGAGGCTTGGGCGGTTTGAAGTTTGTTGCTGATGGAATGCTTGGAAAACTTACGCGTTGGCTTAGAATTTTAGGGCATAATGTGAAATATTCAAACAGGCTGGAGGACTCACAGTTGATCGCAATAGCTAAGAAAGAGCGGAGAATTCTGCTTACAAGAGATTTAGAGCTTTATCAGCAAGCCGCTGCGAAGAAAATTCAAGCTTTCTATGTGGATGGACAGACAGAAGCTGAGAGGCTTGCGAAAATTGCTGAAAAATTCGGCATAACGTTGGATGTTGACATGGCGAAGTCCCGTTGCCCCAAATGTAATGCTCATGTTAAGCCTATTCTTAAAGAAAAGGTTGCGGGCAAAGTTGAGGATAACACTTTATCCCACTATGACGAGTTTTGGCAATGCTTAAAATGCGGTCAAATTTATTGGCAAGGAGCCCACTGGAAGAGGATTAGGGAAACTCTGGAATCTGCAAAAACGCTGTGCAAAAATAGAGGGGTTTAAGAAATAGACAGCTTTTTCCCGGTTTCAAACAGCCATTTTAACGGTATATCCTGATATGTGCCGTCGGGCAGTGTCCGCCTAATTGTTATTGGAAGCACTCCTGCTTCAAGTTCTTTTAGGGCTATGTCTATAGGACTTGTGGATCCCTTCTCGGGTTCAACGAGGACCGGAGCGCCCATTGCTATTTGAAGGGCTCTAGCTCCAACTATCCTAGCCTTTTCGAACCTGGTGAGTTTCGGGGGGCCTATCAGGATTTTCTCTTTCTGAGACGTGTTCTAATACTCCCCAGCGCCTGGGTATTCGCCTCCAGGGGGGCCTTTAGGCGGCATCGGGGGAGTTTTAGCTTTTCCAGCAGCTATGACGTCGTCGATTTTAAGAATCAGCGATGCGGCTTCAGTTGCAGATTTTACCACTTGTTTCTTCACTGAAATTGGTTCGAAAACTCCTGCCTCCTTCATGTCTTGGGGTTTCCCAGAGTGAACTTCAATTCCAGCCCAAGTTTCTCCCTTTTCATGTCTTGCTCTAAGCTCTGAAAGTATGTCTATTGGGTCTAAACCAGCGTTTTCTGCAAGCGTGGACGGGATTACTTCTAAAGCGTCTGCGAAGCTTTTCACAGCCAGCTGTTCCCTGCCTGGAAGGGTTTCTGCGAATTTCTTGAGGACGCGGGCAATTTCAAGCTCTGGGGCTCCGCCGCCAGCCAAAACCTTAGGCTCTTCAACTATGTCTTTGACTACGCATAGAGCGTCGTGTAGTGAACGTTCAGCTTCATCTACAACGCGTTCTGTTGCTCCTCTTATGAGGATTGTAACCGCCCTCGGGTGTCTGCATCCTTCGACAAACGTCATTTTGTCGTCGCCTATTTTGCGTTCTTCAACCAGACTTGCATAGCCAAGGTCTGTTGAACTCATGTCGTCCAGGTTTGTTATTATTTTTCCGCCTGTTGCCTTTGCAAGTTTCTCCATGTCTGACTTTTTAATTCTTCTCACTGCTAGAATTCCCTTCCTTGCCAGGAAATGCTGAGCCATGTCGTCTATTCCTTTTTGGCATAAGACAACGTTTGCGCCTGTCGCAGCTATTTTTTCCACCATGTCTTTCAACATGGCTTCCTCCTGTCTGAGGAAGGCATCCATCTGTTCTGGGCTTTCAATGTTAATTTTTGCGTCGAACTCTGTTTTCTCAATTTCCAGCTGTGTGTCCAGCAGGGCTATCTTGGCGTTTTCAACGCGTTTAGGCATTCCAGAATGGACAACTTCTTTGTCCAAAACTATGCCGTTTATAAGCATTGTGTTGTTCAGCGACTCACCGGGTTTCTTCTCAACTTTGACGTCGTCAATGTCCACCTTGTATTCGCCGTCTTGTTTTTCTGCAACTTGAAGAACGGCTTTAACTGCAAGGTCGGCTAAATGCTCCCTGTGTTCAGCCACAAGTTTGCTTGCCATGGAAGTCATGGCTGCCCTTTTCAAGTATTCAGGAGAGCTGACGTCGGCAGGTATGGATATTTTCTCAAGAACTTCCAAAGCTTTTTCCATAGCCTTTTTGTAGCCGTCAATTATTATTGTTGGGTGGATGTTTTTGCCTACAAGTTCTTCAGCCTTGTTGAGAAGTTCGCCTGAAAGTATCACTGCCGTGGTTGTTCCGTCTCCAGCCTCGTTGTCCTGAGTCTTAGCTACTTCAACCATCATTTTAGCTGCCGGATGCTGAACATCCATCTCATCCAAGATTGTGCGGCCGTCGCTTGTTATGGTGACGTCGCCGAAGCTGTCTACAAGCATTTTGTCCATACCTTTCGGTCCAAGGGAGCTTTTCACTGTTTCCGCTATCACTCTTGCTGCCATAATGTTTGTGTGTTGAGCTTCTCTTCCTTTAGAGCGGCTTGAACCTTCCTTCAACACTAGAACT
Organism: Bathyarchaeia archaeon; assembly: GCA_038826715.1. Taxonomy (GTDB): domain Archaea; phylum Thermoproteota; class Bathyarchaeia; order Bathyarchaeales; family Bathycorpusculaceae; genus JAWBOH01. The sequence goes on along the minus strand of JAWBOH010000035.1, from coordinate 7,488 downwards.
GGAATTCCCGTTGCAGGTGATGACAAGTCAAACAACCTCCTAATGCGTCTCAATGAGAAACAGCATTACAATATAAATTTTTCTAAAAAAGCAACAGTTTTAATTTGGTTTTACAGCTGTTTTCAGCCACTTTCCAGTCGATATGGCCTTTTCTTTACCGTTGCATCATCACTTCTGAATGTTCCCGACGGGCTGTATGCGCTGTAGCTGAGCTGTAAACGTTTCGAAACGGCGGAGAACATGCGTTACGTATTGCACTTGGATAGACGGGACGTCGAGGTATCAGTATGCATTAAACATTGAAGAATACGCAGGCGTTTATTTGGCAGGCTTTTGAAAACTTTGAGGTCTAGTAAATAGACACTTTGGCTACGCCTTTAACTTTCAGAAGTTCCGGGATGAGCTCTCCCGGGATATTCTTCTCCGCGATAAGCGTCAATTTGGGCTCAGGGGAAAGCTCAGGGTCGTCAACGATGGCCTGTCTTATGCTTAAACCGTTACGTGCCAAAATCATGGCTGAGCTGGCTAATATTCCTGGAATCCGCGCGTCCACTGGGGTAATTTCCACAACCCCTAGCTGTAAATGCCTTGCAATTTCTTTAAGTGAGTGTCCAGCCGGCCTTAAACCTTCGAAGATTTGGCGAAGTTCGTGATCAGCTTTTATCGTTTTCACTGTTTCGTTCACTGTTCTTCTGTCAACACCTGCGGCTTTCGCGATGCGTGCTTGTGGGATTTCAATTTCGTTAAGGTAGATTTTGCCGTTTTTCACGGTTAAACCGTTTTCCACTAGGATTCGCGCTACCTTAAGCCTTTCAGGATAGCTTTCTAAACGCTTTTTTATGTTGTTCCACATGTTTCCACATGCCTAATGTACTTTTTTGTGCAGTAAAGTATAAATATGTTCAGCGCATAATTATGCGCCTACATGTACCAAAAAGTACAGAGGTGATGACTAATGAACTTTAAAGCATTAAAAAGTGAATACTTCACAATTCTAGATCAAGATGAATTGCCGACAAAATGGTACAACATCCAAGCAGACCTTCCGGAACCCCTTCCGCCGCCTTTAGATCCGACAACGCTGAAACCTATAGACCCTAAACTATTAGAGAGGATATTTGCTAAAGAACTGATAAGGCAGGAAGTTTCTGCAGAGCGTTACATAAAAATCCCAGAGGAAGTTTATGACGCATACTTGCGACTGCCACGCCCTACACCGCTTTACAGGGCAAGGCGGCTTGAAAAGTTTCTAAAAACTCCAGCTAAAATATTTTTCAAATGCGAGAATTTCAGTCCTACAGGAAGTCACAAAACCAACACAGCTATAGCCCAAGCCTACTACAACAAGGAACAGGGAATAAAAAGGCTTGTAACCGAAACAGGCGCAGGCCAGTGGGGCACGGCTCTTGCCTTCTCATGCACAATTTTCGATTTGAAATGCCGCATCTACATGGTCCGCGTTAGCTATCAGCAGAAACCTGGAAGAAGAATTATAGCGCAATTGTACGGCGCTGAAATGTTTCCTTCGCCAAGTGATCAAACAAACTTCGGCCGAAAACTGTTAAATGAGAACCCGAACCATCCTGGAACGCTGGGCATAGCTATAAGCGAAGCAATAGAGGACACGGTTACCCATGAAGATACACGATATTCTTTAGGATCTGTCTTAAACCATGTTTTGCTGCATCAAACAATTGTAGGGTTAGAGGCTAAGAAACAGTTTGAAATCATAGGTGAGTATCCAGATGTTGTCTGCGGCTGCATAGGTGGAGGCTCCAACTATTCTGGTTTCTGTTATCCCTTCATGATGGATAAGCTTAAGGGCAAAACAGAAACTGAGTTTTTCGCCTGCGAGTCTAAGGCTGTACCTCACACCACGAAAGGCGTTTACACATACGATTTCGGTGACACTGCTAAGATGACGCCGCTTCTGAAAATGTTAACCATAGGCCATGGCTATGCATGCCCGCCAATCCATGCTGGAGGCTTAAGATACCATGGGATGGCCCCTTCAATATCATACTTGATAACCAAGGGATACATGCATTCGGTTGCTTACCACCAAAGTGAAGTCTTCCAGGCAGCGCAGATGCTTGCCAGGGCGGAAGGCCTAATAATTGCTCCGGAGACAGCTCATAGTCTAAAATTCGTTATCGACGAAGCATTGAAATGTCGAGAAACTGGAGAGAAAAAAGTGATTGCAATGAATTACAGCGGACATGGCTTATTAGACCTAGGTGCTTATGAGCAGTTTCTTGCAGGCAAACTTGTAGACTATGAGCCGGAGAAAATTGAAGTCCCAAAAATTGTTTCATAAAGCGTCAAAAGCCTTTAGAAAAACGCTGATACCCGTTTAAGCTTAGACATGTCCGCAACAATTAAATAAGCTTTCAAGAGCTTCAACTCCGGTCCGCCAGTGTGAAGCCTCCAATCACCTACTTTTTAAATTCTGCAAAAACTTTCAGTTTCTTGACAGACGGTTTTAAGGCAAGTTTTTAATAATTTTGTTTTAAGATGATACGCAGAGGCTAAACTATGATTTCGATAAATGCTCCGCAGATTGGAGAAGAAGAAATTGAGGCGGTTGTTAAAGTTTTGAAAAGCCGTGAGCTTACAAACAGTCTCGGCGCTGGAAAGATGGTTAAAAAGTTTGAAGAGGACTTTGCAAGGTTTACAGGCATGAAACACGCCGTAGCCGTGAACAGTGGAACAGCAGCATTGCACATGGCTGTTGTTTGCGCTGGTGTAAGCCAAGGTCATGAAGTGATTCTTCCAAGCTTCACTTTCGTGGCAACAGCGGAAACCATCGTAATGGCTGGAGCTAAGCCTGTTTTTGTAGATATAGATCCTGAAACCTTCAACGTTTCGCCAAGTGAAATTGAAAAAGCCGTGACAAGGCGTACCAGGGCAATAATCGCTGTAGACCTCTACGGCGCGCCGGCAGATCTAAAACCAATAAGGGAAATAGCTGAAAAACATGGATTAAAAATTATTGAAGATGCCGCTCAAGCGCACGGGGCAATTTATGACAATAAACCTGTAGGCGCCTACGCAGATGCTGCTTGCTGGAGCTTTTACGCAAGTAAAAACATTACCACCGGTGAAGGAGGCATGATAACCACAAACGACGATGAAACAGCGGAAAAATTGAAGCTTCTTAGATGTCACGGAGAACGGGAAAAATACATGTCCACACTTATCGGGCATAACTATCGAATGCCGGAAATCGAAGCGGCTATAGGATGTGTTCAACTTAAAAAACTGCCAACTTTTCTTGCAAGAAGAAGAGAAAATGCTGAAAGGCTTACAGCTGCGCTGAGTGAAGCAGAAAATCTGCAGTTGCCGAAAGAATTGCAAGGCTGCAAAAACAGTTGGTACCTATACACTGTTAGGCTTAAAAAAGCAAGCAGAAAAGGCAGAGACGCACTGGTTGAACATTTGAAAAGCATGGGAATAGGCGGCGAAGTGTACTATCCTTGGCCAATTCATTGTATGCCTCCATACAGCAAGTTTAGAAAGCTGAAGCTGGCGGAAACAGAGAAAGCATCGGAACAGGTGTTTTCTCTACCTGTTCACCCGGGTGTTACAGCTGAACAGATGGACCTAATTGGAAAAACAGTTCTAAGTCTTCTGCAGAAACATTTCTAACTGTTTTGCGGTTATCCACTACTGCTTTACGAAGCCAGGTGTAAACAGGGAGTAGTGTGCGTTCGCCTAAGTGATGGGTTCACTACCCGAAAGTGAGGTTCAGCCGCTTGACAGGTGCATATCTCTTACTCTTTTAGTAAGTGTCCTCCGAAACCTATAGCCCACAAAAGCATGGGGTAGGCTATCATGCGTTCCATCCCACCCTTGCCCAATCCTAAATACATTTTTAACCCAAACAACATAAGCGCTGCCAATGAAATTAAGCCTAAAACAGCTGCAAAGTGGGATAATGGGGCCTTCTGGAACCTAAACGAGGCTATGGCTGACAACGCTCCAAACAGGAAGGCTATTAGAGAAACCGCAAAGTGTACAGCGCCGAAGTTTTCTGGGAAAACACCGACACCTATGGCTCCTATCCCGCACAAAACTAGAAAGCTGAGAAAGATTTTGCTTTTAACAATTTGTTTCAGAAAGTAGGCGCTGGCAACTACAGTTAAGCCCAGCACAAAGACTGAGGCATTAAAAATCGGGGCGGAAACTCCAACTCCTAAGTCGCTTATATAATTTTCAGAAACGCTGTAGCCAGGGTAAATGCATTCTGCAATTAGCATACATATTATGAACTGAACTGCGCCTGCAAAAATGAGTGTTCCAGCAAGTTTTGCATTATACTTTTTCATGGTTAGTCCATACGCGTTTATCCTTCTTAAGCTTTGACGTCTTGAAGGGTTCTACTGAAAGTTTTTGAGAAGTTCATCTATGCATTTTCCAATGTTCTCGCCAACGTAGCCGCCTTCAAGAACAAAGAACGTGGTTTTTCCAAAACATGCCAGAATCTTTCCAATTTTCCCATAGGTTTTCTCTGTTAACCCCAGTGAGGCTAAATCTCCAGCGTAAGCGTCAAAACCTGCTGAAACAGCTATAACTTCAAAATTTTCTACATCCACTTTCTTCAAAGCTTCCTGAAGGGTTTTTAGATAGACGTTTTCTCCGCAGTCCGCTGGTAACGGAAAGTTCAAGCAGTTGGCCTCAGAATAGTAGCCTGTCCCTGGATAGTGTGGGTGTCTGTGAAGTGAAATGTAAACAACTTTTGGATCTTTGAAGAAAATTTCTTCAGTTCCGTTTCCATGGTGGCCGTCAATATCTAAGATAAGTGTGGGTTTATCTAAATGTTTAACAGCTACAGCAATGTTGTTTATGTAGCAGAATCCCCTTGTGTAAGCGCCTAAAGCTGCCCCGTGCCTTCCTGCATGATGCCCAGGCGGCCTCATTAATGAAAATCCGTTGATTTTCGCAGCGTGTATTGCTCCTCCAGCTGAAAGCCTTGCGTATTCATATATATTCTCGTATGCTGGAGTGTCTGGATCTTCTACGGCTCCCCTTTTCAGTAACTGAATATAGTCTGAATCGTGGATTTTAAGCAGGTCTTCCTCACTTGCTGCTTCAGGTTCAATGAATTCATATCCCTTTGCCTTCAAAATTTCGCAGGCTTTCCGAACTCGTTCAGGGCTTTCAATATGCCATGATCCGTACTCTAAACATTTCTCTGAGTAGATTATTTTCCCCTTCATGTTTTAGCCATCCTCTTTCGCTTCTTTTTAATTCAGCTTCAGCTTTTCGCCTAAAATGCTGCAACCTACATATATTAGTGTTGACATTTACTTTTAGGTTAAGTGAAAGGCGGAAACTGATGTTTTCAGAAAACCCCATAGCAGAGTTAAAAAAGGAATGTGAAACATTACTGAAGGATGCAGTAGAAAGGCTTTCTCTAGGAACAGCCATAAAAAAGTTTGATTTCGAGAAACCTCCAGTATGGGAGTTTGGGCAGCTTGCCTCATCAATTTGTTTTGAACTGGCAAAACATGTGGCTCAAAACCCGTATGATTTGGCAACTCGCCTAGTTCAAGCCTTGGACAAGTCGAAGCGTATGCTTGTTAAAGACGCGGCTGCTGCTGGCGGAGGCTACATAAACTTTCACGCAGACTTTGAAAGGTTATCCGCCATAACACTTGAGTCTGTAAGGCAGCTTGATATTGCGTACGGTTTTGTTAAAGCTGAAAAACCGTTAAGAATCATTGTGGAACATACAAGCGTAAACCCGCTTCATCCAATTCACATTGGGCAAGCAAGAAACCCTATGCTTGGAGACTCTGTTGCCCGTATTCTTGCATCTAGAGGACACGCTGTATCTCGCCATTATTATGTGGACGACGTTGGAAGGCAGACGGCAGTAATAGCCTATGGTTATGAAAAGCTAGGCAGGCCGAAACCCTTGGAGAAGCCTGACCATTTCATTGGGAAAATTTACACGATAACAAGCTGCATTGTGGAAATAAACAGGCTTAAAAAGGAGCTTGAAACTGCAAAGGCAGTTTCAGCCGATGACCATATCTTAAAGATTAACAGGGAACTGGATGATTGGGTTTCAGTGGCCTTCGAATTAAAAGAGAAACACTCTGAGCTTTTTGAAAAACTCCTTCAGAAGATAAGTCAAGACGAAGACCCGGAAAAAATGGTTAACGATTTAAACAGGGCATATGAAGCTGGAGAGGAAAGCGCTAAGAAGCTTGTAAGAGAAGTCAGTCAACTTTGCCTAGAAGGTTTTAAGGAAACGCTAAGCCGCGCCAACATATTTTTCGACTCTTGGGATTGGGAAAGCGACCTTGCATGGAGCGGCCTGGTGGCAGAAGTTCTTCAAAAACTGAAACAGACACCTTATGTTTCCTTTCTCGGCGGAGTCCTTGAGTTTGAAGCTGGAAAAACAGTTGACCACTTTAACTTGAGGGAGAAGCTTGGTTTAAGAAAAGATTACAATGTGCCTTCGCTAACCCTTATGCGGGCTGACGGTACAACCCTCTACACAACCCGGGACATAGCCTACACTTTATGGAAGTTTGGAAAAGCCGATAAATGTATAAACGTCATAGGCATGGAGCAGTCTCTTGCACAGCTCCAGCTGAAAATAGCGTTGTACGCTTTGGGCTACAGCAAATACGCCGAAAACCTTGCACATTTCGCCTACAGCCTCGTAACTCTTCCAGGCTACAAAATGTCAAGCCGTAGAGGACGCTACATAACCCTAGACGAGGTTATGGACGAGGCTATTAACAGAGCCTATAAAGAAGTCTCGAAACGTTCACCTCAGCTTTCGGAGGAAGAGAAAAAAAGGGTTGCTGAATTCGTCGGCATCGGCGCAGTTCGTTACTCGCTTGTCGAAGTTGACCCTTCTAAACCTGTTGAGTTCAACTGGGACCGCGTTCTAAACTTTGAAAAAAACAGCGCTCCTTACATTCAATATTCGCATGCACGTGCATGCAGCATACTTCGCAAAGCTTCAAGAAAGCCTGAAAAACCAGTCTACAATCTTCTGCAAGAAAAACTTGAACAGGAACTTGTTTTCGCTTTAGCTGAATTCCCAGAAGTTTTCGCAGAAGCCGCAGAAACCCTTAGGCCAAACCTGATAGCTGACTATGCAAACGCTTTAGCTGACAAGTTTAACACTTTCTACAATGCTTTTCCAGTTATAAAAGCTGAACCGGCAGGGCTCAGCGACGCCAGGCTAGCTTTAGTGGACGCTGTAAGAATCGTTTTAAGAAACGCGTTAAACCTTATCGGAATATTTGCTCCAGAAAAAATGTGACTGTTTAAGCTGGTGCATCCTAGATTATTGCAGCTTAAGTGCTTGTTCCTATCATGTTGGCGCCTGCCATCAACATGGCTAACGCAGCAGCATATGTCCTTAATTCCCCAGCAGCCTCAACTTCGAAATCTTTCCCCATAACCCACCCATAAGTTTAACAAAGCCTCCAAGCGTTGAAATTATTATTTTGGCAAATTGTT
>JAWBOH010000034.1:0-12904 GCA_038826715.1 Bathyarchaeia archaeon | reverse complement strand
TTTTGAAGAATTCGGGAAAGGCTTTCCCTAGCATTTAATAGGAGAGAGTAAATTGAATAACTCATTTATTACACTTATCTGTCTTGATGAGCCATGAGCCTTGAGGAGTATGTTAAGGAAAAGCTTTGGCCCATACTTGTCGAAACAGTTCACGCCATGGTTATGTATGCACACCACAAAGCCTACACAAGGGAAGTAATCATCCATGAAAAACCAGACATAACGCCGCAAGAACTTGCAGCTAGGCTTGGAATACCCTTAGGCGAGGCACTAGTGATAATCTATGAATTAAAAGCTGGAAATAGCCTTAAGGTTTTGTAAACATTCGAACCGCTGCCAAAATAAGGATTACCTATTCCACTACGTATCTGTATGCTGTATGCTCACCGGCTGTCGGGCTTTTTCGAACTATGCGCAGGATGTCTCCAGGCTTTGCTCCTATAGCTTTAGCCGCAGGGTCTGAAGCTTTGATTTGCGGCAGCTGATAAGGTTTTACCTTATACTGTAAAAGGAGTTTTTCACGTTCTTCACCTTTGAGAATTTCATGTTTTGGAACAAGCGCGTGTTCGAAAATGTCGAACACTGGGAATGTTTTGGGAAGAAGTTCTACTCGTTTCTTCTTTGCAGCTTGTTTTGCCGCATTTGTGTAACGCCCGCTTGCCACAAGTATTCCCCTGTCTACTTCTGCCTCCTTCATGGCTTTAGCCATACGGTTGATTGTAAGTATGCCAACCGTTTCCTCTGGAACACACCATATAAGGGCTTTCCGCTTTTCCTCAGGTATCTCAACAACATAGCTTGTAACACCTTTAACTTTCTCGCTTTTAATAACCTTATAGCCTCTTAATTTCGTTAAGATTTTAACTTTACGTTCCTCCAATGTTTCTTCTTCAACGGTCAAACTGTAAAACCTCTTTATCGGGATATTCGAATCCTAAACAATGCATTAGACCTTTAAACTTTACGCTTTGCCAAATTTAAAAATAGTTTGCATCATTATTATCTATGTCCATATGGTGGAGGTTATAATAGTGTATCAGGATTTCGGAAAGCTTGCTTTAAAAGAGGCTGAAAAAAAGGGAGCTTCTTACGCAGATATAAGGATCGGCCAGATTTTCAACGAGAATTTGACAGTTAAAAATGGGAAACCTGAAGTTCTTTCACATTCCAGTGTGAAGGGTTTCGGATTGAGGGTTATTGTAGATGGTGCTTGGGGTTTCGCAGGGTCTATTGAGGTAACAGCTGATGAAATAAGAAGCTGTGTTGAAAGAGCGGTGAAAATAGCAAAAGCAAGCGGTCTTCTGAAGAAATGGAAAGTTAAACTTGTGAAGGAGAAGGTTTACCGAGAAAAATATGTAACTGATTTTAAGAAGGATCCGTTTAAGGTTCCGTTGGATGAAAAGCTTGAAATCCTCATTCATGCTGGACGCGTTCTTAAAGAGTTTTCCCCGTTGATGCATGTTTCCTACGCCCACTATAGAGGTTATCGGGAGGACAAGCTTTTCATGAGCAGTGAAGGCGCGGAAGTACTTCAGCAGATAACTTGGTGTGGCGGTGGGGCTTCAGCCGTAGCTGTTAAAGGTTCAGAAGTGCAGGTAAGGTCTTACCCTTCGCCTTTCAGAGGAAATTTTGCAACGAGCGGTTACGAGTTTTTCGAAGGCTTAGCCCTTGTGGATAATGCTGAGAAAATTGGAAGTGAACTTTTGAAACTTTTTGAAGCAGATAAATGTCCTTCAGGAGAAATGGACATAATATTATATGGCGACCAGTTGGCTTTGCAGATTCACGAAAGCTGTGGACATCCGACAGAGCTTGACCGTGTTCTCGGAACAGAGGCAGACTATGCTGGCACAAGCTTTCTGACACCGGAAAAGTTTAGAACGTTCCGGTACGGCTCAGAGAAAGTGAATATTGTTGCAGATGCAACGGCACCTATGGGGCTTGGAACCTTCGGTTTTGACGATGAAGGAGTGAAAGCGAAGAAGGTTCAGCTCGTCGAGAAGGGCGTTTTCACAGGCTATCAAAGTTCAAGGGAAACAGCTGCCCACCTTGGGCTTAAAGAAAGCAGTGGTGGAATGCGAGCGGATTCGCCGTTGTCTTTGCCTCTAATACGTATGACAAACATAAACTTGCTTCCAGGCGATTATAGGGCGGAAGAAATAGTTGAGGACTCCAGAGACGCGCTATTAATGACGAGTAACCGTTCTTGGAGCATAGATGATAAAAGGATAAACTTCCAGTTTGCCACCGAAATCGGTTGGCATATAAAAAATGGAAGCTGTGAAAAAATGGTTAAAAACCCAACCTATATGGGTGTAACTCCGAAGTTTTGGGGTTCCTGTGACGCTGTCAGCAAGGACGACTGGAAAATGTGGGGCACTCCAAACTGTGGCAAAGGCGTGCCTGGACAATTAATTCATGTGGGACATGGATGTGGAACTGCCCGCTTCCGAAAAGTCCAAGTTGGATTAGTAACATAGGAGGAAACGAAACATGACCATTGAAAGGTTAAGGGAAATAGCTGAAAAAACTGTCAAATACGCCTTGAAACATAAGGCCACCCAAGCGCAAGCAACTGCTTTTCAAATGGACAACGCCTTAACCCGGTTTGCCAACTCCCAAATACATCAGAACCTCGCTCAGAAAACTGGAGGAGTCGCCGTCAAACTGGTTCGTAACAAGCAGATAAGCACTGTTTGGACAAGTACTTTTGAAGAAAACGGGATTAACGAAGCTGTGAAGCAAGCTGTCAAGATTGCAGACGCATCTTCTCCAAACATGGATTTCAAAAGTCTTCCAGAACCGGAATATTGGAAGCCTTTGAAAGGAGCTTTCTATAAGGCGACAGTTGAGTGCACGCCTGAGTTTAGGGCTGAAATGGTTAGTGAGGCAATAGAGGCTGCCCATTCAAAATCGCCTAAGGTTGCTGCAGTTTCAGGATACCTTAACACAGGATCCGTGACATATGCGGTTGCAAATTCCCTTGGAGTTTCAGCCTGGGCCTCGCTGACGTTGGCATACCTGAAAACCACGGTGATTTCCAGGTTTAGAGGATCCGAGGGTTTTGGCACGGCAGAACAATATTCAAGAGACGTCAGAAACCTCAAGCCGTCAGTTCTAGCCGACGATGCTGCAGACAAGTCTGTGCAAAGCCTGAACCCAACTAAAGTTGAACCTGGAGAATATGAGGTTGTTCTTTCTCCTTTAGCAGCAGCAAAGCTTCTGGCAAACATTGGCTATGCTGGTTTTTCAGCCACAGCCTACCAGGACGGCCAATCCTTTGTAAAATACTTTGCAGATCAACAGCTCTTCGACAGTGAACTAAACGTTGTTGACGACGCTGGAAATCCGAAGACTCTTTACAGAGTTCCCGTTGATGGTGAAGGGGTTCCCAAAAAACCTTTAGAACTGATAACAGATGGGAAAGTTTGTGACAAAAGCATATGCCATAATTCTTTCACTGCCGGTAAAGAGGGGAAGAAAAGCACCGGACACTCCGTCCCTCCTATTGGCAGTTATTACGGTGAAAAACCTATGCCTTTAAACATGTATATGAAGCCTGGAGACGCCACTTTTGATGAGGCTATAGCTGAAACAAAGTTTGGAATATTCGTCACAACGTTCCATTACGTCAATTCGGTTGATCCTTCAAGGCTCATATTGACTGGATTAACTAGGGATGGAACATTCCTAATTGAAAAGGGTCAAATAACTAAACCAATTTTTAACATGCGTTTCACAGATAGCATGCTTTCAGCTTTTAAAGAGATATTGATGATTGGCAAGAAACCGGAAATGTTTGACACCGTGACTGTTCCAATGGTTAAATTAGGAAAACTGCGGTTCGTCGGAGTTTCAGCTTACTAACCCCATTTTGTATGCCTGAAGCATTTTAATGTAAAAAGCACATGTTCGGCCGTATGAGAGGGAAAGAGCGTCCTAATGGCGACTTAGAAACGCGTTATAATGTTGTCGACGTACTCTTGCAGGATTTTCATGTATCTTTCCAGAGTTTCCGGAGGGTAGGGTTTAACGTCCCTATATTCTTGGCTCAAACTGTCTCCTGGTATGAACTGTTGCAGTGCATAATTTTTCGCGCCTTTAACTGTTTCACCTATTACGGTTATGTCTTCTTCTTCAACAATTTTTGGCACAACCGTCGTTCTAAACTCGTATTCCACTTTACCGTTTATCAGCATCTCTATTGTCTGAAGCAGCATCGTTGCATCTTTTACTCCTAAAAGATGGTATTTTCGAAGCGAAGTCTTAACGTCTAGGGCTACATAATCCACGTAGGGTAAGCATTCCTTCAAAACTTGCGGGTTAAAACCGTTAGTGTCAAGTTTAACAGTGAAACCTTTCTCTTTAAGCTTTTTTAGGAGTTTCGGCAACTCCTTATGAATTGTGGGTTCGCCGCCTGTTATGACGACCGCGTCCACATATTTTTTACGTTCTTCCAAGATTTTGAGGGCTGTTTCCTCATTTAAGAATGGAGGTTTCGGGTTTACAACTATCCGCCAGTTATAACAGTAGGGACAGCATAGGTTGCAGCCAGGGGTGAAAAGCACTGCCGCTACTTTGTCTGGAAAGTCTATTAGGCTTGTTTTCTGTATACCGCTGAATTTCATAGGTTTTCACTGAGCTGCTATAGCTGTATGAAGCGTAACACTTGTCTTTTCAAAGGTTTTGCGTATAGTGAATTCCGCTTGTTTTCCGTCGTTCCACTGGTCTACTGGCCTTAAATAGCCTACAACTCGCGAGTATACTTCACAGGTAACTCCACATTTTGGACACTGCCTATATTCGCCGTTTATGTATCCATGGGTTGGGCATATGCTGAATGTCGGCGTCAGAGTGAAGTATGGCAATCGGAAGTTCCAAGCTACTTTGCGAATTAGTTCTGCAGCCGCTTTCCATGAGTGAAGCCTTTCTCCTAAATATATGTGGAACACTGTCCCGCCAGTGTATAGCGTTTGAAGTTTGTCCTGATGTTCTAAAGCTTCAAAAAGGTCTGCTTCATAGTCAACTGGCAACTGTGAAGAGTTAGTGTAGAAGGGTTCAGCGCCTTTAGCCAAATACTTCATGTTAGCCACTATAATGTCTGGATATCTGCGTTTGTCTATACGTGCCAACCTGTAACTTGCTCCTTCAGCGGGTGTTGCCTCAAGGTTGTATATGTTTCCTGTCTCTTCCTGAAAGTCTGCCAGCCTCTCCCGCATGAAGTTTAGCACTTTCACAGCGAAGTCGAGGCCTTCAGGTGTGGCTATGCTATAGCCGAAAAGGTTTTGTATAGCTTCATTCATTCCCACTAGGCCTATTGTTGAGAAATGGTTTTTCCAGTATTTTCCAAAAGTTTCCTTTACGCCTCTAAGATACCGCTTTGAGTAGGGGTACAAGCCTTTCTCAGTGAATTGTTCCAAGACTTTGCGTTTAATTTCCAAGCTGTCTTTTGCAAGTTCCATAATGGCTTCCAAACGTTCAAAGAATTCATCTTCATCTTTAGCCATGTAGCCTATCCTTGGGAGGTTTAGGGTTGCAACGCCTATACTGCCTGTAAGAGGGTTTGCTCCGAAGAATCCTCCGCCTCTTTTGCGAAGCTCTCTGTTGTCTATTCTTAGACGGCAACACATGGACCGCACGTCTTCAGGTTTCATGTCGCTGTTTACAAAATTTGAAAAGTATGGTGCACCATATTTGGCTGCAACTTCAAAGATTTTTTGAGATACTTGAGAATCCCAGTTAAAGTCTTTGGTTATGCAATATGTCGGTATTGGGAATGTGAAAACTCTTCCCTTAGCGTCGCCTTTGTTCAGAACTTCTGCGAAGGCTATGTTGAACATTTCCATTTCCTTTTCCATATGGCTGTATGTGGAGTTCATGACTTTTCCGCCGATTATGACAGGCTCGTCTTTCATAAAGGCTGGGACTTCCAAGTCTAATGTTATGTTTGTGAAGGGTGTTTGGAAACCGACACGGGTCGGCACGTTCATGTTGAAGAAGAACTCTTGAAGTGCTTGTTCCACCTCTTTTTGGCTGAGTCCATCATAATGGATGAACGGCGCCAGATAAGTGTCAAAGTTAGAGAAGGCTTGAGCACCTGCCGCTTCGCCTTGCAATGTATAGAAAAAGTTCACTACTTGTCCAAGGGCTGTTCTGAAATGTTTTGCCGGTGTGCTTTCAATTTTGCCTGGAACCCCTCCGAAACCTGTTAATAGTAAATCCTTTATATCCCATCCTACGCAGTAAGGTCCCAAAACGCCTAAGTCGTGGATGTGTATGTCTCCGGAGAAGTGAGCCTCGGCTATGTTTGGAGGGTAAATGCGGGTGATCCAATATTTGGCAATAACTGTAGATGACAAGTAATTGTTTAAACCTTGCAGTGAATAGCTCATATTAGAGTTTTCTTTCACGCGCCAATCTTCGATTTCCAAATATTGGTCAACAAGATCTGCAGAGCTTAGAAGGGCAGCTAACTCCCTCAGGTCTTGATGCTGCTTCCTATAGAGAATGTATGCTTTGGATGTTCTGGCATGTCCATTTTCTATTAGGGTTTTCTCCACAACATCTTGAATTTCTTCAACTGTGGGAACACCGTCTTCTCCAAAACGTCTTCTCAGCTCAGAAACCACTTGGTCGCTTAATTTTTTAGCCAGTTCACGATCTCTACCGCCGACAGCTTTAGCTGCCTTCCAAATAGCATTTGTAATACGGTCCTGGTCAAAAGGTTCTAATCTTCCATCCCGTTTCCTAACAAACTTCAAACTTTGTTCACCTCTTTCAGCACGCGGCGAAAATCTTCAGGCTCTTCGAATCTTCTATACACCGAGGCGAAACGCACGTAGGCTACACGGTCAAGGCTTCTCAAATACTTCATAACCAAGTCTCCGATTTCCATGGAGGAAACCTCCTCCTTTCCCAACATCATAAGCTCTTGTCTAACTTTTTCTGCTAATGCGTGGATCTGCTCCATTGTCACAGGTCTTTTTTCACAAGCCTTCTGCAAGCCTCTAATGATTTTGTTTAGATCGAAGCGCTCCATTCTGCCGTCGCGTTTCTTCACCATAAGTTCTATTGTTTCTATATATTCGTAAGTTGTGAAGCGTTTTCCACAGCTTCCACATTCCTTCCGCCTCCTTATGGTGTTATCTGCTGAATCCCGAGTTTCAAGAGTTTTAAGGTTTTCTGAACTGCAGTAAGGGCACTTCATAGGCTTTTCCGCCGCATGCTAAGGAATCATAGTGTTTAAACGCTAAATTAGACACTAGATGTAGGGGGCTTTTTAACCGTTTATGCGCCAAAAATTTAAAACAAAAACATAACCACAGATCAGAAATAAACAAAGTCAAGTAGCCTTCGACAAGCATTAAAACTGTTGGGTTCAAGCTTTCAACGAGAATAAAAACGAAACAAAATTTAAGCCATGAAAGACCCTGTTTTAGGACTTTATCCTAAACATAAGCACATAAATAACCCGTAAGAACACGAAAAATTGTTAAAAGTTAAAATAAAACCTTTACAGTGGGTTCTCATGCACACTTGTTCTTCGAAAATGTTTACAAGCAGGTTTCAGCACAAAGCCTTATAGTAAATGCAACAATTGAGTTGTCAAGCCTTGAATGTGATAAAGGCTTTTGATCCTTGGCGTTCAAAGCTTTGCACCTGCCCACCTAAACTAACGTTTAACCCCTACACTGGATGCGACCACAAATGCATCTATTGTTACGCTTCAAGCTACATACCGAAATTCTACGAGTGCAGACCTAAAAAGGATTTGCTTTTGAGGCTTAAGCGGGATGCAGCCAAGCTTAAAGGCGATCTGGTTTCCATATCTAACTCTTCAGACCCTTACCCCACGATTGAGGCAGAAATAGGTTTAACACGCCGATGCCTTGAAATTCTCTCGCAGCAGAATTGCCGAATCCAAATAATAACAAAGTCTAATCTGGTTTTAAGAGATATAGACTTGTTGAAGAAGGTTCCTTCAATGGTGGCTCTAACAATAACAACGGACAACGAGGAAACAGCTGAAATTTTAGAGCCGAATGCTCCGTCGCCAACTGAACGTCTAAAAACCGCTGAAAAACTAACATGCGAAGGCATACCGACCGCAATACGCATAGATCCCATTATTCCCTATGTTAATGAGAATCTGGAAAACCTTGTAAAGGCAGCTGCCAAAATAGGCGTAAAACATGTAACTGCATCGACTTATAAGGCTAAGACGGACAACTGGCTAAGACTAAGCATGGCCATGCCGGAAACTGCAGAAAAACTCAAACCGCTTTACTTCTTAAAAGGCGAAAAGGTGAGCGGAAAATACATGTATATGTCGAAAGAGTTTAGGCTGAAGCTCATTCTGAACTTGGCAAAACTGGCTAAAACATACAGATTGAAGTTTGCCACGTGTCGAGAAAACCTTACATATTTGAACACTGGGATATGCGACGGTTCATGGCTAATAAATCAAAAACGCTAATTTTAAATCTGGCAAATATACAGTTACGTTATATTGCAACGCTGGCCCATTAGTTGATGAAGAGCATAACACAATGAGAACTTGAAACTCTGCTTTCTTGGGCTGCTGCATTGGATATGCTTTTACTGAGCATATATCTATCTATGAAAAACCATATAAGTGCATCACAAAATATACTAATTCGTGATTTTAAATGGCTAAAATAGAAGAAATTGAGGGAATTGGGCCAGAATACGCGAAGAAGCTTGCTGGGGCTGGTGTTAAAACTACTGATGATTTACTTAATGCTGGAGCGACGAAAAAGGGGCGGAAGGAGCTTGCTGAGAAAACAGGCATTTCAGAGAAGCTTATCCTTGAATGGGTGAACCTTGCAGACCTTTTCAGGATTAAGGGAGTAGCTGAGGAATATTCAGACCTGCTTGAAGAGGCAGGTGTAGACACGGTTGTCGAACTGGCTAAAAGAGACCCTGAAAATCTTCATGCCAAAATATTGGAGGTTAACAAACAGAAAAAACTCGTAAAACGGCCGCCAACACTTGAACAGGTTAAAAACTGGGTTGAACAGGCGAAGAAGCTTCCAAGAAAAGTTGAATACTAAAGTTTACCGGCACCTTAAAAGCTTCCATTCCCTATTTTTTATAGAAATATTAGGAAGACAACAGGTTATTTTTCTTTCTTCTTTTCCTCTTCGCCCTTCACGCCTTTAGCAAGGCCCTTTCCAACACCCTTAACTATCCCTAAACCCTTCTTCACTCCTTTACCTACAACCTCGCCTGTTTTTTCAGCCACTGCCTCTGCCTTGCCCTTTTCCTCTTTCTTCTTTTCCTTCTCACCCATTATGGTCACCTCCACAAAACCATTAACCCATTATTTTAACTTAACAACCAGTTAAATTTTTCGAGTACTTCCTACAGTAAATGTTAAATCTACTTCCTTATATAAACAAGAACGGTGGTCACATGCCTAAAGATGAAGAAATGCTGCAAGTTTTAAAAGAGATAAAAACTCTTTTGGAACCTAAACCCTCACCGCCGCCTCCGCCACCACCGAAAGGCCTATGGAACGAATTCATAAACTTCATCTCCAAGTATAAAGTGTTAGGGCTTGCCGTGGCCTTCATTATGGGCATCTACGTCGGCCAAGTTGTCCAATCGCTTGTAGCAGACATAATAATGCCTCTAATAGGCTTAGCGCTGCCCGGCCTTGGAAACCTGTCTACCTTCAAAATTGCAGTTCCACCTACAGCTTTGGATGCAACAGGAAAGCCTATAGACCCAAAATGGACCGGACAGTTATTCGGCATTGGCAATTTTCTAGTAGCTATAATAACATTCATAATAGTGGCATTCGTAATATTCCTAATAGTGAAGATAACCAAAAAATGGGGAATAGAATAAGCCCGCCTTCACACCTTTTATTTTCCTTTATTTCCTTAAGCCAGCCTTGAATTTTAAAACCGTAATCCCATGCGGGTTCCGCCATTTTAATATTAAAATTTGATGTTGAGAATGGAAAATCTTTTTGGAAAACAAAACTTATTATTGAAAGCAATTCTTTATTATTACGTATGGCTGAAGTTGACGTCCTTATAGTTCCAAGTCTTAGAGCTTCAGCCCTTAAGGCCTCAAACATCCTCGTAAGCTCACACTATGATGTTGTTTTTCTCAATTTCCCCCATAACCTTCAAACAGTTGTTTCAAGCTGCGTTTCAGGCATTACAACATTTAGAGAGCTTGTTGACAAAATAAACTGTGGAAGGCTTGTCCCTGAGCCTGTAAGTTCTTGGCTTTTCCTAAATGAGCCACTGCTCGAAGCATTGCAAAATCTTGGGAGAAACGTTAAAGTCTACTGCTACAGGGATGTTGACCACAACCATATTTTAGCAGATGCAGCTTCCAAGATTGCCAATCTAACATTCAGAGTAAACGTTACAGGTAAAGTGGATGTAGCAGAGTGGATCAAAATATTGAAAGAAACTTTTAGACCTGAATTGACAGAGCTTGAAGCCGAATTCATAGGTCTTAAAGCTGAAAACAGATCTGCCTGCATATCAAGCCTTTCAGGCTGGAAACTGGCTCAACGCATAAGAATGTTCGGTCACACCGTTAAAACCCGATGTGTTGAAAAGCTTTACTGCTTTAGACCAATTGAAACTTTTGAGGTTCTCTTGGAAAAAGGGAAATTGACACAGGAAGATGGTGAAAAACTTATCCGAGAACATGCCAAGTTTATAAGAGACTATGTTCTCAACGCAAAGAACATCGATGAAGCATACCGCTTATGGGTTGGGAGACACAAAATTATCAGTTTAGGTGCAAAATTTTAAACTAAACCGGTCTTTATGATTTGGAAATTTCAATTATAAATTCAAATTTGCTGCCATATCTAATTCGGAAAAATTAATTTAGCGTGCAAGTAAGTGTACACGTCCAAAGCAGGTTTCTTTTTACAGGCGAAGAATAATTGCGAATGAAGTAGCCCGGGGGAGATTCGAACTCCCGTCAGAGGCTCCAGAGGCCTGTTATTTTTCAAAAATAAGCCGAAATTATGGAGATTTAGAATTTTCCGGCGAAATTAGAATAGAGAATATCAAGGATACTATAAGAGAATTTTATGATTATCTGAGAGTAGATGAGAGGCTTCAGCCAACGGTTTCTAAACCCTACAAAAACATTGCAAGGAGATTCTTAACACATTCAAACGGTTTAGTCTCAAGAGAAACGATAAGGGCTTACCTTTCAAAATATCTTGATAAGGCTCCCAGCACTTATAATAATCAAATTAAAGGGCTGAAGGCTTTCATAGCGAGGTTTCTTAAGGCTCCCGAGTTTATGGAAGGGTTCAAAAAGGCTCATCAAAACTGCAATTATGAAATAGAACTGCCAAGTAAGGAACAAATCAAAATGGGATTCGAAGCTTTGAGTGATGATAGGGAAAGGGCCATCTACCTCTTTTTTGCAACAACAGGCCTCAGGCTTTCAGAAGTTTTGAACCTCGATAGGTATGAAGATATCGATTTTAGCTTGAGGGCTGTTAAGGCGAAACATGAAACTAGAACAAAGAGGGCTGGAGTAACCTTTTACAATGATGAATGTGAGTTTTGGCTTAAAAAATACTTAGATTCAAGAAATGACGGTTCAAAAAGGCTTTTTCGTATAGGCTGGAGGGAATTCCTAAGAATATGGAAAAGGGCAAGCGAAAAAGCCGGGGTTAAAATTACCCCTCAAATTCTTAGAAAATGGCATGCGACACATTTGGGTGAATTAGGTGTTCCAGACAGATTTGTTGATGTTTTTCAGGGAAGAGCGCCGAAATCAATCTTGGCAAAATTTTACACTGGAAAAGAATTGTTGAGACTCAAAAGGATTTATGATAACGCAAAACTGAAAGTATTAGAGTGAATAGGGCTCCAATTTATGCCCCCTCCCCCCTATCAAACGGAAAAAGGATTGTTTTAAGCTTCTTTCAATTAAAAAAGCTTGCAAAAGCCTTTTTTCAATTTGGAAAACTGTCAACTTTTCCATGAAAAATTGCAAGTTTCATCATAAAAACTGTTGAAATCCGACAAAGAACAAAATATCCTTCGTGGGGTTTTCCGCAAAATTCCAATTACTGGAATTTTAACCCCCTTTTCTATGCGTTGTCTAGCTTTGTTTTGTGATGACTGGAGCCTCTTCATCACAGTCTTTCTTAAACTCGCAGTAACGGCATTCCCAAGGTTCACCGTCGGAGGCTGGAGGCATCCCGCTTCTAAGGTGTTTATGGAGGGCTGCAGCCCTTTCAACAAGTTTTCTGAAGATTTCTAAATTGAAGTCAACTGGGAAAATAGTGTTTTTCAAGTATGACTTTTCCAAATAAATGAGGAATCCATGGATTAAACCGTAGCCGGCAAGGTAAAACTGGAGCTGTTCAACATGATGTTTAAAGGGTTCTTTAGGAAGCCGCTTAACGCTTTTAACTTCAACAATATAGTTTTCCCCGTTAAGTGTGATTATTAAGTCGGCTCGCCCGCTTATTCTGACAAGCTCATTTTCATGGAGGAAAACTATGGAGAAGGGGGCTTCAACGGTTTTTATTGTTAAACCGCCGTCTTTGAAGGTTCTGCTTAAAAAGTCATGGAAGAGGCGGCCGATTTCAAAGAGGCCGGCTTTCTCCTCGCCAACTATAAGCCCCTGCTGGTAAATGAAAAACTGGCGTTTCAAGCAACATGGCAACAAACTAGGCCTGTACACGCCTATTTGAGGCCTGTCCTCCTCAGCTTTTAAAGCTGCACGGATAACTCCGCTTAAAAACTCAACCGTCTCATTTGAAGTCAAAAACATTTTCCCTCCATCTTTTAAACAGTTGATTGAAAGGGGAAAGTTGGGATGCATTAACTTCATACGCTGAAGCATAAGGTAAACTTTTAACAGGGAATGATTCTAAAAG
>JAWBOH010000033.1:0-13503 GCA_038826715.1 Bathyarchaeia archaeon | reverse complement strand
GGAATCGTCTCATCACATCTAATAGCAAACCAAGAAATTCCGATAATGCGTGAACCTAAGACCTTCCTATGGTTCTACTACGACACTCGAGGAAAAGAAATAGACAACATAGTTAGAATCGACAAAAAATACACAGCAATTGAAACCAAATATCAAAGCAGCGTCTCATACAAAGACATTTGGAGAACCTCTCAGGTAAAAGAATATGTAATACTTACTAAAGAGGACCTAAAAACAGAGGACAATGTCGTCTTAGCACCTGTAGATCTAATGCTGGCAATTCTGGAAAAATCGCATCAAACTTTATAGATTCTGCCAAACGGATGACGCTAAAAAGGAGATTTGCGGGGGGAAATCCATAATTTCAGCGCAAAAAGGCTGCAACGTGTAATGGATCTCTTGTCATGTGGTATTCCGTTGTTGCTTTTTCTAGGTAGCGCATCAAGCATGTCAATGAGTCTTTGGCTGAAAGATTCCTAAGTTGCTTACCCTTTCATGAGTTATTCTTACCGTTTTTCGTCAGTGTCAATATGGACCGAGGTATGCTCAGTGTTTTAACTCACATTAATATGTGGTTTTGCAAGCAAAACTTTACCTTTTCTTTGGTTGCACATCAATCAGCTGAATATTGACTTTGCCAGAATCAAAGATTATCAAAGGTATGTCTCTGCGGTTTTTCGATGTTATTCATACTAAAAATTTTATATGTGCTAAATGCAGAGCATTCTGTAAAAATTGTTGGAATGGTTCTCATGAAATGCAAGATTGCATGTTTTGTCCTGATTTTCTCATTCGTCGTCCCAAGCTGCGTTGAAAAAGCCTGTTTTGAAAAGGCGAAATGTGGAGCTGTCTCTCTCCCAATAACTTCGAGAAGCTTTTGGGTTGGTGTTACTCCCACGTTGAGTTTGAATGGAACCCTCGAGGAAGTTTATCGGACAGCTGGTTCGGTTGCAGATGTGATGAACCTTTGGTTTGTAAATGTTCCATGGTATAACACAGCTGAACACTTGAAAAAGCCCCAGACGCAAGGGCTTTTGCAGTTGATAAATAAGAGCGGTTTAACACCTATTTTCCAGCTAAACTTTTGGACAATCCACAATGGGAAAGTTGTTTTGCAGGTCCCTCCGTACATGGACCCTGCTTCAACGAATCTTGGAACATCTGAGCTTCGCCAGCTGTGGATTGAGAAGGCTGTTAATGTTTCTCGGGATTACCATCCGAAATACTTCTGCATTGGAAATGAAGTTGACACTTACTATTGGAATTGCAGCCGAGAAGACTTTGACAATTATGTCAGCCTTGTAAGTGAAACATATGACGCAATTAAGGCAGTATCTCCAGATACAAGGGTCCTTGTTGTTTTTAGGCTTGACACCATCGATTCCTACAACGGGTGGTTTTTAATAGAAAAGTTCGACAAAAACAAAATCGACATTTTCGGCTTTACTTCGTATCCCTACATGCTTGGTTATCCTGGACCAGCACTGTATGAAAAACCAAGTGAAATGCCATCTGATTATTACAAGCGGATAATGAACTACACTGGGGATAAACAGGTTGCCTTTAGTGAAATCGGATGGACAAGTTCTGCACTGTTAAGGGGCGGATCTGAAGAAGAGCAGGTCGAGTTTCTGCTTTGGTTTCTGGAACATACAAAAAATATGCCTTTAGAATTTGTCAGCTGGCTATGCTTACACGACATCCGCACAGTCGAAGAAGAGACGAATCCAAACGCCAAACCAAACGATTTCGCAGGCTTAAGATACAAAAATGGAACAGAAAAGGCAATTTGGACTTATTGGCAAGCCCTATACGCCATTCAAACCATTCCAGAATCTCAAATATCTTGGTTTCTCCCACTATCTTTAATTTTCGCCGCGCTTGTTGTGGTCTTCATTATAAAACGCCTAAAAGTTAACAGAATTCAAAATAGAAAATAGTTGCAGGCATGTAGATTTAACTGCATCGCGTAAGCTAACAATTTGACAGAAGCATGCGGGGCTTACGCTTAGAAACTTTGGATGAGCTTAAGTTTTCAGGAGATGCTACTGCAGTTTTTCTCCGCAGTTTCCGCAGAACTTTGTTCCAGGCGGGTTTTTGGTTCCGCATTTGGGGCATGTGGTTTCCGCCGTGGCTGCGAGTGGTTTGCCACAGTTTCCGCAGAACTTCATTCCTGCAGGGTTTTCAGTTTTGCAGTGGGGGCATGTTACCTTTCCAACAGGGGCTAAGCTTGCTCCGCAGTTTCCGCAGAACTTGTTTCCAACGGGGTTTCTTGCTCCGCAAGCTTGGCAGACGATTAGCTGTTGCGGCTGTGCTTGTTGCATTTGCTGAGCTAACATGTAAGGCATTGTTAAGCCTATTCCTGCGCCCAGTCCAGCTGCTGCTGCTCCACCGCCCTGCGAATCTTTAAGCTCTGCAGCTGTCTCACGCATATACTGCATTGTCATTGCTTGAGCACCCAGTCCCGAGGCGAACCGTCTTGCCTCTTCCGGAATCTTAATTCCTTCGAAAACGCAGTCTATAATTTTCAGCCCTATTCTTGCAGCTTCGCCGCTGATCTTCAAAGCCACAGCGTCCGTAGTGTCGTCAGCATTTTTCACAATGTTGAAAATGTCATGAGCGCCGAATTCGGATATAACCCTTTCATTAATAAAGCCACGTATATAACTCGCGATTTCCATCGAGTTTGCAACGTTTCTGTTTCCGAAAAACTCGGTTACGAAAAGTTTCGGTTCTTCCACTTTGAATAGGACGTATCCGTAAAAGCCTATTTCCGCTTGATACCTTATGTCTCCGCTAGGCGCTGAATACGCGCTTCCCCCGAAATTCGCCCTGAACTGGCTGTTGCTTACAAAAATCACTTCACAGTTGAAGATGTCTCCAATAATGCCAAGCGCTTTAAGCGCGCCTACAAGCAGAGGAACATTATTGCTTGTTATAGTATGTCTACCCGGTCCGAAAACATCGTAGGCTTTTCCGTCTCTGAAAAAAACAGCCCACTGGTTTTCCTTAACGATCACTTGGCTGCCATACTTCAAAGTTAAATTCGGAAAACGGTAGGCAATATCTTCCGGTCCAGCCGTGTCCCATGAAACTTTTTCAATCAAAGGCATAATCATGCTGCCTCCAAGGGTCTAAACTCTTTTTCACGGTTATCCCATTTCTCCTCAATGCCTAAAAGCGTTTGCTTAACAGCCCTCACTTTAGGCGAAACTTCATTCCAGTTTTCAGCCTCAACTAGACCATAAATCTCTTCAATAGACTTCTTCAACTCCTCGATCTGTTCAGCCAAAGCCTTGTCATAATTAAAGATTTTTGCAAGCTCCGTTTCTCTTATGCTGCCCTTGCGGTCAAATAATCCGGCGTAACCGTAATCTGCCCTGTTAATTTTTTCGCCTACTCTGTCCATAACCTGAATAACCTTTTTATAATCATCCTTGTTTTTCACTTTTGCCTCAAGCGCTTCAAGGTATATTTCT
Organism: Bathyarchaeia archaeon; assembly: GCA_038826715.1. Classification (GTDB taxonomy): domain Archaea; phylum Thermoproteota; class Bathyarchaeia; order Bathyarchaeales; family Bathycorpusculaceae; genus JAWBOH01. Next base: position 10,024 of record JAWBOH010000033.1, on the reverse strand, counting down.
TCCCACCTGTGGCGCATAGCCTTAAAATCGGAATAATACCCGTCTCTAAGCTTCTTGTCAAGCTCCCTTAAATCCTCCTTAGTGCCATAACCCCTTGTCAAGAAATTCTGAATCTTATCGAAAATCCCTTCATCCTCCTTCAATTTTTGAATAGTGTTTGCAGCCTTAGACTCAGCTGCTGCTACACCTACAGTTTCAGCCTTCTCCTCAGCCTTCTCCCCAGCGCCTGAAACAGCCTCTTTTGCTGCACCGGCAAACTCTTCAAGCTTTTTCTTAGCTTTCTCCAAAAACGACATTTTAATCCAGTTAAGGTAAAGCGCCTCCAGGCATAAAAACATATTGCAGATGCAAATCAAAAATATGCGCCAAAAATAAACCCTGCAGTAACCGTGCACAACCATACCTACGCATCGCAGGAAAAGCCTAAAACAGTCTAAGCCAACCTCAAGTAGACGTGCAATAATAAATGCAGCAGGTTTTATTGTTTTAGCGATATGGCTGTACCACAGTATTTGCAGTTAACTGAAGTTTGTCCGCGGTATATTTTTTCGCGGTATGGCGCCCCGCAAACTGGGCATGTTACAAGCTGCGGGATTTTTGCCTCTGCAGCTTCTTTCGCGGTTGTAGCTGCCAGTTCCTTTTCTGCCTGGCCGGAAATTATGTAATTGTAGTTTTTGGCAATTAGCTCTGCGTCTTCCCTTGTAGTGTCGAATTTCATTTCTGGAAGCCCAGTTTCAGGGGCGAATTTAACGTATAATCCTGATCCTTTGAATAATCCTACTTTTCCATGAACTAGGCTTTCAACCATTCCGATGGGTTTTTTAACTACCACTTCTCGAACAAGTTTTTTCTCAGTGGCTACAAAAAGTTTTTTCTTTAAAACAACCTCTTTCTCCTGTTCGTAAACAAAACTTAAGTTTGTCAACGTGAGCACGCCTTCAACGTTACTGTTAAGGTCTTTGGCTTTGACAGCCACAACAGGGGTTTCATCTTCTTCCCATGGAAACGCGGCGTTTTCAAGCAGGGCTAAAGTGTTTTCCGCCTGTCTAAGGTCTTGGTTTATGCTTTCAAATTTCTCTTCAATCGGAGATAACACAGAGTTAACGTAACTTTGCATTTCTAAAAGACTTGATTGTAACTGCTGAACTTGGAATTCGATTCCATGCAAACGGCTAAGATCATAATCGGTTCCCTGCATAGTGTATGCAAAGTTTTTCTGCAAAGATTGAACGCTTGCCCTTATGGTTTCACTTTTAAGGTTTGCAGCTGCTTGCAGTTCAGGACGTGTCCTAGCCCATTGTTCAACTAAAGCAGCTTGTTCACTCTCCAAATGCGTCCTCAACCGGTAATTGCCCTTTCTAACCCTTTCGAGACGCGCTTGTAAACCTTGAATTTGAACGCCTAAATTTTCAATTCTAACCATTGCATCGTTAGCCTGACGGCTAATAGCTGAAAGTTCAGCAGACAACATGTTAACCCGTTGGTTGTACATTAATTTTCGATCACGCATCTCCTCATAATTTCGCGAAGCAGTTGGATTAACATTTGACAAAGATTGCACAACCAATTCAGACAACTCAGAAGAGGGCACTCTTTCTCTTGCAGCTATACGAGCGGAAATCATGTTTGCAATAAAGTCCGCCTCACGGGAATTCGCCCCTGCATTCCGCATACTGTTAACCATCTTGAAACGGTCAAAAGGTTCAACTCGCCCATCCCGCTTAACAACAAAAAGCGGTCCTCTGCCCATCTGCGGCCTTCCATCATACGTTCCAGGCCTACCTACAGGCTGTCTCTCCTCAGACGCGCTCATACCAAACAACAAGAACAAAATCAGATTTCTAATAAATAACAGTTACGTAAAAACCAAAGGCTAACAATCCACGTTTGCAATTTTCGTCGACAAAACAGCAAACTTAAATTCGCAGGAAAAGACTGTACATCCAGCCAATTCACTTAACTAACATCATTGCTGACTCAGCGCAGAAACCATAAACGACACGTGCAGCATCACTTAACATTTTCAGCCATACCTTAAAAGAATCAATTTTTGAGAAAACCTGATTCGACCTGTTCAGTTCTATAATGGCTTTTGAATATAAAGTATTACAAAACACACTTTGTCAGGTTAGAACGCGTAAACCAAAATCATTTTTGAAATGGAATATGCGTTTATGGTTATCTTTCAACTATGAACGCCAATTTAACAACTGCTCTATATTCCACAATTTTATTGTTTTCTACCTTGGCAGTGCACCTTTTTACATGTATGCCTCTTATGTTCCTAACAGTTTTGGCCGCTTCATTGAGAGCGTTTTGAACAGCCTCAGTCCAACCTTCAGGCGATGAACCAATAACCTCTATAACTTTAACCACCGTCGTATTTTCACCCCCCCGGTTGTACAAAATGCATCCAGCTAAACTTTAACTTTGCGTACATTTTATTAGCCAGATGATGGTAACGTTTTTACACACACACGATATGTTAAATCATGATTTAAAATGCAACGTCCTAAATGGCTAATCGGATGGACGGCGGGAAAAAACATCCTTAAAGGATCGCTTATGATTGACATACCCGAAGTCAAAGTCGTAGAAGTCTGCTTCAACGAAAAACTCTTTTTAATTGGGATAGGCACAGAGCAACACCAAGAAGAAACCAAAACTGCGGGAAAAAACATTGAGCCAACCGCTAACAAGATTAAACATACCGTAAAATGGAAAATATTTTACGATAAAACAGCTTTTCCAGATTTTATACCTGTTGAAAAAGTAAAGGATTTCATGGCTGGAGCGGTTGCCATAATTTCTGGAAGCGCATCTGTTTATGATACCAGCACAGCGTATATAGCGAGCGGCAAAAGACCTACTAAAGGAAATGCTCCGCTTCTACTAGAACACGAAATAGCGAAGAAGATAGAAGAAGCAAAACGCGCTTCCTAGCGTTTACTCTTCGACTTCGCAAGAGCAGACATAATTGAAAGTATAATAAAAACTATGGCCAGCAGGATCTCAAGGTCTATTGAAGTCGACTCATATGGAATTGTTTCAGGAGGAGCCGATCCTGAAGAGCCTATAATATAAGCAGTCCACCCGCCGTCTTCAAAGTCTGGAGGAGTCCAACCTAGCGGGTTAGAATCTCCAGTGGATTCAACCCATATCCAGCCTGCATCCCTGCCATCATTCGGAAGATCCCAGTACATGTTTGCGTTCGGAAACTCTGGAAGCCAAATCAGTAAGGCAGCATGTTCAGGAGCTTCAACAATAGCGACATCAAATCCCGCAGCCAAGTAAATAGTTCCACAGAGAAACGCTAAATCCTCACAGTCTCCAACTGCTCTAACTCCAGTAACATCGCTGAAATTATGAGCCATCTCGTCAGCATTCCACGCCCATTCCTCTTGAGGTACACCTTTTACCACAACATTTTCGCTGTCATAGCCGTACTCAGTCCATCTTTGAACATACCTTAAAATCGCGACTGCCCTTTCAGTCACGCCCGTATACTTTTCGCGAAATTTTTCGCCGATACTGTAAGCAAGCTCTTTATTGTCGCCTATTGTCTCATACACCAGATTTGGCAAAAATCCATGGGGACCCCCATAATAATTTCTGTTTATTCCAAAGTTATCGTACCAATCGCCATTTTTAAATGTGAAGCTGGAAGCTGGAACACAACTAGCATTTTGGACCGCTGCAACAATTAGAATAAAAAACAATAATTGAAGAATAAACCAATGCCTTGCACACATTAGGGGTAACCTGCCTTTAAATTGGAATCGTCAGGCTTGCGAACATTATGAGACCTAGGAAAACTTCATAACAAAAGAGGAAAAGCCCAATAGCTAAAGGGCTATTATTGATGTCGTCCAAGTCAACGCCGAACGGCTCCACTTTTGCGAAAATGACATAAAATAAACCGCCGAAAAACAAACTTATAAAAAAGCTTAGGATAACAACAAACAGCCTCTGCAGATTGAAGTATGCACCAATAATCACAGATTGAGAAAGAAAAAACGGATTAACCATAGAACCATATATGACCAAACCAGCGTAAATAAAAAACCCACCCACGAAGAGACCGGTTGCAACAGGATCATCCCTAACGCGTTCAAACTCTTTAATCTTAACAGTTAGAAACGTGATGCTTCTTATTCCTATATAACCAATCAGCAGACAAATCAGGCTTGAAACAAAAGCGCGGAGAAACCACAAACCTAAACCTATAAGGAAATATGAACTAGCCACTACACTCTCCTCTCCTAACATCATACTTGCTTAGCAAAGATAACCTTTTTCCCAGTCCTACAATTTATAGCATGCTTGCTCTTACTCAAGTTAAACTTAACGAGTGCACAATATTTTCTTTCGCTACACAGAACATATCCCAAAATATAGCTCAAAATTAACTTCAAATACGAAAGCAAACAAGACTCTTCAACCACTTGGTTTACGTCGTAGTTGACGATAAGAAATCTTGCTGAAAAAGCAGATGCTCCATGGAACGAGATTAGGGGTTTAGGCGGAGAATTCATGCAAGAAATAAAACCATCCATTCTTACAAAAATAATTACTTGCGCAACTGTCTATGTCCTTCACCGTATTGATAGGGCCTGCTTTTATTTTTCTCCAACTTTCTACTGAACATTTCATCCATATTCACTGACGGGCATGCAAGCCTACTTACATCTAATACATAGAAAATCACGTCAATTAACTCTTCAGCAATAACATCTTCGCTTAAGCCCTTCTTCCAAGCGTCAGCAGCCTCACCCAACTCGATAAACGCGAAAAGAAGCTTCTTAGGCACGTCCTCCCAACTATTATAAAAACCCTTAGCCAAGACAAGCGCTTCAATCTCCCGCTTCATCTCCTCCAAATCCATTTTGCATTAACCTCCACAGCAGACAAGCACTACTCTTAAACACTTTTAATCTTTTATAAAATTTAATAAGACACACCATTTTGGGTAACAGCATTAAATTACTGTAAGAATAACATTTGCTTAGCGACGCGATTAACTGGTTATTTTTAGCATAATTTCTAATGATGGCCACGTAAAGTATATTCCGACGAGTAGGGGAAAGAATATGAACAAGCTTAGATGGTAGGCGTATATGCCGTTTATTCGACGCTTCAGAGAAGAGTTCTCCTTTGTTAAAGGAAACTACGCGGTTCTTATTTTAAGCTGGATCCTCATAGACTTTGCCTCAGAGATTCCAATGGCTTATTATGCTCTTTATGTTTTGGGGTTAGGTGCTACTGAAACCATTGTAGGCACTATAGGGCTTTTCCAGTTTTTAGCTTTAGCGTCTATGCAGTTTCCAGGCGGCTATATAGCTGACAAGTTTGGAAGAAAATCGATTATTTGTTTAATGACGTTCGGCGTCGCTTTAAGCTATTTTTTCTATGCGTTGGCTCCTTCGTGGCATTTCATTCTTTTAGGCGCTGTTTTGATGGCAGTTTTTAACTCTACATATCAGCCTGCTTTGATGGCTATGATTGCTGACTCCCTGCCTCCTGAAAAAAGGGGAATGGGATTCGGAATAGTTACGCTGATTGCTAGCGTCTCAACAACTCCTGGACCTGTTATCGCTGCTTTTCTATGCAGCCGCTTCGGTTTGATGGATGGGATGAGGGCGGGTTACGGTATAGTTGTCGCATTGTTCTTAACTGCTGCTTTTCTCAGGCTGTTTCGTTTAAAGGAAACGGTTAAGGTTGCTGTAAAACCGAGTGTAACCGAACTTTGGAAAAGTTATCCAGTCGCGGTTAAGGAAAGTTTAAGTGTTTACAATAGAATGGCTAGATCGTTGTATTATCTTGTCTGGGCGGCTATAATAGGACAGTTTGGCTTTTCTGCAGTTATGCTGTTTTTTCCAGTGTACGCAGTGAATGAACTTTTAATAGATAAAACTATCTGGGGAGTATTATTGACAGCGGCACCTGTTACAACAATAATTTTATCCATACCTATTGGAAAATTTGTAGATAAAGTGAACAGAAAAATTCCTACACTGCTTGCTTGTTTGCTTTTTGCTTTGTCTATGTGGTTTTTTGTTTATGGGAATGTGCCTCTCATCCTACTTTCCCTAATACTTGTGGGTGCAGGACAAGTTATGATGAACACTGGGTTTAGAGCTTTGTTGGCAGACTTAACCCCCAAGATGGAAAGGGGGAGGGTAAACGCCTTCATGAACTTTGCGAGTTTTTTGTTTAGCGCTTTAGGCAACTTTGCGGGCGGTTTTCTTTATGAGCATGTTTCACCTCGACTGCCATTTTACGTTGCAATAGCTTCAACTGTTCCAGTGTTTATGTTAACCGCGCTCTTTGTTAAAGAGCCGAAAGAAAGGGAAAAATGAAGTTATAGGCGTTTATGATTAGCACGCGGCTTTGCTACAGTTCGAATAGTTGGGGCGCAAACAGAACGTGCTGGTCCATTAACATGACTGTGGATGTTCGGCTTTTGTTAGAATTATTGCTTTTCTAGGATTTCTGTCCCGGCTTCATGAAAGGCGTTTTCTGACTAGTGTTAAAGCTGGCCTGTCTGGCAACTTACTGAACTTTATGCCTGTAGCCAGCTTAAAGTGAATAAAGGTGAACAAAAATGACGCGTATAGATGTGAATATTGGCAAGATAAAATGTAAAGCTGCCACTATTGACTTGGCTTATTTGCTGGGCTTTAGGTCTGAGAGGAGTCAGCAACCGTTCATAAGTGTCAATCAAGACTTAGCAAATCGCAAGCATTTCCTGGGTTAAACTTATAGTTTGGTGTTGCCTCATTTTAAGGCGGTGCATGCATTGGAAGAGTTTATTGTACATGAGAGAGAATGATTTAGAAAAGTCTCCATTACTGTCCGCCTTTCAGCCCTAACAACGATTTTGAAATCTTACTGTCAATTCAAAAACTGGAAAGAAATCTTTAAACACAACCGACTAGCCCGTTGTTGTTAGTCGCTGGCAACAAGAAATTGAAAAATTATTAACATTGTTATGTGTGCAGTGCATATTTAGGGAAGGCTAGATGCTGAGGACGTTATTAAAGGAAAGGCGAAGGTTATTTTATGTAGTTTACTACGTCTTTCCTTCTTGGCTTTGCGGTTGGGAACTCGTTTTTGTATCCTAAAGCTACGGTGCACACGTGTTCGTATCCCTCGGGGACTCCAAGTTTTCTCTTAAGTTCTTTACCCTTTTCTGATGTGAAGAGCAGTTCGGTTGAGGTCATTATGAGGGAGCCTAGGCCTAAGGATTCAGCCGCAATCAGGATGTTTTCAGCAGCTGCTGCGCAGTCGATTTCAACGAAACGTGCAGTTTTATCCGCCGTTATCAAAATGACTGTTGGAGCGTTTCCGAAAGGGTTGAAATCTGGATTTTTCGCCCTTTCTACAAAAAATTCTATGCCTGAATTCAGCATGTTTTCTTTCAAGATGTGAACCATCTGGTTAAGCATTTCTCTGTTTTGAATCACGGTGAAATGCCATTTCTGCTGATTTCTAGCGTTAGGTGCAAGCAAGGCGCATTCTAACATTTCGTTCAGCATTAGGTCGGGAATCTGGGGTTCCTTAAATCTTCTGATGCTTCGCCTACTTTTTATAACTCTTATAGTCTCGTTCACAGCTCATCCTTCCAATCTTTTGTAAAGGTTTCTGACTCTTTAAAGTTTTTAAAATTTTTGAAAGTTTGAGAACGCGTTAAAAATAGATTTGCATTGACATATCAGCTGCCGTGAAGTCAGAGTTTTCGTTTGCTTGTAGTTGAACTCAATGTTATACCTTTTTCTCTCTTTCAAAAATTTTAAATACGGAATTGAAGCCACTTCCATCAAGGTGGCAGGTTTGGTTTATGAGAAGTTTATTTATGGTTTGAGGCATTTATGGCGGAGTCCTGTTGACGAGTCTGGTAGGCTTAAGGTGTTTCATCCTGAGGACCAGTTTAATCCTCCTTTGATTTGGGATGGGCTTAAGAATCCTGATTTGCCTGTGCATGTTGAGGTGTTCAGCGTTAGGGGTCCGGTGCCTGATTCCGCCCTGTACACTGGTTTTGAGGTTAAGGATGAGGAGCGTAGGAGGTTTTATTTAGAAAGGTTTATGAAGGTTTCTCCAAGTCCCGCTTATGTGGCTGAGGATGGAAGGGTTGTTTGGCATCATAGGCCTATGTATCATCCTCACAACGAGTTGATTCTTTATGCTGGTTTAGATCCGGATAACCCCTCGGACTTGGGTGCAGACATTTCTCACTATCTTGGATTGGGAGATCGTTCTGAGAGGCATGATTTTAACAGGTCGACGTTGTTGTGGGTTCCTCCTGGTTTTGTGCATGGGCCTGACAGGATAGCGAACTTTCGTAAGCCTTTCAAACTTTTGGTCATTGTTCCAGATTATCCCACGGTGGTTGAGCATGGAGTGCTTGAGCATCCGCCAGATTATAAACCGTTCCTTGCAGAACCTCGTGAATATGTTGATATAAAGCGAACGAGGCTGGTGGGTCCAAAGCCAGTTGATCCTTTAACGTTTCCTAAAGGACGCTTGAGGGAGGCTTCTCCTACAGGCAGAAGGTTTGCATACAGTGTTGACCGTGCATGGTTTAGTCCAATCGACGAGTCTGGCAAACTTAGAAATTTCCATCAAGAAGATCAGCTTAATCCTCCTCTGATATGGGATGGTTTGTCAATTCCTGAGTTTCCGTTTCATGTTGAGGTGTATCTCGTACGCGGCGACGGCACAGACTTCTATCCAAACATGGGCTTTGAGGTTAGAGATAAAGATATGAGGCTTTTCTTTGAAAAGTTGATGAAGGTTTCTCCAGGACCTGTTTTCCGAGCTGAAGATGGCCGAATCATTTGGAGCCGTAGACCCATGTATCATCCCCACAATGAATTTACATTCTTTGTTGGAACCGACTCGTATAATCCTACGGATTTAGGAGGAGAAGTCCATTTATGGCTAGGCCTTGGAGACCGCTCAGAGAGACATATAATTAGGGAACCATCCTTTGTCTGGATACCGAGAGGATTAGTGCATGGGCCTGTTTTGTTCAGGAATATGCGTAAACCTCTTATGTGGGTTAGCGTGGTTCCAGACTCTGCTTACAGAATTGAACATTCCGTGAACGAATGGCCACCAGAATATGAACCATACCCAAAACAGCCCCGTGAATACGTCGACCTTACAAAGACTCGACTCGTAGGCCCAAAACCTTCAGATTTAGAGATATTCCCAGCCTATTGGTAAAGCATAGGAAAGGATAGCTTGCGAAAACCTTTAGCTTCATTCAGCGCTTGACTCAGTATTCAGGGCTTCAGCGTTTTAATCAATAGAAACGCGATTTTCCATATCATTTTTGCCAAGCATCCGTCACTGTGTTCGAGTTGCAGAAGGTAGGATTAACTACATTGATTATAATCTCTGACGCTTTAATTAGTCCAAAATAAACTGGTGCTTATGGTTGCTTCATAAATTCAATAAATTCTTCAAGAGTTCGCTTTTCAAGGGTGTAATTTGTTTTTCTTTCTTCGCCTATCGTCGAGTATGAACGTGCGCCGTAGTCATGGCCAGGGTAGACTTCAATGTTGTCATCTAATTTTAGCAGTTTGTTGAATAGGCTGTCGTACATTTCTTTCGGGTTTCCGCCCGGCAGGTCTGTTCTACCGCATTCTCCGACGAAAAGAGTGTCTCCGGTGAGCAGTTTGCTGTTCACTAGGAGGCATATGCTGTCAGGAGTGTGTCCAGGCGTATGGATTACTTTAATTTTTATTCTTCCAACTTTTAGGGTGTCGCCGTCGTCTAAGGCTATATGCTTATTGATTTTTGATAGTTTGTGAGCTGCAATTTTCGCATTAAACATTTTCTGCAGCTCTTGATTGCCAGCGGTATGGTCTCTATGCCAATGAGTGTTTATTATTATTTCCAACTTAAAGTTTTGTTTCTTCAACGTTTGGACTATTTCATCCACATTGAAGTTTGGGTCAACCACTGCAGCCTCCTTTGTTGTTTCATCTGCCAAAATGTAAGAGAAGTTGTCGCCTCG
>JAWBOH010000032.1:0-15955 GCA_038826715.1 Bathyarchaeia archaeon | reverse complement strand
TTCTCCTTATAGAAGACAGCCTAGTGGAGTTTGTCAACGCTACAGATTATTGGGGTTTAACCACTTTTGAAACTGAAGACAGGCTTAGAAGTATTTATGGGCCGACAGCTGGCGTTCTCGAAATCGGACAGGCTGGAGAAAACCTTGTGAAATATGCAAACGTAGTTTCTCAGAAGGGAAGAGGAGGAGGAAGGCCTGGAATTGGCGCTGTTATGGGTTCCAAGAACTTGAAAGCTTTGGTGATTTTAGGTTCAGGCGAGTTGCAAGCTGCCTATCCGAAGGATTTGAAGGAGTTAGGAGCCGAGGCCTATCGGGATGTTTTAACAAAGCCAAATTATGCTTTTTGGAAACGTCAGGGCACAATGATGACTGTTGAGTGGAGCCAAGAAAACAGTGTTCTACCTGCATATAATTTCAGGGAAGCAGTTTTTGATGATGCTGATGCTATAGGCGGATTTTCCATGGAGAAGATTAAGTTTTCTCAGAGGGGATGCCCTAACTGCAATATGACATGCGGTAATGCTGTTAAGGATGCGGAGCGGAAAGAGTCAGAGCTTGACTATGAAAATGTGGCCATGTTAGGGTCAAACATTGGACTTGGCAACTTAAAGAAGGTTGCAGCTCTTAACAGAACTGCTGACGAGCTTGGGTTAGACACTATTTCGTTAGGTAACGTTATTGGTTTCGCAATGGAGGCTTCAGAAAAAGGACTCATAAAAGAGAAAATTCCTTGGGGAGACTTTAAAGCAGCTGAAAGCCTCATCGGGGACATTGCCTATAAACGGGGGCTAGGCAGGGTTCTGGCTGAAGGCGTCCGATTTGCAGCTGAAAAGTTTGGAGGAAGCTGTGGAAGTTGGGCTATGCATGTTAAGGGGCTGGAAGTTTCAGGTTATGATTGCCACACTGCACCGGCAATGGCGTTGGCTTACGCTACGAGTCCCATAGGAGCCCATCATAAAGATGCCTGGATAATTTCTTGGGAAGTGAAAGCAGGAAGAGAACGCTACAGTGAAGAAAAAGTTGAAAAGCTTATAGAGTTTCAACGTCTTCGAGGAGGATTTTTTGAATGTGCCACTGTCTGCCGGTTGCCATGGGTTGAGCTTGGATTCGACCTTGAATGGTACCCAAAGTTTTTGCAAGCAGCAACAGGGATAGAAGTGAACTGGGAGAAGTTAAACCTCATCGCCGACAGGGTTTACACGCTTATTAGGGCGTTTTGGGTGCGAGAATTCATGGAAAAATGGAGCAGCCAAATGGATTATCCTCCTGCAAGATGGTTTAACGAACCATTGGAAAAAGGTGCTTTCAAAGGTGTTAAGCTTGACCGAGCAAAATATGAGGTTATGCTTAAACTATATTATCGTAAGAGAGGGTGGGACGAAAGAGGCATACCTACAAAAACCACGCTTGAGAGGCTAGGCTTAAACAACGTTGCCAAACAGCTTAGAAAATATGTAAAACTGTATGAGTGAAGACGCGGTAATTAATAGGACTTAGCGAAATAAGCTGTCTCATTGGCTTGTTTACCGCAGTAGACGCAGCTGGAGAAGGGTTTTTCTTTCTCGAAGGGAATAAGCCTAATGGTTGCTCCAGTTTCTTCCTTTATTTTCTCTTCACATTTCTGGCTGCCACACCATGAAGCCTTAATAAATCCGCCTTTTGTTTCCAACGCTTCTTTGAATTCGCCATAGGTTTTCACAGGGGTTACTTTTTCTTCTAGGAATTTTTTGGCTCTTCTGAATAGGTTTTGCTGTATGTCCTTCAACAGCTTTTTAACAGTTTCAACAGCCTCTTCCATTTTAACAGCCATTTTTTCGTGATTGTCTCTTCTGGCAATGGTTATTTGTCCACGTTGAACATCTTTGGGACCGATTTCAATTCTTATGGGCACGCCTTTGAGTTCCCAGTCGTTGAACTTCCATCCTGGCGTATACTCTTTCCTGTCGTCAAGAATTGTGGATATCCCTTCACGCTGCAGTTTTTCCTGGATTTCCTTAGCTTTAACAATTATTGAGTTTATATCGGTTTTCTTGTAGGGTATAGGAATTATAACTGCCTGTACCGGAGCTATTTTTGGAGGAAGGATAAGTCCTTTGTCGTCTCCATGCGTCATCACCATTGCGCCTATGATGCGTGTAGAGATTCCCCATGATGTTTGCCAAACATAGTGCTCCTTTTCATCCTCTCCGATGAACTTTATCTCGAACACCTTTGAGAAGTTTTGTCCCAAGTTGTGTGATGTGCCCATTTGTAAGGCTTTGCCGTCAGGCATTATTGCTTCCAAAGTTGTGGTGTAAAGGGCTCCTGCAAACTTTTCGCTTTCCGACTTTACTCCAACAAGCACTGGAATAGCCAAATAGTTCTCCATTAAATCCCTGTATTCGTTTAGAATTTCCATAACTTCCCTGTCAGCTTCATCCTTTGTCGCATGTGCCGTGTGGCCTTCCTGCCATAGGAACTCTCTTGTTCTTAAGAAAAGCTTTGTTGCTTTTGTCTCCCACCTTACAACACTGCACCACTGGTTCAGTTTTATAGGTAGATCTCTCCAGCTTCTAATCCACTTGGCATAAGTTGCATAAAAAATCGTTTCAGACGTCGGCCTTATGGCAAGCCTCTCTTCCAGCTGTGTTTGACCGCCTGTTGTAACCCACGCCACTTCTGGAACAAAGCCGGCGAAGTGTTCAGCCTCTTTTTTCAGAAAGCTTTCAGGTATGAAAAGGGGAAAGTACACGTTTCTATGTCCAGTTCTTTTTATTTTTTCATTGAATATTTCTTGGATTTTCTCCCATATAGCATAGGAAAGCTCTCTGAAAACCATGCATCCCTTCACTGGAGCATAGTCAGCCAGTCCAGACTTTAAAACCGTCTGGGTGTACCATTCTGAGAAGTTTTCAGACTTCTTCACAGTGATTCCTAAATCAGACATCTTATCCACTTCCAACTCTTTGCTGACAAGTTGAATATAATCCTACTGCAATATTGCCATTAAAAATGGGCAAGGTTTTCAAGAATTCAACAATGTGGAACTGAATCGCCCATTTCCAACCCTTACAAATAAAGCAAACATTTGTTATTTAAAGTTTCTCTGCGATCCAGCGTTTGACAACAAGTGTTTTAACCAGTGAAGAAAATAAATAGATAAGCATAAAAACTTGCAGCGGGGTTCAGCTTGAAGGCTCTCCTAATAATTGGAGACGGTATGGCGGATAGACCGTTAAAAGAATTAGGCTGGAAAACTCCATTAGAGGCTGCGCGGAAAACATCAATGAACCATTTGGCAAGTTTAGGAATATGCGGCATAATGGATCCTATCTCTCCCGGAACCCCTCCCGGCAGCGACACAGCCACACTTGCCCTTTTAGGATATGACCCTTTCAAAGTTTACACAGGTAGAGGCGCTTTTGAGGCTTTAGGGTGGGGAATAAACGTTTCAGAGGGCGACGTCTGTTTCCGATGCAATTTCGCAACAGTTGATGAAAACCTGACGGTTTTAGACAGGAGAGCCGGCAGAATTGCTGATGATGAAGCATCTAAACTTGCTGAAAGCCTCAGAGAGGTTAAGCTTTCAACCGCCGGAATTGAATTTTTCTTCACAAACACTGTTCAACACCGTGCCGTGCTTGTTCTCCACGGCTCAAAATTGTCGCCGCGGGTGTGCGACTCTGATCCTGAAGCTGTTGGAAGGAAGGTTTTAGAAGTCAAGCCTTTAGATGAAACTCGTGAAGCCTATTTCACAGCTAAAGTTCTTAATGAGCTTACACAAAAATTCCATAAAATCTTGAAAAACCATCCTGTAAATGAGGCGAGAGCTGCAAGGGGACAACCTCAAGCAAACATTGTATTGCTCAGGGGGGCTGGCACAATTCCAAAAATAACCCCGTTAAACGAAAACTACGGCGTCTACGCTTGCTGTGTTGCTGCCACTTCACTAATTCGCGGCGTTTGCAAGGCTGCAGGAATGCAACTGTTAGACGTTAAAGGCGCAAATGGAACTGTGCAGACAGATTATTCGGCAAAGGCAAAGGCAGCTGTCCAAGCATTGGAAAGCCACAACTTTGTCCTCTTACACGTGAAAGCGCCGGATGTTGCCAGTCATGACGGAAACATTAAACAGAAAATTGAAGTGATAGAGAAAATTGACAACATGCTTTCCTATATATTTAGCAAGGCTGATTTAAGCGAAACCTACGTGGCTTTAACCGCTGACCACACTACCTCCTGCCTTACCAGAAACCATGAAGGCGACCCAGTTCCATTAGCCATAAGAGGCCCACACGTCCGCAGCGACGATGTCAAAGAGTTCAGCGAGAGAAAATGTGCAAAAGGCGGCTTAGGAAGATTAAAGGGAAAACATTTAACGCCTATCTTAATGAACTTAATTGGCAAAGTTAAAAAGTTTGGAGCCTAACCCATTCCTTTTCCAGTTCAACGTTACATGCAGGACAGATGAGGCTTGACTATGAATAGCGGAACCTTCTCTATTTTAGCTGCATACAAAAACCGAAAGGCCATGGGAATTGCTGTAGCTTCTGGTTCAACATCTGTAGGTTCCAGAGTGCCGCATGCAATGCCAAGTGTTGGCGTGGTTGCCACTCAAACTTATACAAATGTGGATTACGGAGTTAAAGGATTGAAAATGTTGGCTGAAAACCTGCCGCCGAGAGAAGTCATGGAAATGCTTCTTGCGGAGGATTACCAAAGGGAGATGAGGCAAGTGGCAATTATGGATTTTGCATTGAGGAAAGCGTTTTTCACAGGTAGCAAAACCCCTGAATGGCGCGGAGAAATTATTGGCGAAAACTATATTGTAATCGGCAATTTTCTTAAGAATGCAAAGGTTATTGAGAGCATAGCTGACAGTTTTATAAACTCGCAGGAGGATTTAGCATTAAGACTTCTGACAGCTTTGAAGGCTGGAAGCGAAAGCGGCGGAGACAAGCGGGGCGAAAAGTCTGCAGCTATAATTGTAGTGGACACCGTGAAAGTGAGGTTGAATCTAAGTATTGATGAGCATGAAACCCCAATTCAGGAGCTTATGAAACTTGTTAAAAATTTTAAACAAGAAAACCGCGTCCCTGTATAGTTGAAACTTTTAAGCTGCAAAGCTAACAGCATGAAATCCTTTAAAGCTTATCTTCCTCATCTTCATATGAATGTTGAAGAAAGTTGCTATGGAAAAACAGCGGTTAAGAGAGAAGATTTGGCGGGATATGGAAAGCTTTGGAGCGGCAACTTTCCCAATTCCATGCAGGGGAAGAATACCGAACTTTGTTGGAGCTGAAGCTGCAGCTGAAAAGCTACGTCAACTTGAAGAGTGGAAAAAAGCCAAAGTGGTTTTCGTTAACCCTGACTCACCGCAGCGGAAAGTTAGAGAATACACGTTAAAAGATGGAAAAATACTTGTGATGGCTTCTCCAAGGCTTAAGAAAGGCTTCATTTTGATAGACCCAGCAAAAGTGAAGGGAAAAGAACATGCTGCCTCTACGATAAAGGGAGCTTTCAAGTTCGGGGTAAACGTGCAAGATTTTCCGAAACCAGACTTGATAGTTGAAGGGTCAGTAGCCGTCGACATGCATGGACATAGACTTGGGAAAGGGCATGGATATGGCGACGTGGAAATAAAAATCCTTAAAAGGAAATTCGGCGAGATCCCCGTGGCAACAACTGTTCACAGCATGCAAATAGTGGAAAAAGTGCCTTTCGAAGCTGGAGATGAAAAAGTCTCAATAATAGTTACTCCTACAAGAATCATTCGGGTAGCCGTCTAGCACGATTGCTGCTAGACTAGGAGTTTCTACGAAATTTCGAAGAACTCCTCTAAAACTGGAAATCATGTCCAAAAGATTAATGTTTATGGTCAGCGAATTTTTCTAAGGCTTTGTCAACGTCTGTTAACCCAAGGTTTTTAAGAGTTTCAGACTTTGGTATGCCTCTCTCATCCCAGCCTACAAGCTCGTAGTATCTATGCTTCTCCTCAGCTACATGAACCCTTTCAACAGTTTTGCCTTTACATGGCCCAGAGGGCAGCGGCTCGTAAAAGCGTAGCGGGTTCTCATCGTGGATTTCCGGGTTCCATTTAAAGTCTGGACCGCCTAAAAGCAGCATGGCTCTCTGCAACTGCAGTATTTTCATGGCTTTCAGGTTAATCCAATCATCCTTTGTTAACTCTATGCCGGTGACAGCCTTGTAAAAGTTGAATATTTGGGCGCGGGGTAAGGCGAAAACGTTAAAGAAGCATATTACACCGGAATCGTCGAAAATCCTCATCAGTTCACTTCCAGGATCGTCTAAAGGCATGCGTGCTATGGACGTGTGGTCTCCGCATTGAACGGAACAGACGTAGGAATATTTTTCAACATAGTCTTTTCCGCTTCGAATTCCATGGGCTCCAACTCCTACACCCTTAACCTGCACGGCGTAAGGCATAACGTCTAAACCTTTCATTTCGCCAATTTTCAAAGCTGCCCTATAAGTGCCTTCAGCTAGAATGTCGCCTATGCCTTCTCTGTAAACAATCTTCCTGGTCAATGCTGCAAACGCTTCAGCATCTCCCCATTTAGGTTCAACCCCTTCCAAATCCTTTTTTGTCAATATTCCCCTCTGAAAAAGTTCAGCGGCGAAACCCAAAACGTTTCCAGCCTGTATGCCGCAAAGCCCAAAATCGTCTATAACTGAAGACATGTAAACGTTTTCTTCCGGAGTAAATATTCCAAGGTTTGTGCCAACGTAAGCTTGCAGTTCATAATCCGGATTATCTGTTATTGCACCTTTAAACTTTCCAGACTTAACCATGGCAAGCTTTAAACAAGTGATGGGACAGCCGAAATCACCCCAGTAGGTTTTAACCCAAACACGGTTTTCAAACTGGTCTACTCCGAAACTTCTAGCTTCATGCCATTCCTCTTGCCAGTTTCGCACAGGCATTGAGCTTGTCTTCGCTCCAAAATTGTAACCTCCAGACCCTGTCCCCCAACGTCTAAAAAGCTCGTTTTCATAAGCGCTCCTGCAAACTTCCCGTATAAGCTCCTTAACAGTTTCAAAGTCTTCGACATCTGGCAAAGGCCCGGTGCCTTTCACAGCCACTGCCTTAAGTTTTTTAGCACCCATAACTGCGCCGTATCCTCCATAACCAGCAGCATGCGTCCATTTAGCTGCAACCGCAGCCATTCGCACTTTGTTCTCTCCAGCAGGTCCAATATAAAGCATGGCAGGCTCTTTCCATTCACCCTTCTGCGAGTAACGCGTCTTTAAAAGCTCTCTACATTCTCTAGTAAGGGCGGCAACAGTTTGTTTAGCATCCATACCCCAGAAACGGGTTGCATCCCTAACGTCAACATCTGAATCCTTTATAAAAATGTAAACAGGTTTTTCAGCCTCACCCTTGACGATTACGCCGTCAAAACCGGCGCATTTCAATTCAACCCCAAACTCGCCTGCAACAGTTGAACCGATAACGCCGTTACATTGAGGAGACTTGCCGGAAACACAGATTCTTCCGCCTGGAAAGAATCCTGTAAGCGGACCGGTTAGGAACAATAGCAGATTTTCAGGTTCGAGAGGATCTATATCCTGCCATTTTTCGCCAAGCCTATCCCATAAGATTTTTGCGGCAAGTCCCCTTCCGCCAATGTAATCCATCAAAACTTCATCTTCAAACTTAACGTCTCTGCAAGTCTTCGTTGAAAGGTCAACTTCGATAAACTTTCCAGCGTAACCCGAAATCATAGTAAATGCTTTGCCTCCTCCCCGTAGGTTTTAACCGTCAAGTTCTGCACTATCTCGTCTGGAGTTCGGGCGTAAAGCTTGTAAAAATGATCTCTTCTAGGCACTATGCTGAGAACATTCCACAATCCTTCCTGACAAACTTTAACACACTGCGGGTCGCCGCTGCATAAATCGCAGATTAAAACTCTATTCTCAGTAGGATGCATGTGAGGAATCCTTCCAGGACAAGCCTCGATACAATTTCCACATCCCACACATGTATCAGCGTCCACAAGCACTGCACCTGTGTTTCTGCTTACAGACAAAGCATTGGTTGGACATGCTTCAACACATGGATAATCTTCACATTGAACACAGAAATGGGGAAACTCAACTCCTGGAACAAGCATAAAAACCCTAATTCTAGAAGCTTCAGGCCATATACGGTTTTCATGGAAAAGTGAACAAGCAATTTCGCATCTTCTACAGCCGCTGCATCTTGAAAAGTCTCGGGCAATCCATATTGCCTCACGTTTCTCTGTCAACCGCAAAACCTCCAGCATGACTTAGAATCTTGATGAAGGAACTTCAATTTAAATTTTACATCATGGACGTTTGCAGGGTACATAATCGCTTAATAAGTGAATTTAACATATACAAGAACAGTGGACTCATGTCGCAGGACGCTGTCAGCTGGCTGCTGGAAACATTTCTAAGTCTGCAATATCCAGGAGTGTTTCTCATAAGCCTTATAGGTTCGCTTTCCATTTTCGTTCCAATACCATACACTGTTGTCATTTTTACGTTGGGAAAAACGTTGGAACCTGTTCTAATTGCTTTGGCGGCTGCAGCTGGATCTGCCATAGGCGAGTTTTCAGGTTACATACTTGGCTGGGGAGGTCGAAAGGTAATCAGCGAAAATTACAAGAAGAAGATGGAGTTTCTAGTCCGAGTTTTCGACAGGTATGGCCCATGGGCAGTGTTTCTATTCGCTTTAACCCCGCTGCCTGACGACTTGCTTTTTATACCGTTAGGAGTTATGCGTTACAAGATGCTGAAAGTGTTTATTCCAGCTTTAATAGGCAAGTTCTTCATGAGTTTAATTGTGGCGTATAGCGGCCGCTTCACAATTCAAATAATTGAAGACATATTTGGAATAGAAAGCAGTTTAGCATCCGCCATAATTGCCACGGTAATTGCTGTGATTTTACTTATAGCTATTTTTATCCTCATGTTTAAAGTGGACTGGCAGAAAATTTTCGAGAAATATGCTGCTAAAAATAATTAATTGAAAAGTCAGCTATAATTGCGCCTTATTGTTAACTTTTAGTTCTTTTCCTGTAAAGCGTTGCAGCTGCAATGGCTATTAATGCCGCCGCAGTTATTGCGGCAATAACCCATAACAAGTTTTCTGTGAACCTTGTGTTGCTGTTTTCCACAATTTTTAACCGTAACTCTTCCAAGTCTTGTAAAGAGGTATTCCACGCCCAAAGCTCAGCAAGTATGGCAACTTCTCCCTCATAGTCCATTTTGTTTGGCAAACGCAAGTTACACGTGGCAGTTACACTTCCATTTGAGCTTGGTATTTCAATATGGCTGGAACCTAGCTGACCTATGTCTCGACCGTTGACAAGCAGGTGAAAGCGAATCTCTGCTTCATAAACCACTGTTAACACGTCATTGCCCCTTTTTACAGAAAACTCTACCATCACATCTTCTCCAGGCATGTAAACGTCCTTTCCGCTTGACAGGCGCTCTATCCATGCAAACTTGTCCTCAGCTGAATCAAAAAAGATGGCGTAGTCAGAATGCATTGTAAACAATTCCAGCACAAGCCCTGTTGAAACTTTAACGCTGCCCTCAACCATTTCAACTTCATGACGGCTTACATAATTCTTGCCTTCTTCTATAAGCCATTTTTCATCCGGCACTGGTACACCGTTAGCCTGCTTAACTCCCAGCAAAAAGGCCTTTAAATTTTTAGGACTGCCTGAGAAATAGGTGTTAATAGAAACATTACACATCTTTGAATACACTAGATTGGACATGTTCAACGGATCTGCCAGTTTAACCGATCCCATGGCGTAAAGCATAATGTAAGTCTGATTTTCCCTCGGCAACTCATATTCATAGCGTACAACTATTTCAAAGGGAAAGGACAATCCCCAGAAACTGCTTACAGTCCACTTGATGACACTGTATTTGCCCATAAACGTTCTATATTCAAGGCTTGACCGTTTCCAACCGATATCTTGACCCTCGTAAATGACTTTAATCTTCTGAGCGTTCGACGGCAAAGGGTAAAACATGTTAACTTCATTAACAAATGGTTCAATCTTCATTGAATCAAAAGTATAAATTCCTTCCACCACGGCTATTGAATGGTTAACGTATATGCTTATGTGTTCACTGGTCATTTTCACCGTGTAGCTTGTCGGGACAGGGGTTGCGTGGCAAGCATAAACCACTAAAAGCGTGAAAGCAAATAGAAAAACTAAAGCATTGAACAACAGTTTATATTTTTCCAAGGTTTCACAATCCATTACACTGCTCGTTTAACAACCTCGTCAAAAGATTGATCCACATGTATATAGTTCTAACTATTAGTACAAAATTTTGGCTGTGAAAATATGCCTGCACCCAAGTTTCAAGACAACTTTCGTCTACGACGAAAACTTGGCTGAAAACGGTTTATTCTAAAGGCAATGGTGAAATGTTTGCTTTAAACATCGATTTACTGGATATCTTGACTAAAGGTTTCTTTAGTAATTGCTCTTGTCCAGTTTCCATACTTTATCCAAAGTATGGCTATAATGCCCCCTATTAAGTTGCTTACAGCTATGGCTGTCCAGATTCCAATGGAACCCATTCCAAACATGTAAACTAGAATGTAGCCTAATGCTATTCTAAACACCCAAAGTCTCAGCATCCCCAAGGTTGTTGGAAAAAGAGTATGGCCTGATCCTCTTCCAACGGACATGGTGACAGCGAAGAGGCCGAAAAATGGAAGGGTAGGCAATAGTATTTGGAGGAAAACGTCAGTTTCACCTAAAATGTTAATGTCATCTGCGAATACATCTGCTATGCTTCTTCTTACAGGATATATTAAAACTGCTCCAGCCGCAACTAAAACGAATATTAAAAGGGTTGCTTTCAGCGCAACTTCCCTGGCCCTTTTCAGCTTTCCAGCTCCTAGGCTTTGTCCAATCATTATCGCTGGGGCTCCGCTTAAACCCCAAAGTGCAGCGTCCACACTGTCTATTATTACAAAACCTATGGAAAAGGCTGTAGCTGCCACTACACCAACCGTGTTAACGAGTTTAAGCTGCATGAGAAACGCGAAGCCGTTCATCAATCCAAGCGTTAAAATTGGCAGCCCTATTTGTAATACCAGCCGCATCCATTCAGCGTCAACATGCCCAGTGAATTTCATTTTAAGTTCCGGATAGTTTTTCCTAAGTACAAAGTTTAAGGCTATTATGGATATTATTTTGCCTATAACGTCGGTTAAAGCTGCACCGGCAACTCCTAATCTTGGAAAAGGACCTATGCCCAAGACGAAGAAAGGATCTAAAGCTATGTTAACACTGACAGATATCATGTTAACTATTGCCGGCCTTCTCGTGTCACCTACGCTTTGAAGAAGCGTTGTGTATGTTAAGGATATGTAGTTAAAAAACACGTCGAAGGCTATAACAGTAGAATAATCTATAACATAACTGAAGATTTCAGAGGGTGTAGAAACCATAAAAGTGAAAATCGTGTGTTTAAACGCTAGAAGCATTATGCTTAGGATTCCTCCGGAAAGACAAGCCAATGTGAAAAAGCGTGAAGCAGACAAGCTGGCCTTTTTATAGGCTTTACCGCCTATGTACTGTGAAATCAGGCTTAGACTAGCCGTGGTTAGAGCATTTATAAGCGACTGGAAAAGCATTATTATAGGCCACACTTGCCTAGGAACAGCCACCGCAATTTCGCTGTAGCTGCTCAGCCAATAAGCGTCAGCCACATGGTAAGCTACAAGCACAAGCTGATTTACAAGGGGAGGAGTGCCAAGCCAAAAAATGGTGCGGAATATTGGGCCTTCAACAATTTTATCTCTGTATTTGCTTATTCCAAGCGACTCCTGCCGGTCTGCTGCCTCTTCAACCATAGACTCCCTTTAGGCTTAGAGAATATCATAAAAGCTTTTCCTAAAATTTCATAGACATTTAAGGTTTTCAGCTAAATGGAACGTTTAAACTTCCGTTTCACCTTTTCAATAGACTCTCCAATAACCTTTATGTTTTCGAGACGGCAGGTTCCAAGCTTCTTTTTCTCCGCTAAAACTAAGTGCCTAACCTCCATTGGCGAAATATCCATCACAGCTGCGCCGACAGCGTCTACAGCCACAGGATCAACGCCTGCAATAACCAAATTCATTTCCACAGGGTTTCCGCTTGTTTCATGTCCTTCTCCAGCTATTATTCCGTCGATAACCGTTAGACAGGGTTTTAAAACAGAAGCCAAATCTGCAATGTTTTCGTCTAGTTTTCCGTCATGCATGACTCCTTTTGAGGCTAAAGCACCCATCATGTTTTTTATTCCAAGCGTGACAGCGGCTTGTCTGTGAAGTTTCAATTTCGGAACGCTTATTATAAGGCTTTCAAGAGCAGTCTCAGCCACCTTAACGCTTTTAAGGGATAAAGGGTTAGGCGGATAAACCGTAATAAAGCGGTCGCGGTTAAGGTCGACAAGTTTCACATTCCATTTTTCAGCCACTTTGTCTACGCCTGCAACCTTGAAAGCCTCGAAAGTTTCAGCCCAGCCGCTTCCCTCACCTATGAAAATGTTGTTTTTACCATGCTGCTTCAAAAACTTGACAACGCCTTCCAAAACCCTGCTATCAGTTGTTATTCCAGTTGAGGGATGTTTAGCGTTAATATAGTTAGGTTTTATCAAAATGGGCTTTTCAGCTGTAAGAACATGGTTTAAGTCGGATAAAATCATTTCAAGAGCCTTATAGGCGGATTCCGTTGGGTTTAATCCCCTAACTATGGCAACTCTGCTCATTTTCATATGCCAGTCAGTTAAGAATCAAGGATTTTAGCGTTTCCTAATTTAACCTTTATGAGAGCAGACAGCAACCATTCATCGTTTTAATGTTTGCAGGTCTTTTTAAAGGCTTAAGCTTAACCAGTTCAGTTCACCTTGCTTCTCTCGCTGTTCTATTCCATCTCTGTGGTTTACGCAAGGGATATGAATTTCTGCAATATTTTTAAATTGCGCCGTGTGAAGGCTTTTCACATGCACGAGTGGGCTTTGGCTGAAGCAATAATTTCGTCAGCTTCGGAAATAGCTGAAAAAGAAGGGTTAACAGAGGTTAAAGAGGTTAAAATAAGGGTAGGTGAACTTCAGCAAGTTGAACTTGACATTCTTGAATTCGCATTATCTGAACTGAAAATTGGCAAACTTGGAAACGCCAAGTTCATAATTGAAACTGTTAAAGCCGAGTTTAAATGCCGAGTATGCGGGCATAAATGGGTTTTTAGCAGAAACAGACTTGACGTGGAGTCTGCGGAAGCAATACATTTTGTGCCGGAAACCGCACATGCCTACATTAAATGCCAAAAATGCGGCAGCCCAGACTTTGAAATCGTTGAGGGAAGAGGTGTGTGGCTTGAAAAGGTGAGGGGAATCAAATAGCATGGCGGATCCACGGGTTAAAATCATTAAAAAAAGGCTTGAAAAAGTAAAACGCGTAATCGCAGTTTCAAGCGGTAAAGGCGGTGTTGGCAAAAGCCTCGTTTCATCGACATTCGCTTTAACACTTGTAAACAAGAATTTTAAAGTTGGACTTTTCGACGCGGATTTCACAAGTCCGTCAACTCACCTTATTCTAGGCGTTGAAGAGATAAAAACGGAGGAAAAAATGGGCATATTGCCCGCGCAGGTTCACGGTTTAAAATACATGTCGATAGTTGCCTTTTCCCGTGAAAAAACGTTGCCTTTACGAGGCATTGACGTTTCAAACGTTCTTTTAGAACTTTTTTCCACGACTTTGTGGGATGATTTGGACTTTTTAATAATAGATATGCCTCCGGGAATAAGTGACGTAACCCTTGACATTATCAGGCTTGTGGAAAAAATGGAGTTTCTAGTGGTTACTACGCCTTCACCGTTAGCCTTCGAAACTGTTGATAAACTTTTAAGGCTTTTGAAAGAATTGAAAGTTCCAGTTGTTGGAGTTTTGGAGAACATGAAGATTAAACAAAGCCATTTTGTAAAGCAGAAAGTTGAACACGCCGGCTTCGCATTTTTAGGGGAAATACCCTTCTACCCGGAAATAGAGGATGTTTTAGGAGACGTTGATGCACTTTATAGAACAGATTTTGCCAGAAAAATAGCAGAGGTTACTTCAAAAATTTTTTCGCCGCTTGGTTAAAGCGCCTTTCCGCTTTCCTTTTTCCGTTTTCCAGACTTGTCTGAAACGTTTTTTCTAGACAGTAAGGCTTCCTCTAAAGTGTTTGCCTTCTGAATCTCATTCATATACCAGCTTCTATCACGGGAATAATTGATGCCAGCAGCTATTCCGTAAATTATGAGGGCTAAACCGCCTATTATCAAGGATAAACCCATCACGGCTCCAGCATGGGGCTCTGCATAGTACGGTATGAAATAAAACCATTCAGGATCCTTATTTATAAACTGACACATGAAAAGCGTTTCCAGCACACCGCCTACAAAGAAAACTGTTCCAGCTAAAAACATCAGGTAGGCAGTTAACTCGTTATGCCTCGACTCTTCCGCCTTCTCATGCAGATAATCCCTGAAGGACATAAGGCCACACTTTTATTCAGAAACGTTGAACATATACCTAAATCTTATTAAACTGGAATAAACATTGCAGAAAAGTATCAAAAATCAATATTAGGGAAAGGCTGAAGCTAGACTATGTTAAAAGCAGTGATCTTCGACTTTATAGGCACTTTAGTGAATGTTGAAGGCTACAATCTTGAAGTTTCAAAAATCAAAATGTTTAAAGCCATTGAAGACGCCGGCTTCAATGTAAGCTGCGAAAAGTTTCTGGAAGCATACACACAAGCGCATGAAAAATACAGGGTTATACGCTATCAGAAGTTTGTTGAAGTTACAAACGCTGTTTGGATTTCAGAAGCATTAAACACTCTTGGCTTTAAAACAAACCCTGAAGACAGCCGCATAAAAACCGCCGTAAACATGTTTTTCGAAGATTATGTAGACTCGCTTAAGCTTAGAAAATGTGCAAAGCAGACGCTGCAGAGGCTTTCCGAAACCTACAAGCTTGGCTTAATATCAAACTTCACGTACGCGCCAGTTATATATGCTGGGCTTAGAAAAGTTGGTATAAACAGTTTCTTCAACGTAGTTTTAGTTTCAGACGCTGTAGGATGGCGTAAACCATGCAGCGAAATTTTCAGTCAAGCCTTAAAAAGGCTTGAAGCCGGACCTTGGGAAACGCTTTACGTTGGAGACAGTCCAGACGAAGACATCAAAGGGGCAGCGCAGTTGGGAATGAAAACCGTTTTCGTTGCATCGCAATTCTTTCCATTAAAAGCTTTGATTGAAAGTGGACAAAAACCAGAGGCGACAACGAAAAACCTATGCGAGTTAAACAGGAAGATGAAAGAAATAATTAGCAAAGCCTATTAAAGCGACTTTCCTAACAACGCCCCTTTCACGCTTTTCTCATGTCTTGCCTATTCCTGTTTAAACGTTTAAGCAGGCTTACCCATTAAAAATATATACTTTACATACCTCTCTGTTTTATAGAGGTTCTTTTACGGGGAAGCCGCATTGGGCACTGAACATCTGGATAAGATTTTCAACCCTAAGAGGATAGCTGTAATAGGAGCCAGCGACAGGGAAGGCTCTGTAGGAGCTAAACTTCTACAGAATTTGGTTGGAGTAGGATATAGCAGAGTGGTTTACCCTGTCAACCCTTTCAAATCCACAGTGCAGGGCATAACTGCCTATCCAAGCATCACAAAAATTCCTTGGCAGGTGGACTTGGCAATAGTTGCCACACCAGCCCACACTGTTCCACAAATTATAGAGGAATGTGGACAGTCAGGGGTTAAGGGAGTCATCATTATTTCAGCAGGTTTCAGAGAGGCAGGTAGAGAAGGTGAAATCCTTGAAAAACGCATCCTTGAAATTAAAGATCGTTACGGCATGCGCATCATAGGTCCAAACAGCATAGGCATAATAAGGCCGGCGATAAGGCTTAACG
>JAWBOH010000031.1:0-16113 GCA_038826715.1 Bathyarchaeia archaeon | reverse complement strand
CCTTATCCATGCACACACTCAGCCCTATTCAGGCTCACCCACGCTTGGCTGAGCGCTCAGCCCAGCGTAAATTTTATAGCAGAACGCAAGCGTAGGTGAGCTGTGTGTGTGCATAACTTTTAAATGGGAGACCACATTAATGTGGGTGGACAACATTCCAAATCTATGGAGATAAGAGGTTGGAGATAAGTCGGAAAAAACTCCGCGAGGAAGTTTTGAACAGGATAAAATACGTGAAAAACTGTGTTTTGGCAAGGGAAATCTGCCTCCTAATCCGCACAAACAGGGCGGTGTTGGAACCAAACGACGTGAAGGAAATCTGCCTCTACATTTCAAACTTGTGCAAGGAAGAAGGATGCATAGAACCCAGTGAACTGTGCCGAAGAGCAGCCGAGGCAGTCGGCGCAGGAGACGAAGAAAAATATTTAGAGCTATGCGCTCAAAGCGCTTTGAAATGTGGAGAATCCAGAAGGCCGACGCCTAAAAGGGAAACATACGTAGCCTAAACCTGACTGGAAAATTTTAAAAAGAAGAGTGAGAAATTTGCTGAAGACAGAAGGGAGGTTTCCGAACTGTTCGTAGCTCCCTATGTGCCATCTCCCCTTCCAGTCGTCCGTCACATGCTTGTTTTGGCACAGTTAAAACCAGGCGAAGTTTTTTTCGACTTAGGCTCTGGAGACGGCAGAACAGTGATTATGGCTGCAAAAGAATTTGGCGCCAGAGCTGTGGGAGTAGAGTTGAGAGAAGACCTTGCAAAAAAGGCCTTAAGCACAGTGTATGATGAAGGGCTTCAAGACAGGGTAACCATAGTCAATGGTGACATGTTTAATGTTGACCTCTCGTCAGCAAATGTTGTTTTCCTATATTTGACAACGAGCGCTAATGAAAAAATAAAGCCTAAACTTGAAGCTGAACTCAAGCCTGGCACTCGCATTGTGTCCCACGACTACGAAATTGTAGGGTGGAAACCATTAAAGGTAGACAATTTCTGCGAGAATCCGAAGCTTGGATATCCGTCTCACACAATTTACCTGTACAGGAAGAGCTAATGAAACCTTTAAAAATTGAAGATGTATATGTATGCTTTAAAAATGGAAAGAGAGCCTTCTACAACGGTTAGAAAAGGGGATAAACTTTTAATTGAGGTTATAAAATTCAAAATTTTAGAATAACAATTAGAAGGATGTAGCCTAGAATGCTTTTCGTTCCATGGCAGTACATTGCAGATTGGAGGTGCAACCTGTGCGGTTTATGCTGCAAAGCCTACAGTGTTGTCTTAAACTTTCAAGAATGGCTTAAAATAGTGAAAAATTACGGTGTTGAAACAACAGCTTCAAGCTTAAACAGTTTCTATCTGAAGAGGAAAAGCGACGGTTCATGCGTGTTCCTTTACAAGCTTTCAAACATGCATTTATGCGGATTACAACACATGAAGCCGACAGCATGCAAGCTTTGGCCGTTCAAAATTCTGACTTCTCCAAAATTTGGATATGCAAGGGAAGCCGCCTATCCTTATAATGGCAGAAACCTTTATGTTTACGCGGATTCAACATGCACTGGACTGCGATATGGAAGGCCAGCTTGGGAACTTGCAACACAAACAATAAGTGAATTTGTAGAGATAGCCCTTGGAATCCGCAGCGATCAGCATAAAAGCAGTGCAAATATCGGCGTTATCAGGCAACCTTCATCGATAAGAAGAATCTTTTAAAAAGGGTTTTATGTTTAGCAGGCGAACTTTTCACTTTATCTATGATGCGGATAAACATCACATTTTAAATTGACTTCATTGGATAACGTTCATACTGCAATTCAAAGAGTTTCTTAAGTTTCTCAACATTGTCTATTTCTTCTACGGTTTTGTCTTCTCTTAAGCGAACTATTTTAGGCACTCTTAAGGCATAGCCACTTGTATACTCGCCGGTTTCCTGGATTTCTTGATAGGTTACTTCCACAATAATTGTTGGTTTCACATAGACCCCCTCATCATCTTCGCCGGTTTTGGTTTTTTCAACCACTGTTCTAAGTGCTTCCATAAAATGTTCTGGAAGGTTTGAAACTTTGCCAATAGTGTACAGTTTCCTAATCTTCGGGTCGCGCACTGCAAGTAGGAATGAGGAGTATAGACCCGCACGCTTTCCTTTTCCATATAAAGCTTTCACTATTGTGCAGTCTATTGTGTCACGTTCAGGTTTTAGCTTAAGCCAAGTATAAGTGCGTTGTCCAATCTCATATGGCGAATCCAAGTTTTTGACAACTACCCCCTCAAAACCTTTTCTAAGGGCTTCTTCATAGAAGCGCATCAGTTCAAACTCGTTTCGGCATTCCACGCCTTCTGCAATGATTTCTGGAGGAACTATGTTGACAAGGTATTTTCGCCTTTCATGAAGCGGTAAGCCGGTAAGCTCCTGTCCGTTCAGATATAGAAGGTCGAAAGCCTTAAAGCTGACACTTACTTTTTTCAACTGTTCCTCCAGCTCTTCAGGTGTAAGCGTCCTCTGCACGGTTCTTTCAAGCATTACTTGAAAAGGTAAGGGGTTGCCTTCGCGGTCAACGGCAAAAACTTCGCCGTCAACGATGCAACTTTGTCCGCTAATTTTTGCGGCTATTTCCACGATTTCAGGCAGAGTCTGTGACTTTTCTACTCCTCGCCTTGAAAAAATCCATGTTTGAGTGCCCCACTTGTGTATTTGGAGGCGGCTGCCATCAATTTTGTATTCAGCTCTAACAGGGTAAACAACTTTGTCTGGCTCGTACAAATGGGCAAGTTGGGGCTTAATAAACCGGCCTGGGCGCATCTTTACCTCTGCAAGTTTAACTGCTCCTTCAGATGCTATGCTTATTCCTTCAGCTACACCCATTATAGCACATGCTTTTTGGATAAGCAGTGGTGGAACATTGTAGGCTTTCGCTGCAGCCCTTATAACCGTGCTCTGATAGTATCCCAACTTTAAATCGCCTAAAAGCAGCCTAACAAGGTATTTTGCCTCTATCGGCGTGCAGGCCCTCAATAGACTTGAAATGTAAAGCT
The DNA here is from genome assembly GCA_038826715.1 of Bathyarchaeia archaeon. Taxonomy (GTDB): domain Archaea; phylum Thermoproteota; class Bathyarchaeia; order Bathyarchaeales; family Bathycorpusculaceae; genus JAWBOH01. The sequence continues at coordinate 13,082 of JAWBOH010000031.1, read as the reverse complement.
CACGTTCTTTAACTCCTTTAAGCTTTGGCAGAAGCCTAACCGCCTCGTAGACTTCATTAACTGAAAGTATGGATTCGGATGGTTTTTTAAGTAGATAGGCGACTTCGCCGTGTTCCCCGTAATCTAATAAAAGTCTTTTAACATGGTTTACAGAGACGCCTGCAGCTTGGCTTATGCTTCTCTCTACTAATCCTGGTCCAATTTTTAAGCTTTCATCAGTTAAAGATCCTAAGGCAAAACGTGTCTTGACTTCCAGCGGCAAGTCTGGGTTTTGGAAGAATTTCGCCAGCTCAGTTTCTTTGCCCTTTTTTCCGCGAAGAACTGCTAAACGTTCGTAAAATTCAACCAGCTTTAGGAAGCTCATGTCTTTTCTAGGCTGCTTCCCCTCAACGTATAAACGTGTCAAATAGTAGGGTATGCCTACGCGCCATTCTATTTGTTCTGGAGAGAATCCTGCCTCAACTAGCTTCAAAACTGCTTCTTTAGTCGATCCGTATGCTTCAATAAGGTCCTTCAGTGTCGGCGGTTTAACTACCGGCATGTCTTTTTGCCACTGTTGTTAGGCTTCAGTTTCAGGGGTTTTCGATACCGGTTCGACAGCTCTTAAAAATCCGTCCTTTGTGATGTCCACCTTTATTCTCCGCCTTTCGAAGTTACACATTCTACAGTCTAACACGCGGACTATGCGGACGAATCCGCCTCTTTCAATGCCTAAATCCGTTTGCTGGTCATACCAGTATACACGGCCATAATCAACTATTATTGTCCCGTCTAAGTTGTGAGCTAGGCCTATTCCTCCAGCCATGTCGTAGCTGTCCCACACTTCAGAGCTCCGTTGGTTCACATATAAAGCTGTTATGCCGTGAACCTGGTTGTAACGAGCTAACTCCATAACACGATATTTTAGTGCTCCACGATAAGCTTCAAGTACAGTAACAGAATCTATTATTGCCAGTTCAATTTTCTCCTTCTCTGCAACGTAACGGTATGTTTCAGCAAAAGTGTTCCAGTCGCGGAGCTCCGGATAAGCCACGGTATCCAATACGAAAAGGTTTTCACGTATTTTATCCCAATCCAAACCTAAGATGTCAGCTTTCTGCTTAAGCCTAGACTGTAAATCGAATCGGGGGGTTAGGCTCTTCCAAGTGTCTTCAGCCGTGGCGTAAAGCGTTTTTCTGCCGGAAGAGGCGACCCGTACAGCTATTTCCTCCACAAGAATAGATTTTCCCGCGCCTGGCAATCCTGTTATTGCGAACTGTCCACATATAGGTATGCCTCCTAAACTTTTCCCATCAAGCGTCAAAAAAAGCTGGTCAACAAAAGTACCTGTTGAAAAACCTATCAACGGTTTTTTCGCCTCTACAGCCTCGTCTGGCTGCAACACTAAGGCGCTTAGCTTTTCTCTATCTTCCTCAATCCTCGTCATCATAGGCTTTGTCGCGAGCTCCCACTCGTCTGTCGGTGTCCTAACGCTTTTCACGGCTTCAGCGAGGCTCTGCGCCATGGCCCTAACCAAGTCTTCAACATCCAAAGTGGCGGTTTCCGGCTTTGGCTGACGCTTCCCCTCAGCAGTTCTACCCGCCGTTTCAACTGCTTTCTCCAAAGGTTTAAGTGCTTCAACGGTAAGCGCCCACAACTCGCCTCGCCGCTCAATAATCCCTTTACTCTTGAGAGATTGCAAAAGTGCATAAGCAGAATTTGGTCCATACTTTGGAATACTTAATCCTTCAGCAATCTCGTTCAAAGAGGCGCCTTCACCCCGCATTTTGAGAAACTCAACTATTTCCTTTTCATCAGTCACAATAATCCCAATTTTAATAATCATCTCAAAAGGTATAAAGTTTCAGTTAAACAACCGTTAAAGCATAAGCATACAAGAACGTAAGAGTGCAGAGAGAAAAAGGATTCAGGGGTTTTGTTTGCTTTTCAGCACACCAGCAGTCGCGAAATGTGACTTAGCCATATCGATGAATTGGATCCAGACAACATCCTTCGGCACACCTAAAACCTCCACTAGAACATCGGTGAAGGCCTTTGCAATTTTCTCCCTTTGTGTTTCCGTGCTTCCTTCAAGCAAATTTACCTGAACAAAAGGCATTTCAAACTCTCCAGAAGGGGTGGTTTACAGCTTGGAATTTAAATCTTGCGGACTGCAATTTGACAATAATGTTGCAGTTTCAAAATCATTTGCAATGAAATCAGGCATATAGCCCTTTACTCCATCAGCGATTCTGCGGCAAATCTCTAGGTTTTTAGAATTGAGTTGTCCCAAAGTTATAAGAAGGAAAACACATTTTAACCCATTATGTGTGAAGGAAGTTGGACATGCCTGAAATCGGTGTTTCAACGCTTCATCTCTTAGGCGAGCCGTTCGAAAAAATGGCTAAAAAGATTATAAAAATGGAAATTAAACACGTCGAAATAGTGGATGAAGGTCTACATTCCTTAAATAATAGAAGAGTCGCAAAGCTTAAAAGGTTTGGAAAAACTTATGGCTTAAAATTTTCAGTCCATGCACCCTTCGCAGATATAAACATAGCATCTCCATCACGAAAATTGTTAAAAGCCATGCTTAAACGATTAGAATGCTCTATTAAATTTGCAAGAGACTTAGAGGCATGTGTTTGGGTTTTTCATCCAGGTCTAAAAACAGGAGTCAGCATGTTTTATCCGCAGGCAGATTGGACTCAAAACTGCAGAACCGCCCAACTACTTTATAACATGGCAGAAGAATACGGCGTAAAAATAGCTGTGGAAAACGTTCCAGAACCATTCCCGTTCGTTACGAAAAGCGTGAAAGACTTTGAAAGGTTTTTCAAGGAAGTTTCAGAGGACATATACCTCACACTTGACATGGGGCATTCAAATATTAACGGGCAGACACAGCTTTTCCTTGAAACCTTCAAAGACAGAATCATTCATATTCACGCGCACGATAATGACGGGAGGGAAGACTTACACTTAGGCATAGGCTGCGGGACGGTAAATTGGGAAAATTTCGCAAAGTTACTTAAGGCCATATCCTATGACAAGGTCATAGTTGTTGAATCTGTAGAAAAGGTGGTTGAAAGTGTAGGCATGTTGAAATCGATGTTTGAATGAAACTTTTATTTTGGGTACTTGCCCGGCTTTGATTTCGAAAAAGCAGCGGTATATTAAAGGTTGATTCATTCGACCGGTGTCCAACTTGATGAAAACATTGAAGCAGCAATACATATTAATGCATATGCTTGAGTTTGTTTTAAAGGGACATGGTAACAGTTCTGGTGGAATAGTAGGAAAATTTAGATTTAAAAAAGGTTGATACGTTCGGCATTTGATCAAATCAGATCTGGTATGCCTAGATTTTGATGTTGAAGATTTTAGCCACGTTTTTGCTGAATATTTTTTCTAATTCTTCTTCGGTGAAGATGTCGGTGAGTAATAGTTGTAAAAGACCAAAGGATATTCGCGAGATCCCTCCTATATCCCCGCCGTATACTATTCGATCAGAGCCTAGCGCTTTAGCAGTCAACCAGGTTTCGTCTTCAGGAATCCATAAAGCAGTGTCGACGTAGAGGTTTTTAAGTCGTTTACAGAGAGGAATGTGTTGTCCCAATTGCCCGACCTCAACGCATGGATGTGCGCTGATAAACGTTAGATTCGGGAAAAGCTCTGCTAGTTCGCCAAGCCTCCACGGTTCTCCAGGGATAACGACATGTGTATGCGCCATGACAACGGCTCCTGGATACTTAGATAATTCTTTCAGTATTTTAAGAACTAATGGATGGTTAAGGTAGGTTCCTTGATACATCATATAAAACGATAACCCTTTAAGTCCAAGATCTCCCATTATCCTGTGAACTTCCTCTATCGCTTTGTCAACCTCATATGGGCTGACAATTCCAAGGCCGCATGGGAACCTGTCAGGATGCTTTTCCACAGCCGCTGCAACGAAATCGTTTTGCCGCATAGTATCTTTAATTCCATTCGGTGCAGGATAACCAACAAGTGGGGAAATTACTGCCATATCAGTACCATTATAGTCCATTTTCATGATTAAATCTTCAGGAGCTACTCTAATATATTCAGGTAGAAAAACTCCGACACCAACTGTTTCGCCAACATGTGCATGTGCATCAATTATGAAAAACTTTCTTTGTAACTTCTTGATAACCTCACTGCTTATTATACCCAAACAAACCCCAGGAAAAGTTGCTGGCGAAAGCCAGTATTTAAAACTTGTGCACATATAATTTTTAGTCGTCCCAAATAGGCTGCTTTTGCAGGTGGAAGGTTCCTATTTTACCACAAAGCATCGATGGGCAACCTCGATCTCTTTACCATGACAGCTGCTAGATCTCTAAAATGCATCCAAAAACAAATAAACATTAGGCATCTCCTTTTCGGAGTGGAATTTCAATGGTTAAGAAGTCTTCAGCTATAGAGGTGTTTCTGAAAATTTTGCAAGCCTGCTTAAGAAGCAAAGATGAATCTTCATATCTTGCGCTGACATGGGTTAAAACAAGCTTCTTAACCTTAGCCTTCTTAGCCATCTCAGCAGCCTGGCTTGGCGTTGAATGCCCATCCTTTTCTGCTCTTTCAGCCAACTCATCACCAAAAGTAGCATCATGAATAAGCAAATCAGCGTCAAAAGCGAAATCTGCTAGACCTTCAAAGGGACGGGTGTCTCCTGCATAAACAATTTTTCTTCCCTGCCTTGGAACTCCCAAAACATCTTTAGGCTGTACAACTCTGCCGTCTGGAAGCTTAACAATTTTTCCACGCTGCAGTTGCCCCCATAAAGGGCCTTCAGGAACACCGAGAGCCTTAGCCTTTTCTGGATAAAATTTTCCAGGGCGAGATTTTTCTACCAAGGCATAGGCCAAGCTTAAAGTCACGTGGTTTGCCTGCACTGCCTGAACATTATATTCTGGTTCATCACATACAACGCCGGCCTCATTGATTTCACTGATTTTTGTTGGAAACGTTAGGCTGAACTGCAAAGTTTCCGTTACACATTCAATGAATCTTCTAATCCCAGGCGGACCGTAGATTTCCAAGATTTTCTTTCGATCAAGCAGGGCCATTGTCTGCATTAATCCTGGCAAGCCTAATACGTGGTCTCCATGCATATGCGTTATAAAAATCTTCATTTTTTTGTGAAAGCTTGCTCCAGCTGTTATCATTTGCCTCTGAACCCCTTCACCACAGTCAAACATTAATTGTTCACCCTTAAGCTTCAGTAAAATAGCGGGTAGACTTCTTTTGGAAGTCGGTATGCTTCCAGCCGTGCCCAAGAAAACTACCTGCATACTCATAATGCTCCACACTTTTCGAATGTTTTCACTTCTTGTTAGGCTTTATGCTTGCTTAAATAGGTGTATCCAACAAACGCTTGCAAACACTCCTCCTCTGTCAATTATTCTACAAAAACGTGTAACCTAAATTGTCAACATATTTGTATGAGGCAGCATTTGAGAATTGTTTTAAGACCATAGAAAAGAAGTACAAGAAGCAGGATGCCAATATTTTCCTATGGAGTTTACGCCTTTTCCATCACGTTACAAGCATATAGAACTCGCTGAAAGTTTGCGAAAGAAGGTTAAACCACATTTAGAGCGTTTGGGTGACTTCTAAGTGTAACATCATGTTCCAACCACTTCTATTATCTCTTCGTCTGCATAAACCTTTAGGTAATCTCCAGTTTTTATTTTATGCATTATTTCCTCATCTATAAGAACTAGGGGTAGCGCTGACACTAATGCTCCAAGCACCAAATTGGAGTCCAGTTTTGTGTTTACTAACGCTTTAGGGCCAGTCCTCATTCTACACATTGAACTGAGCCTGCCAGATAACGCGGATGAACCTTTTCCGAAAGGAAAAACAAAGATCTTATCTTTTATGCTTTTTCCGCATTCCCGGGATTCTTTATCAAGTATCTCTCCGGTTAAAGGGTCTATTCCTCCCCAGAAAGAAATAGGCACATTCGTAACAAGAGCCACCCCTTCAGCTTTACCGCCAACTATTTTACGACACCTGAACTGTATACTCATTTAAAAATCCCCTTGACCGCGGCCTCTATGCATTTTGCCGTAGTGCTAACGATAATTTTTTTACCAGGCAGTAGTTGAGATGCGTAATATCCATGCTTTCCAGAATCTGTAACGTAAACATCTATATGCTCAAAAGGCATGTTGAATAAATGAAACCTTCGCCCATTCATAAGGTCGCAACTGTTAGCCAATAGTCTTCCCCCCGCCTTCTCTATTATGTCAGTATACCCCATTATAGTGGCTAAACTTTTTATCACGTTAGAGGTTAACACCCATAATTTCACATCACGATGGATTTTCCTCCCATTGAGGAGAAATGCGATTTTTTGAATTTCATAGATCGATGCGTGGGGGCATCCAAAAACTGCAAGGTCGACCTTCCCATCGCTCGCAGTGGATAAACGTTCAAAGCTGTCTTTAAGCTCCTCCTTTCCAAACGAAGTCTTATCAGAAGGTTTGCCTTCACGAAACAGGACTTTGGATTTAGCTTCAGGAGTGAGTCCTGCAATGTGAAAAAGGCACATGCTGCCTGTTGTTCGAAGCGCAGAGCATAAACCTTTATATTGCTCTATGCTTGGAGTTTTTCTAATACCTTTGAAAACTGGAATTTCTGAACGGCAGATCCTACCAGCGTAATATCCTAACGCTGAATATTCCTGGGGAGTTTCAAGTCTTGTTTGAATTTTAATTAAAACTGATCCTTTCCTGTTCTCGTCAAGATGGTATCCGAATTTCGGAGTCTTGCCAGTTAAGGCAGATGCCAAGCTGCTTTGAATTCCTTCATTGTTTGTCCGCGCTCCAATCACCGAGTTGGCGAAAACTTGTGCAAAAGATTCTGTCCATACGATATGTTCACCAAACACTGGTACATTGCCAACCTGATAAGGTGCACATGTAAAAGTGTTAATCGCCCCTATTTTCCGGCATAATTGGCAAAATTCCCTCTGCCTATCATAGTCTTTATCAGGCATACCTATTTCTTTCCATTCGTCAGGAAAAGGAACTATATGATTCGTGCATTTAACTTTAAGTTTGCACTTTTCCAAACGCATAATTTCGACAAGTTCCGGATACGGGACTAAACCGTGGACGTTGTTGATGTCAATTAACCTTTCAGCGCCAACTGCATCGCCGTATTTCGCCAGTAATTCCATTGCCCACTGCACAGCTGGGCCGAAATCTCCCCGCAGCATTCGCTCTTCTATTGATGTAAGAAACATGTTTACACCACTAACTAACAACTAGTTGATCAGCAAATATGGTTGTAATGAAGGCAGTGTTGGCTATTCTGGCTTGTAGTCAGGCGGCCACTCGTCGACTCCATGCTCGTCAAGGGTTGGAGATTCATTTATAATCACTTGGACGAAAGGTCGTCGGACATTCCTAAAAACTAGTGGGCCGTGGACTAAACCTGCAGGTATATACACGAGTGAAGGCTTACTAATGATATATTTCTCTGCTTTTTTCCCCAAACCAAGCCATAACTCTACATCTCCGCCTAAATCAAATATGTCGCTGGGATTTATTCCGATGAAAAGGAAAAGCTCATCTACTGTGTGGTACATAGGCTTATGTTGAAAAACTATTCTGTTCCCTTCACGATAGAGCGGCGGATTGATTTCTCCTTTCGGTTCAATTGGCAACCCCGAATGGAAGAAACATGCAATTTTTTCAGCAGTCTCAGGAGGTATTTCAAACGTTCTTCCCTGAATATAATTTGTACCTGAACCGGTTATCAGATATACTTCAATGAAATGTTTAAGAGAAGGCATTATATGCGAATCCATAATCAAGGGGCCCTTACGAAACGGATTAGCCGCCCCGAAACTTAAATGGAAAAGTTCCTGAATATATTCGCGATACTTCTCTCCCATAATGCATACCTCTTTTGCTTACTTAAATCTCAAACACAGTTTATATAGGTTTTTCACACACTTATCAATCAACCACGGCTAAGCCATGAAAACCTTACCAACAAAGTTTTGGTAAAAATTAACCGTGCAATTTAGACCTGTTCTTTTGGATTTAAAACTTGGAAAAAGATGTGAGAAAACAGGATGACTCTGCTTGAAAGGATTTAAAAGCGCCGCGGTCGGACTTGAACCCACCACAGCATGGAGATTTCTCCCGCGCATCCCCTATTTTTCTGTTTTGACTGTTTTCGGTGTTTTCTTTGCAGGTAGAAGTTTGTTCTGAGGTTTTCGAGTTTCTTTCTTTTTTGAAGCCTGCAACATGTAATGTTTATGGTCGTGGTTTGGCTGCTTTTCAGGAGTTTTATTTAAGTCATGGTTCTGTAAAGGATTTTTGGATCGCGTAGAGCAGGATAGGCTTTTGTCAAGAAGTGATAGGAAGCGTGTAGACCGTGTAACGCTTAACGGATTTGCAGCTTGGCTTCAGAATAGAGGCTATTCGCCGAAGACTATAAGGAGCTATGTAGGGGCTGTTCAAAGCTTAGCCAAATATTTTGGTATCCCAATAAGCCTACGCTACGTGCAATTACCTCCATTTCAGCCAGTTAACAAGAAGCATCCATGGACCATAGAGGAGGTAGGCGATTTCATAGCCTTGATGGATAAGCCGCTCTATAAGAGTATAGCCGCCTCGATTGTTCAGAGCGAACTAAGTCTTTCGGACCTTTTAGCTCTAAAATACGGCGCCATAAAAGAAGAGTTTGAAAAAGGCATAACGCCCATATGCCTAAGTTTAACAAGGAAGAAAACTGGCGTAGCTTTCATAACTTTTATGGGCAGCTGGTCCGTGAAGCTGCTTAAAGATCATTTAGCTAATCTTAAACTCGACGACGATGCGCCAATTTATGATGTTTCGTCGAGGGTTGTGCACGCTTACTTCCGTAAAGTTGCTCAAAGATTCACGAACAATTTGAAGTGCAGAAACCCAATATAGCCCTCACTCGTTACGGGCGGCTTTTCGCACATTCTTAAGCGACCACAAGGTCGACTCGCTCTACATAGAGTTCTTGATGGGCCATAAAATACCTGAACAACTAAGCGCCTACATAAACAAAAGTCGGGAAAGCTGGCGCCAAACATACAAAGAACAAGCAGAACCATGGTTGACACCACCGACATAATGCTAAATCGCATTCCTTTAACTGCAACTAACGGAAATGAGGTTAAGTTTTTGCGTAGAATTGTTGATGAAGCTGAATTTTGTTATTTTGCTTTTGAAGGCATAAGTGTTTTATAGCTTTTCTTAGTTTGTCAATGGGAGGTTTGTATGGGTATTGTTGCGAGGAGTCGTGTGAAGTCGCCGTGGATTTTTCATTTAAATACTGGTTCGTGTGCTGGCTGTGACATTGAGATAGTGGCGGCTTTGGCTCCTCGTTATGATGTTGAGCGTTTGGGTTGTGTTCTTGTTGGTTCGCCTCGTCATGCTGATGTTTTGTTGGTTACGGGCCCTGTTACTCGTCAGATGCTGCCTCGTTTTATTAGGGTTTATGAACAGGTGCCTGAGCCTAAAGTTGTTGTTGCTGTCGGTACTTGCGCTTCGTCCGGTAGTCCTTTTTTGGGTAGTCAGATGGTGGAAGGCCCTGTAGATAAAATAGTTCCTGTAGATGTCTATGTTGTTGGCTGTCCACCTAGACCAGAAGCAATTGTTAGGGGAATTGTTTCGGCTGTGAAGAAGAGGTTTGGGTGAAAAAGGTGGCTGAAGCGGATTATGCTCGCTTGCGCATTCCTTTTGGCCCTGTGCATCCAGCCCTCAAGGAGCCCGTTTCGTTAAGGGTAGCTGTTCGAAAGGAAGAGATTGTTGATGTTGATATAGTTTTGGGGCATGTTCATAGGGGGATAGAGGGTTTAGCTGAAAACCGCAACTTAGTTCAAACGTTATATTTGGTTGAGCGTGTTTGTGGTATATGCTCTCACAGTCACACAACATGTTATGTCCAAGCCTTGGAGGAAATAGGCGAAATGGAACCTCCTGAACGGGCTCTGTATCTTAGGACGTTGGTTTTTGAACTTGAGAGAATTCACAGTCACCTATTCTTGTTGGGTGTTTTAGCCTATGAAATTGGATTTGATACCCTTTTTATGTTCGCTTGGTATGTTAGAGAAAGCGTCCTTGATCTGTTTGAGAAAATCACGGGCAACCGTGTTCACCATTCAATGAATACGTTAGGTGGGGTGCGTTGGGACGTCGATCAGCTGATGGTGGGGGAAATCACGTCTACAATGAAAAGTTTGCAGAAATCTGTGCAGCAGATCCGGGACTTTTTCCAGGACAAAAGCGTTGAGAAAAGGTTGTGTGATGTGGGCTTCTTAGCCAAGGATGAAGCTAGAAGGTTATGTGTTGTAGGCCCTACTGCTAGAGGTTCTGGCGTGGATATGGATGTGCGGAGAGACCATCCTTATGCCGCTTACAGCGATTTAAAGGAGGGCTTCTCAGTTGTTGTGAAGGAAAAAGGCGACGTCTACGCGAGAACGGAAGTTCGAATTTTAGAGCTTTTTGAATCAATTAATATCATTCAGAAAATTTTGGAGAAGCTGCCGGAAGGGAATATTCGCGTTGAAGACAACGTTATTAAGTTGATGCGCCGCATCCCTCAAGGTGAGGCAATCTCTCTAGTGGAGGCTCCTCGAGGTGAGCTTCTTTATTTTGTAAAAACCAACGGAAAGGGTGGCTTATCACGGTTGAAGATTCGAACTCCTACAATTCCAAACGTGTTGGGCTTAAAGCCCATGCTTGTGGGAGGTGAAATTGCAGATATCCCTGTGATTATTGCTTCCATAGACCCTTGCATGGCATGTGCGAATAGAATCACTGTTGTTGATGCTGCCACAGGAGAAGAAGAGACAATAGTTGCGAGCGTTTTGCGGCGTAAAAGGTGAAACTATGGACGTGTTAACGGCTTTTTTGTTGACATTTCCTATAGTTTTTGTAATAAGCCTATTGTTTGACGGGGTTGACAGAAAGATTCACGCTAGAATGCAAAGAAGAGTAGGTCCCCCAATAATACAGCCCTTCTACGACTTCATTAAGCTATTAAACAAAGAGAGGATAGTTCCAGCTATGGCGTCTTCTCAAATTTTCACGGTTTTACCAACCCTCGCAGCTGCATCCTCGATTTTAAGTTCAGCCATATTGTTTGCTAGTGTGGTGTCGGGAACAAGTTTTGGCGGTGACTTAGTGGTTGTTTTCTATTTATTGGCGATGTCTTCTGTTTTGGTTATGATTGGCGGTTCTTCTTCAGGCAACCCGTATGGGGCTATTGGTTTTTCTCGAAAGATGACTATGCTTATTGCTTATGAAGTTCCGCTTCTTCTGTCATTTTTGTCTGTGTTTTTGAAAATTAATTCTGCATCGCATTCTGATATTGTTTTAGCCCAAATTAAAGGAGGGTATATGTTGGCTTTAGCCTTTCCAAGCATGGCTGTTTCTGCAATCGCATTTCTGCTTTGCATATCTGCTGCAGCGGATGTTGTGCCTTTTGATGTTTCTGAGGCAAAAACTGAGATTGTTTATGGTCCGCTTGTTGAGTATGGTGGACCCTATTTGGCGCTGTTTAAACTAGCGAAGGCCTCCTCAAATCTTTCATTAACTTTTCTTGCAACTACTATGTTTTTCTATCTGCCAGCGCTGTTTAATAATGAAGCCTCTTTGGGGTTGGGTGCTTTCATCGTTTGTCTGCTTCTCACGTTAATCCTTTGGTTTTTAACTGTAACTGTTCCTCGAACAGTTTTTGCAAGAGTAAAGGTGGGACAAGCCTTCAAGTTTTACTGGCTTATGGCGTTACCCTTATCAATAATCGCCGTAATATTATCTGTCCTAGGATTGTAGGGGAACCATCTTTGAAGCTTGGACGCATGCTTCGCAACGTGTTGCGGTCGCTTTTCCAAAGACCCGTCACCGTCCAGTATCTAACCAAGCCTGAAGAAAAAGTGACTGTTCCTGAGAGGTTCAGGGGCAAAATAGCCTACGATAGGGACGCTTGTATTGGTTGTCTTTTGTGTATAAGAACTTGTCCTAGCGGGGTGATAACGGCAACCGTGGAGAAAAAGGTAAACTTTGATGTTGCAAGATGCATGTTTTGTGGACAATGTGCCGAGATATGCCCGAAGAGTGCAATTGCCCTTAGCTCTGAATTTGAAATTGTAGTAGATAACAAGGAGGAACTGGTCGTCCAGTAAGGCTTATTAGAGTTAAAACAGCCTTAAATCCAATGGAGTTGGATAAGAGCTTGTCAAAGCAGCCTCGCGAACTTGTTGTTTTGTTACTGAGAAATGCTATTTTCAGGCATTCTGAATTTCGATCATTAGAAGACTTTCTGGTTGAAAGGTATGGGTTTAGTAAAGTTGAGGAAAAAGAGCAGAAAATTTCGGAACTAAAACAGCTAATCCCGCCAGAATGTAAGGAGAAAATCGCTTTCGAAGAGGAATCCGGGGCTCCAGTAGTTTTGGAAGAAGTCGAAAAGAAACTTTCTGTTCTGAAGATTTATGAAGGAACGTTTTTGGAAAGCAAAATTGCAGTTTACATTATTGGGGAAACTGCATATAAAGAGGACATAGTCACCGGAGTGGAAAAAGAAGAGCAATACTCCATTTACACTACTGAGTATCAGATGGTTAAATTGGTTAGTGAAAGCGGCTACGCAATTCAACAGTTGATTGAACGCTTAACTATAGACCTTGGAATAGCATTTGGCTCAAAGGAATGGATTTTCCACAGAACCAGAGAAGGTTAGACAACGCCTATTAAATTGAGAAGGATTTGCGGTTGTAAACCCAAAATAACAGCGGTTAATGCCAAAACAACTGTTGGAAACCACATGGTCCAATGGGTTTCAATGGTTTCCTTTGTTGTTTCAGTTGCTTCTCCCATGAAGATTTGATGAAAAGAACGTAGCAGGAACACAAACGTGATCAATGATATGCAGATAAGAAAAATTAAAGTTACAACCGCTACCGTTATGCCTCCTAGCTCGAGTAGGAAGTTGTAAGCGACGGAGTAAAGGAGCCATTTTGCGTAAAATCCGCTTAAGGGCGGCACTCCAGCCAATGAGAGGGCGCATATTATGTAGCTTAGTGCTGT
>JAWBOH010000030.1:0-18255 GCA_038826715.1 Bathyarchaeia archaeon | reverse complement strand
CAGGCCTCTTTGTTTGAAATGTTGAGCCAAAAGCTGAATTGCTGATATGCTTTTAGCCTTGAATGGGAACCTTTCTAGAACGCTTTTTTCATGAACGTTAACTGTTATTAAGGCGTCAACTCCAGCTGCTTTAAGCATTTTTGCAATGGCTTCTATGCTTACGGCTTCACCTTTCAGGAAAGCTTTGTCTTGTCGAGCATACGCTAAATACGGAGTTACAGCTACAACTTTACGGGCGTTATTTCTTTTGGCAGCGTCAGCAATAAGCGCCAGCTGCAGTATTCTTGAATCTTGAGGTGGACTTGTTGTCTGCACAATAACGGCTTCTTCACCTTCAACTTCTCCTTCAAGTCTAACGTAGGATTCGCCGTCTGGAAAAGCCTTAAAAAAGACGTTTACGGGTTCAACATTCATAAGCCTAACTATTTTTTCACCAAGCTCTTTTGAAGCTGGACCTGGAAGGATTTTCATTTAATCGCCGTCTTTTAAATGCAGATAAGCTTTCTTTTAGATTTTTTCCGCTGTCTTAAACTGTTCGATGAGCTCTTTAGCCCGGTCCATGCGGATTTTACGTTCTTCAACCATTTTCTCGGCAACAAAGTCTATTAGTTCGCCTGTTGCGCCAGCTGCAATGGCGATGTTTCTTGCGTGAAGGGACATGTGGCCCCGCTGTATACCTTCATGGGCTAGAGCTCTTAAAGCACCTAGATTTTGAGCTAGGCCTACAGCAGCAAGGACTTCAGCGAATTCGTTAGCTGTTTTCACGCCTAAAATTTTTAGGCATATCTTTGCTGTCGGGTGTGTGCGCACTGCCCCACCAATTAGACCTACGGCCATGGGCAGTTCGATGCAGCCCACCAAGTCGCCTTTCTCGTTTTTCTCCCAAGTTGAAAGTGTTGTGTATTGTCCTGTTCTAGCCGCGTAGGCGTGGGCTCCAGCCTCTATGGCACGGTGATCGTTGCATGTTGCAATTATTACGGCGGTTATGCCGTTCATGATTCCCTTGTTGTGGGTTGCAGCCCTGTAGGGGTCAGCTGCCGCGAAGGCAGACGCGTTCACTATTCCGTCTACTACTTCCTCTCCGCCGACAGCCTCTTTCGGCACAATGCACCATGCTCTTGCAAGGCGTTTAACAGCCAAGTTGGATATTATTCGCAGATAAACACGGCCGCCTGTTAAGCGTTCAATTAGAGGAGCCACAGCCTCACACATGGTGTTTACAGCGTTAGCGCCCATAGCGTCTCGGCAGTCCACATGCAACTCAGTGATAACCATGGGTCCCTGCAAAGTGTGGATAACCTTCACTTCTAAGTCTTTTGCCCCACCGCCTAAAGAAACCAGCATAGGATCTTGGTCATTAGCCTTCTTCAGAATTTCTTCTTTAACTTGTAATATGCGGAGTCTAGCCGTGTATGGGTCTTTAACGTGAACTGCTTGAATTTGCCCAATCATAATTGGCGGAGTGCTACTTGTGTAGAAGCCTCCGCCATCCCTTGCCATTTTCGCTGCGTAACTGGCTGCAGCCACAACAGATGGTTCCTCAATAGCCATAGGAATAAGGTAATCCCGTTTGTTAATGAGAAAATTCACAGCTATGCCTAACGGAAGGGGAATAGCGCCTACAACGTTTTCTATCATGCGGTCAGCCAAGTCTAAAGGTAAAGAACCAGTACTCTGCAGTAAGTTGCATTCTTCATCTGTTAAGTTTGCAAACTCCTTTACAAATTTTAAACGGTCTTTTGGGCTAAGTTTGTAGAAACCTGAAATCGAAGATTTAACCATCTCATATCTGCTCCGAATTTGCTGAACTCAAGTGATAGCAATGTTTTGCTTTACATTTAAACCTTAGCAGAACATTTTACTTTTTGGGAAGTGCCACCGCTGAAATGTTAAACCTCTTTTGAATATGTCTTGCCAAAGTCTGGGCGTATCCTACACGAAAATTATCCGTTATAACAAGTTTAGGTTTTGAACGCCTAACATACTCCATTAAACCTTCAAAATCTGAATGATCACTTAAGGCTACAACATATTCGTTCTCAGCGATTTGACGGCATGGCAAGTCAAACTCCCAACCGCTAACGTAAACACGGAAACATCCGCGTTTAATCTTGCTTCGGAAATTCATGTGATAAAATGCCACGCAAGGCTGGTTACCGTCAAGCATCTCTGCAACCTTCTTCTCTTCAAGCCTAATTAAACGCCCAACACGAATGCCATGCTGCTCATATATCTTTGAAACATGGAAAATCCTTTCAGGCATGACGAAGGGAACTTTCAAACCTGCTTCGTGGAGAATTTGCATAACCTCTTGAAGTTTTCCATGATAACCGAAAACATAAACTGCGCCTTTTTTAAGGCCTTTCTCCACGATTGAAATAAGCAGGTTTTTAACGTCTTTGTCGAAAAGGCGTCTGCATGAGGGGCTGCCATAAGTCGCTTCCAAAACAAGGATGTCTGCATCTAAAACCGGTGTTCCATCAAGCTTAAAATCTCCTGTATAAACGATCCGGGTTCCCTCAGCATCTTCAACAAGCACTTGAGCTGCGCCTAAAATGTGGTTTGCAGATAAAAGCGTTACATTTTCCTCGTTGTAATGCAGGGTTTTGCCGTAATCCAATGTTTCCACACAGCCGCCCATCAGGAGAAGCGGGCTCCGCATAATGTCAATTAAATCCTTCGTAGCTTTCGTCATCAATACTTTCTCGCAGGTTCTTAGGCTTTGCTTTAAACCAACCATGTGGTCTGCATGGGCATGCGTTACAATCCTCAAAGGCTTAGAATCGTCGCAGCCGTCGCATCCAACGCTTTTGCCAAGAATAACAGCGCCTTTACTGGTTATTGCCGCCTTCAAAGACAAGAAAAGCACCAGTCACCCAGACGGAATAGCACATCAAAGCTATCTGCCTAACAGGGGCTTCCTCACACGCATCGATAAAACTGTAAACCTTATCCAGACTCACGCGATGCTCGCCTCTTTAACCAGTTTTAGGCGCAAGCCAATCAATAAGCCGCCTCGGATCATCGCATTTAATCTGCACTTTTATGGGTCCCAACGGTGACTCTGAGACAGCCTTAGAAAAGGACACATGTCCTGCAAATGCAACTTGTTTATTCAAAAAGAAAGTAATGGTGTCTCCGTTTAACCCTTCGAACAGGGCACCTCTGGCAGCGTCGCGGATGCGTTCCCTAATCAATAGGTTGTGAAGCTTAATTAGAGCCTCAAGTCCCTTTGCCTCCGCTTTCAATAGGCTTCCCTTGGCCAGAGGCCTTATCTCCGTCGATATGCTGCCAAACATGTTTTCCAAAGCCCTTTTCACTTTTTCCTCCGATTCAGTGGGGTTTATTTCAGCTTCAACGTAAACTTTCACCTCATCCATTTTTCCTCAACCCTCCGTAAAATTTCCGCAGCTTTTTTCTTCGCAGAATCCAAACTTTCCTCGTTAACCATCATGTATTCAGCCAAGGCTATAACATTTCCCAGTCCAACACTTAATTCCCTCATGTCTCTCTCGCGGAAAACCTCCCAGCTTCTAGGATCGTCGCTTCTCTGCCTATGAAAAAGCCTATTAAACCGTGTTTCAGGGGACGCATGCACGGCGACGAGAACAAAATTTGAAAAATTTTTCCTAAACTCCTCAACCTCAGCCAAACTTCTCACACCATCAACAACAACTTTCGCCTCAGCCTTTCCAAATATACGCGGAATACATTTTTTCGCAACAACAGTCTCGCCGTTCAAGCGCCTCAATTCCAACATGACGCGCCCGAGATTCTCAGGAGTCAGCTCCAAACCCCTTTGTTTAACTTCTTCCCTGACCTCATCGCCCATAACAACAACACCGTAACCCATTGTTTTCGCAACGTTAACCACCACAGACTTGCCTGCTCCAGGCATTCCAACTAAACCTACAACCAATTTTTCGCCTACCAACTGAACCTCACCTCATCAGTATTCTCTAATAGCAATGCCTTTAACCGTTTAAAAAGCATTTACAAAAAATTCTTAAGGCTAGCTTGCGACTTCTGGAGGTGGTTAAGCATCTAATGAACGGGCAGAAACTTTTCATTAGGTTTAAAAAGCAAAAACAACAAAAACAGCTAGTTTAAGGGCAGAACAGTAGCAAGTCCATGTGAGAATATGCGCTGAGCTGAATAGTTTTATGGTTGCACGAATGATTTATAGTTTGGTTTATTGATTGTTATACGGTGGAACCTTTGCTCGTTACAAATAAAGATTTACTGCATACTGCGAAGGTTGGAGCCTATGCTGTTGGAGCATTCAACATTCAAAATCTTGAAAGCTTGTCTGCAGTGGTGGAGGCTGCTGTTGAGGAGAAATCGCCTGTGATTGTGGCGGTTACACCTGGCGCCATTAAGTATGCTGGCCTAAAATATTTGGCTGAACTGGTTAAGATTGCAGCTGAAGCTTCGCCAGTGCCTATGGCTCTTCACCTAGATCATGGGGAAGACTTTGAAACAATCACCAAATGTTTAGAGGCAGGGTTCACGTCGGTTATGATTGACGGTTCCTATATGCCCATGGAGGATAATGTTTCCATAACCAAACGTGTGGTAAACCTTGCACATTCGATGGGGGTTTCGGTTGAAGCTGAGCTTGGAAGGATTTCGGGTGTCGAGGAGAAAACCGTTGCAGAGAGAGAAGCCGTCTTGACAGATCCTGACGAGGCTGCGGAATTTGTTAGGCGCACAGGAGTTGATGCACTTGCAGTTTCCATAGGCACTTCCCACGGTGCCTACAAGTTTAAGGGTGAACCTCAACTGGATTTTGAAAGGTTAAGGCTTATCAGTGAGAGGGTTGATGTGCCGCTGGTATTGCATGGTGCTTCAAGTGTTCCAGCTTGGATTGTAGAGAAAGCCGTAAAATATGGGGCGGAGCTTGCGGGGGCAAGGGGCATACCTGAAGAACATATTAGGAAGGCTGTATTCTACGGAATAACTAAGATAAACATAGACACAGACCTCAGGCTTGCCTTCACCGCCACTGTACGTGAGGTTTTAGCAAACTCGCCTAGAGAGTTTGATCCTAGAAAGATTTTAGGACCAGCTAAAGAAGCCATGAAAGAAGTTGTTAAGGGGAAGATGCAGCTTTTCGGAAGTTCGGGAAAAGCCTGGAACCTGGAGGGTCAAAATTGAAAGTTGGTGTTTTAAGCGGGGGTGGAGATGCTCCAGGAATCAACGCAGTTATAAGGGCTGTAGTGAAGAGGGGAGTCAGGTCGTATGGCGACGATTTTGTAGGGGTAAGGGATGGTTGGCGCGGCCTTCTAGAAGGCAATTACACCACCTTAGATTTCAACAGCGTTTCAGGCATATTGCCCCGCGGCGGCTCCATTTTAGGCACTTCGCGGACTAACCCCTTCAAGCGGGAGAAAGGTCCAGAGCAAATAATGAAAAACGCTTCTCAAGCTGGTTTAGAGGCGGTCATAGTAATAGGCGGCGACGACACTTTAAGCGTAGCCCATAAAATGGCGGATTACGGGCTTAAATGTGTAGGTGTTCCCAAAACAATAGACAACGATGTTGCGTGCACAGATTACACTTTCGGTTTTAAAACAGCCGTCGCCATAGCTACAGAAGCCCTTGACAAGCTGCATTCCACAGCAGAAGCCCATAACCGGGTTATAATCTTGGAGGTTATGGGCCGCTACACTGGCCACATTGCCTTAGAAGCGGGGTTGGCAGGAGGCGCTGACGCCATATTAATTCCGGAAAAACCCTTCGACTTAGAGGAAGTATGCGAATATGTAAGGAGTAGGCAGAAAAGGGGGAGAAACTTTAGCCTCATAGTTGTTGCTGAAGGAGCCAAACCTAAAGGAGGGAAAGAAATAGTTTACAGTGAACGCATTGACGAGTTCGGCCACATAAGCCTAGGAGGCGTAGGCTACTATTTGGCTAAAGAGATTGAAAACCGCATAGGCATAGAAACCCGCGTGGTAGTTTTGGGGCATCTGCAACGCGGTGGTTCACCCACCGCTTTCGACCGGGTTCTTGCCACAAGGTTTGGGATAGCAGCCATAGACCATGTTCACCAAGACAAATTTGGCTGCATGGTGGCGCTTCAGGGTAACAGAATTGTTTCAGTACCGCTTAGGGATGTTGTAGGTAAAAGAAAACCTGTAGACTTGGAGCTTTACGACTTAGCCAGCGTGTTTTTCGGTTAAACAATGTTTGCCAAAAAGGGTTTAAGTTGCCAAAACCCCTGCAAGCTTAAGCAGTTCCAAGTTTAGACGCTTTTCTTTTCTACACGACTCTTCAAGATTTATGCTTGTTATTTCTCCTTTCTGCAAGCCTACAATCCGGTTTCCAATGTTCTGCGCAAGCAGGCTGACAGCTTCCTCTGCGAAAAGGCTTGCCAAAAGGCGACTTCTAGCAGTCGGACTTCCACCTCTCTGCGCGTAACCCACGATGCTTAGCCTAACCTCTGCCAGTGTGTTTGCTTCAATTTCTTTCGCCAATTTACTTGTGTCTCCTATGCCTTCGGCAGCCACAATTATGCCTGACTTCTTGCCTTTCGCAGCGTTCTCCATAATGGTTCTGTAAATCTGGCTTTTTTCTACTGCGACTTCTGGAACCAAGATCACTTCGGCGCCGACAGCTAAACCTACAGCCAAAGCCAAAAAACCCCTCTTACGCCCCATAACTTCCACAACAAAAACTCTTTCATGAGAAATCGCTGTATCCCGAATTTTGTCAATTTCAGCCACAGCGTTGTTTACAGCTGTGTCAAACCCGATAGTCTCATCTGTTCCATAAACGTCGTTGTCTATTGTCGCAGGAACCCCCACTATTAGAGTGTCTGTTTCACGGCTTAGCTCTAATGCCCCTCGAAAAGAACCATCACCTCCGATAACCACTAAGCCATCCACCATATCAGAGGAAAGGTTCGCAGCAGCCTTCCTTAAGCCTTCAGCAGTTTTAAACTCTGGACAGCGCGAAGTCAAAAGAACGGTGCCGCCTGAATGGATTATGCCGCCAACAGAACGGGGATCCAAACGCCTAAAATTATTCTTTATTAAGCCTTCCCAACCTCTCTCAAAACCCAAAACCTTAAAGCCTTTCGAGTAGGCGATGCGGGCAACAGCCCTTATAGCAGCATTCATACCAGGCGCATCACCACCACTTGTAACCACGCCGATAGTTTTCAAACATTCATCCCTCTTGACTTTGCAAAGCCTGAAACCACTACTCACCGAAATAATAAATATTTTTCAATCAAAAGGGCTGGAAATGTAGCGCCTAGACAAAAGTTGAAATGAAAACAACTAAAATTGTTCAATCACAACTTGTGCTACTATTAAGATCTGCATCTGAAAACCGATTAAAAATAGCGATTGTTAAGTTGGAGGCATGCGAAATCGAATAGATCGCTGATTTTGGTTTATGTCGAGACTTCACGAGATACGTTTAGGCAGAGCGTTTTAAAAAGCGGATCACAGAGGTTTGAGGTTGGACGCAAAGAACGCATTAAAACTTGCAGCTTCTGGATGTTAGAACAGCCTAATGAGACGCTCATGGACCCTAAACAAAGATTGCGCGCTTCGTTTAGCGTTTGAGAAAACAGCCCTGTTAACGAAATAACCTGTGAAGAAAAATGACCAAGGTGTAAATCAAAGAATAAGAGCTCAATTATGGAACATATACAAAGAAGCAACATGGGGTGAAAATTTCCAAACAACCCGCAAAAACGTTAAACTCTTTAGAAACCCTGATCAAGCTCGTTCTCTAAGCGTTTCTGAAAAACTTGACCATGCTCCTCTGGGAAAGCGGCGAAAATCCAGTGCTTAGGTACATCTAAACCAACAAAGAGGCTTATAGCAGGTCTAAGCGCCCTCATATCCTTCGCATACAATCCTGCTAATGAAACAAAATGTATGTACTATGCAGCTAGTGCCAATATCCTAAATGTAACTCCGCCCAGGATTACTGCAAAAGCTATTTCAAACAACGTTATAAATAGCGCTTTCTTCCAGCCGAATTCTTTAACTAGGGCAGCGATGGTTGCTATGCAAGGCATATAGAACATTGCCACTAATGTGTACACGATCATCTGAACATGTGTTAGAACATTTGCAAAATTTGTTGTTCCCAAAAGCGCGGTCAGCATAATGAGTGTAAACTCCTTTCTTAGTACACCGAAAATCAGCGTTATTCCCGTAATAGCGGGCAATCCAAGCCAATTGACTGTTACAGGACTGAGCGCGGTTGCAATTGGTTCTAGAAGACCGAAAACTTCAGCAAACTTTATTGCTAAACTTCCAACTATTATCAAAGGGAAAGCTATTTTTACAAATTCAGCTACTCTAAACCAAGTTTGCTTCAGAACAGTTCCAAAATGGGGCAACTTATAATCATGCATTTCCATAATCAGAGCGGTTGGTTCGCCTGGCAAGGTTTTGAATGCTAGCCTTCCCAAAGCAAAAACGACAATTATGTTAAAGACGTAAAGCGTGAAAGCCCATTGTACACCGAGAAATCGTCCTACCAGACCAAGTATGATAACCGTCCGCGCGGCGCAAGGCACTAATGTCGTTACGAATGCGGTGAGAAGTCTTTCCCTTTCCGTCTCCATTATTCTGCATCCTAAGCATGCTGGAACATTGCAACCGTAGCCGAGCATTATGGGAATAAATGCTTTTCCATGCAGCCCCATTTTGTGCATTGCGTTATCCATTAAAAATGCGATTCGACTGAGATAGCCTGAGTCTTCTAGGAAGTAAAGTATAAGGTAAAATGGAACAATATAAGGTAAGGCTATTGTAACGCTTGCTATTATACCTTCAATGACACCGCCCCAAAACAGTTTTCCCAAGATTCCAGTTCCAAACAAGCTTGCAAAAAATGGTTCCCACCCATAAAAGAAGTTGCCTAGCAAATCTGACGTGAAGCTTCCAAGTGCGAAAACAAAAAGGAACATTAAAAACAATGAGAACGCCATAGTAGGGTATCCGATGATCTTATGAGTTGTCAGTGCATGAAGTAATTCTGCTTTCGGTGGTTTTATTGGAGACACTAGCTTTTGGACTTCTCGAGCAATACGGCCAGCAGCTTCGTACCGTTCCGAGGTTATGACGCTTGGGCAAGAATGCCCATGTATGGTTTCAATTTCAACTGCAAGTTTTTTCGCAACAGACACAGCCTGCGGGTGTATTTTGCTAACCTCTCTTTCTATTTCTTCATCGCCTTCCAGTAGCTTGATCGCCATGTATCTCGGCGGATAGTGAGATCCGATTTTTTCAAGCATCCCGGAAAGCTCGGCGACCCTTTCTTCAACTTCTTCCCCATATTTCACTTTAATAGGGTTCAATGATGATTTGTTTTCAATCAATTCCACGGCTTTTTCTAAAAGCCGGAAGACGCCTATCCCTTTTATCGCAACAGTTGGTATTACCGGTATTCCTAATAGCTTCTCCAATTTTTCTATGTCAATTTTTATGCCCTTTTTCTTTGCCATGTCCATTTGATTTAAGGCTATAATCATTGGAGTTTCAAGTTCCATAAGTTGTAAAGTGAAGAACAGATTTCTTTCCAGAACCGAGGCATCTACAACGTTTATTACTATGTCTGGCTTCTCAACTGCTATGTATTCCCTAGAGATCAATTCCTCCGAAGAATATGTGGAAAGGGAATATATTCCTGGTAAATCAACAACGTCTATGGTATAGCCTTTAAAGTGAAGTGTTCCTTCTGCCCTTTCAACAGTTTTTCCAGGCCAGTTGCCAATGTGTTGATGCAAGCCAGTTAAATAGTTGAATATGACGGATTTGCCGACATTAGCGTTGCCAGCTAAGGCTATAACCAATTTTCTTTTAGTCACTCTTTTTCTTTCTCCACAAAAATTTTCTCCGCCATGCCTCTGCCAATGGCAAGTCTAGAGCCTCTTACTAGAACTTCTAAGGGGCCGTGAAATGGGGCAGATTTGACAACTGTAACTTTTGTGCCAGGAGTCAGACCCATATCCATAAGTCTCTTTTCGAATCCCCAGCCCCTTGCCCGTCCTCTCCCGTGACTGGTTCTTATGGAGGTTACAATTCCAGCCTCTCCATCTTTTAGCGCTGTTAGAGGCACTTCAGATTCTTTGGAGTTTAACCCTTCCATGTAATCGCCGGCTTCTTCATTTTACTTGGATTATTGATGCTACCGCATGACTTAATGCATGAATGGTTGAGCCTACTTTTACGGTTATGGAACCGTTGAGTAAAGCTTTTTCCAGAATTTTTATCGAGGTTCCCGGTGCAATTTTCAGCTTTTTTAAGTATTGCAACAAGTCGGATCTCTCTTCAGTTATCTTTACTATCATGCTTTGTTCGCCTACAGCAAGTTCTGTTAATGGCCGCGACTTTTCCCTATTTATTCCTCCGCATTTTGTAGGTATTGGGTTTCCATGAGGGCACGTTTTAGGATGCTTAAGCGCTTTTTCTAAAGGTTTAATCATTTCCTCAGTTATGCTATGTTCAAGTTTGCAAGCTGCATCATGTACCTTATCCCATTCCATATGCAAAATATCAGTAAGTAAACGCTCTGAAAGCCTATGTCGCCTTACTACCTGCAAGGCTATCTTTCGACCTTTTTCTGTAAGCCTAACACCCTTGTAGGGCTTACGCGTAACTAAACCCTTTTTCTCAAGCCACTCCATTGTATTGGTTACTGTGCCCGGAACAACTCCAAGTGAATTAACAATATCGCTGGTTCTAGCTACACCCCTTTTTTCTTCAAACCTATAGATACATTCAAGATACTCCTCAATTGCTTCGCTGATCTCTTGCTTGACGGCCATTTCGACGCACGCAGCCGAAATTACGATAAGTCGTATATTTTAAACTTTTCGGCAAGTTGTCAGACTGGCTTAACGAGAGCATAAAAGGTTATAGGTTTTTAAAATGCAGGTCGTGGCGATTCATTGATTTACGGTGCTATTGCGTCAAACTTCACATCTCCAGCATAATCCCTCTCCTAGATGAATGAATAGGTGTGCATGGGGATTAGGAAAATCAGCATGAACAACTTTTTCACAGGCGAGCTTAATCAACGTTGAAATTTGGTTTGCAGGAGGTCTAGGGCGCTTTTTGTTTCATATGCCGATTTAAGATATAGCTGGAATCTGGGAGATTTTAGGAGATGGCTTTTTCAATTATTGTTGAGATGTCATATATGTTCAGTTTAAACTTTTGGTTCTTTGATGCCTTTTTCATTTGAGAAAGGCATGTGGTGCATGCTGTTATTATAGTGTCTGCAACTTTGTTTGCTTCTGTTAGCCGTTCTGTGGATATGGTTTTGCTGAATTTGGGTAACACAGAGATGTTATTTTTGCTCCAGACCCGCAACACCATGACCATTTTTTGTTTCGTTACATTTCTACAAGCTGCATTCCAGGTATGTTGCTGAGAACTTTTCTGGGCGCGTCGTAGAGTTGGGAATGTCTGCCTAAATAACATGGGTCGTGATAGGTTGCTTTGCCGAGGGCTCTGTCTTTTTTTAAACTTTAGTTTTCCTTCTTCAATGAGTTTTAAATGCACATACAAAAAATGGCTCACCTACGCTTGCGCTTGGCTATAAGACTTACGCTGGGCTGAGCGCTCAGCCAAGCGTGGGTGAGCTGGAATTAGGCTGTGTGTGCATGAGTTTTAAATAAAGCTTTGAGATATGGATTGTTCTAAATGTAAAATCTTCCACCAAGTTGGGATAATAGTCTTTTAAGGTTTTGTAGCAGTGTGCGTATAATGTAATTACTTGTTGAGCCTATGCCCTTTTTAAGGCTTGAACGTTAAGTTTGGCTTGGCGTTCCATCATTTGGATGTCTCCACATTGTCCAGGTATGAAGCCGCAGCATTCGGTCCGCTTCCATAAGCAGCCGTAGGCAACATTAGCCCCCCACCGCGCCTTTCGGCGTTACCGGCACTTTACGCTTATTTGCAAACTTCAATATTTCAGACACTTCTTCAGATGTTTCCGGCAAAACCACAACATCCAGCCTCACTAAAACATCAGTACCCAAAAAGCATTGAAAGCGTAAGCCGCACAAACATCAGGCGAACTTGAAACCCTATCCGCGTCAAACAATGGAACGCAAATCATTAACTATATGGGCGTTTTTACTCATGAAGTGGGGTTTCATGCGAGAATAATATAAGTTTTGCCTAATTCTTCAAAACATGGCAATTTAATAAGTTGAAGCCTCACTGTGTTTACAGGTTAGATGTTTGGCTGCCATCATTTCCAATGCTTTTTAGAAGCTTTTTCCACAGAAGCACCCATTTTTCCCAATGCCGCTGCGACTAAAATTGGAAGATCATATATTACAATTTTTATGCCTGCCTTTTTTGCCACTTTATCCATATGGGAAAAACATTCGGTGCATGCCGTCACTATGATGTCAGCGGCTTTCTTCCCCTCTTCCAACCGTTCTCTAGTAACAGCTTCGGCGAATTCCGGGTAACAGCTTGAAGTTATTTTTGCTCCAGATCCGCAACACCATGCCCATTTTCTATTACGGTCCATTTCAACAAGTCTAATCCCAGGTATGCTGCTCAAAACCTTTCTTGGCTCCTCATAAACACCTATATGTCTGCCAAGAAAACACGGGTCATGATATGTTATGTCTTTATCAACCATTTTTCTGAATTTCACTTTCTTTTCATCTATAAGTCTTGCTAAAACCTCGGCGAAATGCATAACCTCAAAAGGAAGTTTACCAAATATTAAGGGATAATCAATTTTCAAAGCCTTGTAACAATGAGCACATGAGACGATCACCTGCTTAGCACCTGCTTTCTCCAATGAATCCAAATTCCGCTCTGCTTGTTTTTCCAGCAGCACGCTGTAACCGTCATGCCCAGGAATAAAACCACAGCACTTTTCATGTTCACCTAAACAGGCAACATCTAAACCAGCAGCCTTTAAAATGCTTATGGCAGCTATAGCGCTTTCACGCTTATCGAAACGTGCCGTACAGCCGGCGAAAAACAGATTTTCCCCTGCTGCAGGGACTCCTTCAAGAATTTTAGGCGCCTTTTTTGCACCAAACCTATTATTATATTTTTCAATATTTTCATTTATTCTGTTCAGGGGCTCGGGTGGTTGAATCATCCTCTCTGTGACAAGTTCCTCTCTTAAAGCCCATATTGCTGTAAGCGGCTCAAATAGGGGGCAAGTCAATTGGCAGGTACCGCAGCTTGTACATGTGTAGACAATTTTTATTAAATCATCCGTTATTGGAAAATTTTCATCCTCAAAAACGCTTCTAGCAAGGTTCCCTCTGCCTTGAGCAGTAAAGGCGCGAAATTTGAAATATTCATATGAGGGGCATCTGCGGTGAGGGTTTGACCATTCGACTGGAGGCAGTTCAAGCCAGTTATGGGGAACTAGAGGCCCATGATAGTAGCATCCGCCACACCAACCGCAAACCGTGTATGCTTCTTTAAAATCTTCCAAATCTTTTTTGAAACTTCTCAATTTAGCATCCCCGCTTAAGCTCAAACGTTTCAGGGCTGAGAACATTATTCGGGTCCAAAGCTGCCTTTATAATTCTTAAAAGTTTGCATGCTTCCATCTGGTTCATCCACGTAGGCTCAGTTAGTCCTCCCCTCATCTCCCGCCCTTGATAAACTCCTCCTTTTTTGGCAAACCACTCTTCGAATTCAGCTCGACATTCAACGACACGCTTAGCCATATCTCGATCTCTAGGATCAATAAGATAAACAACAATATTATTCATCACCATTGAATTCAAAGGAAAGCCATCGAATCCTGGACCACGCTCTGCACTCCACAGCTGATGCTGCTTGAAAAGCTCGCTGACCTTAGCAACAAACTCCGGAAGCCTTGATATAGGATGAATTCCGCTTAACATCCCAGTAATCTGGGCACGCATACGCTTAGTTTTTAAAGCGCCCTGCATGGGAATGAATCCAAGATCCCAAAGTTTAGTCGGCCATCTAGTGTATAAATCCTCAGCAAGGCTGGGAAAATATTTCCCCTCATAACTGTCACACAATTCCTTAACAAACTGCACTTTGCCCTCTAACTCTCTCTCATTATTAGCGTTTACGGCAAAGGTCACAACCCATTGGCATTCTTCAGGCAATCCAGGATGACTTCTCGAGAGCCACCATCTGTCAACCCAATGAACCTCAAAAATTTCGCTGGCAACACCTTCCAAAACAACTTTTGAAGAATTTTCAAGATTTTCAAAAGGCCAGTAAGCAGAGTAAAAAGCCCAGTGTTTGGGTCTTCGCACACATCGATATGCAACCTTTGTAACAATGCCAAAAGCACCGTTAGACTTAGTGAACAGCCCAACCAAATCAGGTCCCCAAACATACCTATATGATGGCCCGAAATCTTTTTCGAAATAGGCCATGGAACCCACTTTCACTATTTCGCCTGAAGGAAGCACAACTTCAAATCCTTCCACCAAAGTGATGTTTGCCCCATACCTTGCCCCACCGATACCTTGTGCAGGCAATATAACTGAAGATGCTACACATGGACCAGGCCCGTAAAAAGCTGCAGGCAACATCAGTCCATGCTTGAATAACTCCTGATTTAATTTGAAGAAGCTACATCCAGCTTCAGCCACTGCTTTCATATTAACGGAATCAACCGTTAATATTTTATCCATCAAACTTAAGTCAAGTAAAATTCCTCCTTTCACAGGAGCGCCAATAGCGCCTCTAGGTGTAACTGGCACCATAAAATAATTTGCTGCCTTCACTATTTCTGAAACTTGCTCAGTTGTTTCCGCCAGCACCACAATATCAGGCTTTAGATTTTGAGGTTGAGGTACACCACTAACAGCTACATAGGCTTGGCAAACAGCCTCAGACGTTGAGACCCTGCCAGGCCCCACAATCTCCTTTAGCCTGCTTATAAGCTTACTAGGTACCTTTTTACAATACCCGCTCACACTAAATCCCAGTTTTGCTCAATTTTAACGGTTTTGATTTTATAAGATTTTGCCCATGTCCTTCAGCTTGCACCGTTACACCGTCAAATGATTGGTTTTTCAGCGACTCATTTAGGGTTTGGGATTTTATGAAATTTCACCATAGTTCAGAGAAGCGTATAACGCTACCGCCATAGACAGCTACAATGTCTTAACACCAAATTTGACATAAAAACCCAGATGCATAGCCGTTTAACATTCAACCTGAAAAAGCTTATGCAAATTTCAGTCTGCAACAGCTGAAGCAGCTCAGAAAAAGCAAATAGCATAAATCCTTCATGAACTGTGTAAATTAATGTTAAGAGCATTAGGGGTTAAGGCTGAAACATAGAAGGAATATTTGATGTTTGAAACTATTAGAAGCTTTATAGCCTTCGATATAGAAAACGTAAGTGTTTTGGAGAAAATAAGAAAGGTTCAGAAAATATTAGCCGATTCAGGTGCAGATTTGAAGCTTGTTGAGCCTGAAAACATTCATATAACATTGCGGTTTCTGGGGAACATCACGCAGAACATGGTGGACAAAATATACAATGGAATGCAGAAAATTCAGTTTACACCATTTGATGTTAAAGTTCAAGGGTTGGGAGCTTTCCCAAATCCGCGATATCCTAGGGTTTTATGGGCTGGAATAAGGGAAGGTGCTATTCAGCTAAGAGGTATCTTTGAACAGTTAGAGCCTTACCTGCGAGGTTTGGGGTTTGCGCCAGACCGTAAGGGTTTCAGCCCTCATTTAACGATTGCACGTGTGAGGTCGGGAAGGAACAGGGGTGAACTTGCAGAGCGTTTAAAGGAAAACTTAAACTTTGATTTTGGCGTTTTGGAAGCCAAATGTTTGAGGCTTAAGAGAAGCGACCTTACACCTAAAGGCCCCATATATTCAACGCTTAGAGAGTACTGTCCACAAAAATAAGCGGTGAAAAAGGGCTGGCTTATGCCGGACATGCTGGAAAAAGTCTGTAAGACTGTCTTGGAAAAAGTCACTCCTAAACGTGCGGAACGTGAAAAAATAGAGGCATTAGCCAAAACGCTTGAGACGAAAGTTGCATCTGCAGCGGTGGAGTTCGGAGTTAAGGCTAAAGTACGCTTAGAAGGTTCTGTGGCGAAGGACACTTGGCTTAGTGGCGAACCAGATATAGACATTTTCATGCGTCTGCCTATAAACATACCACCTAAATCTCTTGGAGAAACAGCGTTAAGGATAGCTAGAAAAGCCGTAGAAGGCGCGAGGCAGGTGGAAAGGTTTGCAGAGCATCCGTATTTGGAAGCTTTTATAGACGATGTTAGGGTTAACATAGTGCCATGTTACGATGCTAAATACGGAGAATGGTTAAGCGCTACTGACCGCACTCCTCACCATACGGATTATGTTAAAAAATGTTTAAGCGGGGAAATGCGCGGCGAAGTTCGCCTTCTGAAAAAGTTTATGAAGGGAATAGGCGTTTACGGGGCAGAAATAAAAGTTGGCGGTTTCAGCGGATACCTATGTGAACTGTTAGTAATACATTACAGGTCTTTTGCAAATGTGTTAAAGGCTTTCGCACATCATAAACATAAAACCGTTATAGACATTCAAAGCCATTATAGTGGGAGAATGGACGAGTTGATGTTGCTGTTTAAAGAACCTCTCATTATAGTTGACCCTGTAGATATGAGAAGAAACGTTGCCTCAGCAGTTAACCCTCAAAAACTTTACACTTTTGTGGCGGCTGCACAAGCCTTCAATGAAAAGCCAAGCCTAAAGTTTTTCTATCCGCCAGAAACAAAGGCTTTAACTGCGGAAAAAATGGAGGAAGCCGTTAAGAATCGCGGTTCAGCATTAATCTTTGTGGTTTTTGGAAAAGTAAACGCAGTTCCAGACGTTTTATGGGGACAGCTATACAAGTCTCAGCGTTCACTTGTAAAACTTCTTCAAATAAACGATTTTAACGTACTTCGACACACCGTATGGAGTAACGAGGAAGACCTAAACGCGTTCATATTTGAACTTCAAAGCCGCATACTTCCGCCTGTTAAAACGCATTTCGGACCGCCTGTTGAAAAATTTGAGGACTTTAAAAAGTTCTTAGCTAAACATACAGCCAGTCCTGAAACAGTCTCTGGACCATTCATTGAAATGGGACGATGGATTGTGGAAATCAAGAGAAGAGAAAACGACGCGGTTCGTTTATTAAGCGAAAGACTTAAAGAGGAGTGGCGAAAAACAGGGGTGCCTCAACAAATAGCCCAAACTTTAAGCCGCGGATTCAAAATTTTCTTCAACGAAGAAATAGGTGAAATCTACTGTAAAAACAGGAAATTTGCAGAGTTTTTAACAGAGTTTCTCTCAGGCAAGCCTAAATGGCTATAAAAAGCCCAAAGACAAGGCTAAAGCAAGAAGTATGCCTAAAGCCCAGCAGTAGAAAGCGAAAAAGTGAAGCTTTCCTTCCATAATCACCCTCCGAAGAAGCTTTAACGCTAAGTAGCCAACAGCAAAAGCTGCAACGGTTCCAGCAGCTGCTTCAACCAAACCAAGATTCGAAGCAGCTAATTCGCCGGATTCCTTACACAAGGTTAAAGCCAACGCACCTATTATGGCTGGGATTGAAAGGAAAAAAGAAAATTTGAACGCCTTATCGGGTTTAATTCCAAGCAAAAGCGCTGCAGTAACAGTCAACCCGCTTCTTGAAAGCCCAGGGACTACCGCAAAACCTTGAGCAACGCCTATAACGAAGGCTTTTGGAAAACTAATGCTATCTGCCTTCACTTTCCCAGTTTTCCCAGAGCAAAGCACAATTCCGCAAGCGACGAAAGCCAAAGCAGTTGCCAAAAAGTTTTGTAAAGTTCCTTCCAAAAATTCAATAAAGACCAGCCCGATAATGGCTGTAGGCACGGTTCCTACAATTATCAGAGGCACAAATCTTCCATAATCCTTTTTAAAGTCTAAACGTAAAAAAGCTTCCAAAACGCCTTTAACGTCATTTCTGAAGAATACAATAATAACAGCCAAAGTTCCAAAATGCAAAAAAACATCAAACAGTATTGGAACAGACAACCCCAAAAATTTTTCAAAGATTTTCAAGTGTCCAGTACTTGATATGGGAAGCCACTCGGTCAATCCTTGAAGTATTCCCAAAGCAATTGTTCTAATTAACTGATCCAACGCTTGCCACTTTCATTTTTCTATTATTCGTCAGCCTAAAAAAGTTGTCATCACGCTTGACGCACTAGTCTGGACTAACATACAGAAGTTATTTAAAAAACCGAAAAGCAATAACATCCATTACCAAGCGTAATAATTGCAACAGCTATAT
>JAWBOH010000029.1:0-19582 GCA_038826715.1 Bathyarchaeia archaeon | reverse complement strand
TAGGCTTCTTCATTAAACTTAACAGGAGCGTCTCTAACCAAAACCACAGGAGTCTCCTCACAAGTTTCACCCATAAGCAAGTGAGCAGCTGAAGCCAAATTATCCGCAACTGCAAGCTGCGTTATGGCAACTTCCTTTCCATAAAGATCGTTAAGTCCGCGAAAATCCTCAACAGGTTTAAAACCTGCAACAGCTAAAGCAACACCTACAGTTCCCCTCCTTAACGGAGTTAAACCGCTGTCAACTATCAAAACCGCAACCTTACATCCTGTCCTACGCTTTACTTCATTCCTAAACTGTTCAGCAACCTCCTTCAATTTTTCAGGCCATAAGGCTGCACAGTCCAAAGGTGCATTCTTATTATCTACACCTGCATTAGCCGTTAAAACCCCATCCTTAAGGGTTAAAACAGCTCTCTCAACACCGCCGTAGATCCTATCTGCTTCACGTAAAACAAGTTCTGCAAATTCAGGCCTAAAACAAAACCTTCCAGCGAGTTCAACCGCTCTTTCAGACGGCTTAACCCCGCTTAAATTGACCACACGACCCTGCGCATAAGCAACAATTTTCGAAGTGAAAACCAAAATATCATTATCCTCCAAAACGAGACCCTGCTCAGTTAAACCGTTGAGAACAGCATCCACAACGTTTTCACCAACTTTCAGCAACCCTGTTTTCACAGCATACAACCTCATAACCTTTCATCCTCTAGCAATTAAAGCGATTATAAAAGCGCATCATATCCATAAAAGTTTCTAAACAAAAAGCACCTCCCATTAATCCACATGTTAACGCTGCACACTACGCCGCGATTATTTTCTGCAATTGAAGCAAAAAACTTCGCCTTGATGGAACACCATAAAAGCGAGTGCACCGCACTCCACTGACTGCAGCCTAAACTTCAAAAGCTGAATCTGCCATGGCGAATAAGCTGCGAGGAAGCCTGCAGATCTGAAAATGCTATAAGCTTAAGCTTGACTAATCTAAAGACGTTATAACTCCCATTTGAAACTCTGCGGATTAAGAAGACTGTCTTATTTAGCTTGGCTTTTAAAACTAAAAAGTTTAAACAAAAAAGTTGGGGGTTGGTTCCCGCGTTTTGCGCGGGTTTAACGTGTTTATCCAGCTATTTTTCTGCGTATGGTTATTACAGCGTATATGGAGGCTATTGCTGCGATTAGTGATAGGATCACTGCAATCCATATGGGTATGCTTATTCCTGGAACCGTGTTCTTAACGTCTGAAACGTCCATTTTAACTGTGCCTAAGTCTGTTTTTATTGTAGCTACGTCTCCGCTTACAGACGTTACTTTTCCAGTTAATGTGCCTAAGTCAGTCTTTATGGTTGCTGTGGTGCCGCTTATCTCGGTGACTTTTGCACCTATATTGTTCAGTGTTGTTGTTATTGTGCCGATGTTTGTGGATATGGTGGCTAAGGTTCCATCGACTTTGTCTATTTTTGCGCCTAGGCTTGTTAAGCTAGTGGTTATTGTGCCCAAGGCTGTGGATATTGTGGCCATTCCGTTCTTTACGTCAACAACTGTGGAGTTTATGTCCAGCAGGAGATCACCTATATAGTCACCTTCGGCCGTAACAGTGAAACATGCGTAGATTGCAGGTTCATACGCACCGCCCACCCAAGTATACTTGTATAGTGAGATCACATGAAGGCCCGGCCTGAAACCCGCTGCTATAAAGGTTACGTTTAAGTCTCCATTATCATTTGGCCAGATGTACCCATACTCTCCGCAGTATAGGGCGTTATTATCTATGTTGACGTGGTACCCGATAGAAGGATCGAAGCCCGTTCCGACAGCCGTAACTTTTGAACAGTCATTTTTAATAACTGAAGGTATAACTGAAAGCAATGGCGTAACCTCAAACGTTGCTTCTGCAATTGGGGTTACTACGCTAGGATCTGTAGGCACATCCGTGGCTGCTACATGATGGATGCCGCCGTAGGTATGATGCACAGTAAATTGGACTGTAACGTTGAATTTGCCGTTTGAGCCTGTGGTGCCATTGACTATATTGGACCATTCGTAATCGTACCACCATATGTAGATTTTCTGGTTGGCAGGAAAGCCATATGCGAAGCACGAGACCACAGTTCCTATAGGGCCTTTTTCAGGTTCCAGTATAAGGGTGGGGTAAACAACAATTGTGAATACATACAGGACCCCAGCATTCGAAACTTTAACCGTATGTGACCCGCTTGCCAGTTCTGGGATGGTTAGTGTTATGTTAAAGAATCCAGTTGCGTTCGCCGCAGCAGTGCCTAGGGATATTGTGCCTACGGTGAAGCTAATATCTGATGTCGGGTTCCACCAACTGCCCGCAACAACTAATTTGTCCGCAACGTATACATCAACAGTTAATGTGTCGTTACCTGAACCAGTGTACAGGTTTGAGAAGGGTTGCGCAACATCGCCATACTTTACGGATTTTAGCTGTACAAAAGCTCTTTCGTATTCGTTGTAAGTTAGTTGATCCACCAGTGCGCCTGTGGCATTATACCATACGTAAATGTCAACAGGATCATATGGAATTGCGATGTTAGTGCCGGTAAATTCTGCTTTCAAGTCTTTGATCGCCCAGGAATATGTGAATTTACCATACTCATCTGTGGTTACCTGTGCGATTACGTTAGTGTTGGGTGTTGCGCCGTAGGTTAGGTTTAGCAACTTGTTTGATTGGAGCGCTGTGCCTTTCAAGGTAACCGTCCGACCAGCTGGGCCAGAGGTTGGGGTTAACTCTAAGCTTGGCAAAATCACAATGGTTTGTGCACTAACTGCTACAGAGGTGACGACACCGTCATATATTTTGATGAATTTGTAGTCAGCGGTTATGTCGAAGGGAACTGGTCCAACAAGCACTTTATAAGTGCTAAACTTTCCAATATAGAAGTCAGCCTTTCCGCCTTTCAGCAAAGCGTTTGTTTTAGTCACCTTCTTTAATGGAGAAGATTCTAAGTCGCTAACGTAGAAGGCGGAAGCATAGCACTTGTCATCAGCGCTTATCTGGGAATATCCATCCTTGCTTATGTAAAGGTCAAACTGCGCACCTGAAAAAGTAACTAATGGACTAGTGTCATAGAAAACTATTGCAAAATAGTCACCTGTAGGACTGCTTCCGTCAACTAGTTCCACCACATCAGTGCCGGCAGGTATTGACACGTTATAGTCTGCCAGTTGAATGGCAGTAGGGTTCGTTCTATCATCTACAGCTCCCAGCTTAGGATGGCCTGTTGAAGCCATTACAACTGAAAAAGGCGCCAATACAGATAACACAAGCACCGCGACAATGGCAATGGCAAGTATTTTAGATGATGTATGCATTTTTATTCTCTCCTATTTAGTTTATGGCGTCTTAATATTTAATCCAAAGGGTATTTATCCTTTCTGTAAACACAACATTAACGGTGAAAGCATTTGTACACATTTCTATTAAAAACAAATATACATGCATATTAAGCGAAATTTTAGGCTGAACCCCCGCCGGAAGATATAGGTTTAAACTCTAATACAATCATGCCTTTGACAACATCTTTGCTTTTCATTTCGAAACCCATGCCGGATATGGCTCCTTCGGCGAATGCTGCAAGCAGTTCTGTTTCATCCAAACTGAGAACTGAGGAAACGCAGATAAGCCTAAAGTGGTCTCCGCCCTTTTTTACTTCAACTTCGTTTAAGTCCCATCGGCATGCTTCGAGGAAAAGTTTGAAAGCGTAAACCGGTTCGTCAAACTTTTCTTTAAGGTATTTTCCATGCCACTGTCCGCTTTCACGCCACTTTGCATTTAAACCTTTTTTGTCTCCAGTTCCACACGCTTTTTTGACTAGGTAGTTTAAGACTTCTAGAGGGACGAAAACTCCTCCCAAAACTTTCGAAGCTTGCATAACTTCGAAGAAATCCGCTGACTTTTTAACGTCGTATCCCGCCCTGTCAATTCTCACAGCCTGTCTTAAGGCGTCTTCAACAAACTTGCTTATGGTTTCTCCCTTCCCTCTTGAAATTTCAGCAATCATGTCGATAACGTCTTCTGGAACATAGACAAGCTTTTTCTCTCTAGCCTTTTTCATAGGCTTCCTTCCCAACAGCCTCTAAACGTATATTTCCCCTCCCCACCTCTTCATTGACCACTTTGTAGCCGAAACCTTCAAGCGCACCGTTGAAAAAAGCCTTAAACAGACGCGTGAAAGACTCGCTGAACTTGGGACTGATTATGTGAACGTAGACTTTACCGCTG
This sequence comes from Bathyarchaeia archaeon, assembly GCA_038826715.1. Classification (GTDB taxonomy): domain Archaea; phylum Thermoproteota; class Bathyarchaeia; order Bathyarchaeales; family Bathycorpusculaceae; genus JAWBOH01. The sequence continues at coordinate 15,334 of JAWBOH010000029.1, read as the reverse complement.
ACATTTTCAATGTTAAATTCATAGACATTCCAACTGAAAGCCTTCAAGTCTCTGGCAAACCTCATCATTGAATCTTGAGCTTTTTCTCCGACAGCAACGTAACGTTTGGCAAGCCAAACGCCAGCTTCAAACCAGCTTTTTAAGGCTTCGTCCCTGGCTGCTTCATAAGCCAATTCAGCCATTTCATACCATAAGCTTTCCAAACCTAAAACAAACCCTGTATGCTTTGCAGCCTCAAAAATCCATCTTTCCTCGACAACATTTTTTAAATCTAAACCTGACTCGTCAGCCTTCAAAAAAAGTTCAAAAACTTCGTTAACTAAAGCGTATAGGCTGTAGCCCTTCTCTTTGGCTACTTTGCTTAACCCGTCGATGAGATCCTCTCTGGCTACGAAGGTTTTACGTTTAACCCTGTCTTTAGATGAGCTAGTCAATGAACCACCGCCGACAAAATACAGATTAGCCCAGAAAGGATTAAAGGTTTCCCAAAATCATACAACTTACAGGCAAAGCTTAAGCCTTTAATGGCAAAGTGCGTCATAACAGTTGAAGCCTTAGGTGTTTGGCTTAGCTCTAAAGCTTTAAATTGCTGAACATTGAAGAATTGAACAAGCCTTGAAAAAGTGGAAAACTTGCAGCTTATTAAGCAGATAAAGATTAGACAGTTAGAAACCAGATTAGAAGATGCCTGGTTTGATTTAGGGTTACGCCAAATGCAGATGGGCCCAGTAAGCTTCTACAAGGTTAAAGATCCCGTAACCGGCGAGTGGCTTTTCAAAATTTGCAGAGACGCGGAAAATAAGAAGGCTATAGTTAAAGCGTTGAAATGTCCTTCAGGCTTAGGTTTCGCCCAGCTTGAAGGAAACAGCATGGTATTCCAGGAAAGCGTGGTTAAGGGAATGGTGTACGATGTGTTATCCCTAACCGAGATGGGTGAAAATGGTAAGCTTGTCAGGAAAGTTCCAGCAAGCCTTGATGAGGTTCCAGACTTTATTAGGGAAGGTTTTGAGGTTAAAAGTTACATGGAGGCAGCTGGAAAACAGGCTCCTGGAAAACATTTGGCAACTTTATGCAGGAGCAACGATGAAAAAGCTATGATAACCCTTTTTCTTTTGGAAAAGGCTTGGACAATAGCGCCTACATCGCCTGAGGAAAAGATTAGGGAAATAGAGGAGCGGAAGCCGGGAAAACCTGGAAAGGCTAAAAGGTTTATCGACACATCTCATGTTTTAACTTGTCCCGTATGCGGAGAAAAACATCGGTTAATCCATGTGGAAATCGAAGAAAGGGTTAAACACAGTCTTAAGAAGCAGACTTAAAAGTTAAAGCATATACAAAATGGCTTATCTACGCTTTGCTAAACGTTCAGCCGAGTGTGAGGCAGCCTGAGATTAGCCGAGTGTATGTATCAAAAGTTAATCTTTTTTAAAACTTCTTCAGGCATGAATTCCTGTCTTGACCTTACAGAGGCCTCTTCAACGTAAAGCTGAACAGCATATTTCAAAGCTTCCTCGCTTACGGGAATGTAATCCAAATTTGACTGGAAATAGTTGAGAAGCGAAGCTGAACATGCAAAGCGTAGGGCTCTGTCTTCTAAACGCGTTGAAAAAGTTACATACTCTCTTGGAATAGTCTCTAAAATGGTGTTACGCGCGTTTTCAACAGCTTCGAAAGCTTTAGGCGTTACGAGAACAGGCTTTCTGGGGAAGCGATCCCTGACTAAAGGGTGACCTGTTTCAACAGCGTAGACAAGTGTTAAATGGTCCCTAATTTTTTCGCTGCCTTTTTCAATTTCAATCTGGCCTAAGGCCAGCCTTTTTTGGCTTTCAGCCAACTCTACGAAACGTTTCTTGGTAAGCCTATGCAATCTGCATAGCATACGATCCTCTATAGCGTTAAAGTTTGGATCTTGAACGGTTACGTCGTAGCCTCTGGCGTATGTGGCTACATTGTAGTTTACAGTGAAAAAGCCGTTGAACTTGTAGGGTCCTATGACTTCGCGGTGGAGTTCATACTTGATTACGCCTCGTTCCATAGCTAGTTTTAAGGGTTCCACCATTCCCTTATATTTGAACCAGTCGTTGAATTCTGGAACTACAAAATTGAAAACATGTCCCACATAGGCTTGGCCTATTCTTATGAAGCGGGCTGGAGTCATGCCTGCTGCGTAACGGTTCCGCCCTGGGATGCCGTGGGGAGGTATTTTCGCGTCAGGCTTGCCTAGAATCATGTCTCTCGTGGCGAAGCTTTTTCCAGTTCCAGGTTCGCCGAAAAGCGCAAGGTTCCAGCCTGTATGCATTCCTGTTTTTCCGCTTTGATGGATTATTTCCACGTCTGCTAGGCTGTACTGCTGAGTTATGCTTAGCAAACTGTCAAAGTACAGGATAGGCCCAAAAAGGTTTATCAGGTAATCGGCTAAAACGCTTATGGAAAAGTTCTGGCCGAATTTTATTACGGTTTCAAGTCGGTTTTTCAGTAGGTCGCTTAAGTATCGGTTTAACTCGTTTTCCATGCGTTCTATTTCCTGCCTTTCCAACATGACGTAGTCTACTTCGCCTTCAAAGCTTGTACCTGCCTTTGGTGATTCAGCTTCGCCTGGTTTAGCCTGCGGTTCATGTTTATGTAAACCTAACTCTAAACGTAGTAGGGGGTAGACCTCTTCAAGTATGCCATATTCTCTGTAGCCTTCTCCTTCGTAGAAGGGCGTAATTATTTTGAGTTTTTCAAGGTCTGCCACTATTGGCGTTGGGTCCGTTTTCGGCTTTATTTTTTGGGCGACTTCTTTAACATTGCAGCTTCTGCCAGCTTCAGCTAAAGCCTTTAGGATTTCTATGCCTGTTTCTCCGTATTTCTTTCTTATTTGACGCAGGTTTTTTTGAAGGGTTTCCCATGAACCTTTAAGGATGAAGACGCCTTCTTCGAAAGTGTAATGTTTCCCTCTGAAAACAGTCCATTTTCTAGGTTTGTAAGCTTCGAAAAGTTCTTTAAGCTGAGCGTCGGTTACTGCTGAAGCAATCTCCAGGGCTGCTTGATCTTCATCTATGCTCCACTGGTTTTCAGCTCTTTCGAAATAGGGGATGGCAAGTTTCCTGCCGATTTCAAAGAGTCGGTTGCGTGGATAAACGCGTTTTAGAAGGATTTTTCTTTCCACAATTTTGTCTTCTTCCAACAATTAGGGTTTCCTCCTAGAACAGTGTTTCCGCCATTTCAGCCATTTGAGCAGCTTCTTTCTGACCAATCAAACCTTTAGCCTTCAACTCGTCTAATCCTTTAAGCAGCTTTTCTTTAAATTTGTGTGAAATGATGTTGGCTGAAACTGTGGCTGAACGAAGAGCTTCAGCGAAGTTTTTGTCGGTTTTTATTCGCTTTTTTAATGCAGAGTTTAACATTTGGCTTAAAGCTTTTGATCTTGGCTGAATTACAAGCTTTTTTCCCAGTTTTGCAATGCCGATTAGGCTTCTGACGCTTTGCAAGAAACTTTTTGAAGTTGAAACTTTGACAGGCCAGAAGGTTTTAAATGTGGTTTTGCCCTTGTTTTTGTAGCCTGCCATGTAGAAGGGTAAACATGCCAGTGTGGGTTCGCTTGTTTGCCAAGGCAAAACAATTTTTTCAAGTTCTTTTTCCCGCTGCTTTTTAATTTTTATAAGTTCTTCAATTTGGTTTGCAATCTGGTTTGCCATAAGCTTTATAGACTCTATTTCCCTATGTTTTGAATAAATTGTTTCGTCCCGTTGTTTTTCGAGAGTTGTAACGGCGCTTTTTTCTTTAGCTATCAGCTCTTGGTAGCTTTGCAGCATTCTTGCAATGTCAATCATGTTTTGTTTTCGAATTTCTTCAACCTTCGCGTTCAGTTCGTTTATTTTTTTTCTTACTTCGCGATGTTTGTTTTCGCAAAGTCTCAGCTTGTGGTCTAGGCGGGTTAACATTATTTTGTCGTCTCTCTTTTTACGCATGTCCCTCCGTCGTGTTAGCTCCGCCTTCTGCAACTCTAACTTTTGCAGTTCGCGTTCCAGCCTACTCTTTTCTCTGCAACTTGCTTTCAGCATTTTTTCAAAAGTTTTGTTTATCTTGGCGATTTCTGAATCCCTTTTCTTCTCCAGAATTTTCACTTTTTCTTCCACAGCAGGCAATATTTCAGATATCCTCTCATTATAGAGTTCTCGGGTAAAGTTAACTTCTTTACTTATCATCTTTTCATGCATGTTCACAGTTTCCATCAAGACTTTTTTGGCATACTCTAGGCCCATTACGTCTGACCGGATTTTGCTGTGCAGGTCCATTACTTGCCTAGCGTTTCGAAAAGCGGTTTCGGCATCCAACTTGACCGGTGCCAAAACCAGTGTTAAGGGTTCTTCAACCTGTGAAGCTGCAGATTCCTTGAGGCATTCATGAAAAGCATGGAGGCTCTCTCCGGAGATTAAGGCTTCAATCTTGAACTCAACGTTTTTAACAAAGCTTTCAAAAGTTTTCTTATGTCTCTCTAGAGAAAGCCTAAACTGTTCCCGAGTTCTGGCGCCATGCTCAACCTCCTCGATGAAAGTGTCAAGGTTTGGCAGCGTTTGATAAGGAATGGAGGTTGAAAAAGTGTTTAATCCGTCTAAAACTAGAGAGTTTTCTCCAAAAGGGATAAGCCATAAAGGATAATAAATCTTCGACAAGAAAGCCGTTTTCTCCGAGTTTTCTAGAAAACCAAGCTTTCTACGTTTTGCTTCAGCTAGAAAGAGGACAGCTGCAAACTCCATGTCTGAAGTCAAAACATCAAATGTGTCTGCTTGAACTGCAAAGGGAAGAATCAAAGTGGCTGTAGGCATCTCTCTCCACACTACACTATTTAGGAGTTTAATTATAAAGTTATCAACTAGCTTATTAAAGCCCTGTACATTTGAACTTTGCCGGAGCTCATATCTTAACAAGACCTACCTCGACATGAAGAATATTTCGCCATGAATAAACAACTCAGATAAACTTAACTTTTAAGGGACATCGTTAGAACCGAAATTCCTAAATCATAAATAGAGAAGATAACAATGCCATTTTAAAGTGGTAGATATGAGTGAAGAAAAGAAGAAACTGGAAATCAATGTCAGCTTCAGCTCTTCTCTAAAGTTTTGGTTGGCTTTTCTAGTGGTGCAAATTATAGCGATGATAATCGCCTTCGCAGTCATGATGGCAGTCATGGGTTTAATATATTCAACAATGCGGGAAATTCTACCTTCAGCCATAACTATGGTTACAAAACTAACAATACTCAGTTAAGAAACACAACATACTCCACTTTTTCTTTCATACAACAAGAGTTTCAGATGTAGACCTGCAGTGTAGCCTATTCTAGAAAGTCTCTAGACGCTCTAAGCCGCAAGAAAGTTTCCGGCAGACGCCTAACTGAAAGGTTCGAATGTCCCAAAAACGTCGCCCTGCCCGAAAAGTTTCCACATCACTTCGCAGGGAAATGCAAACTCTACACGCCAAAAACACAAGTTGAGGTCTAAAAATTTGAGCAAAGGTAAACGCCACAAGCGCTTTAACCAATTGGTTGTTTTAGGCAGATGGAACAGTGAAGTGTTCACGGTTATCGCCGGCTTCATGGGCAATGTTACGGGGATTTTTTCTTTCGCAGAAAACCTAGAGGGGGGAGGGGGTCTATAAATTGATAGGGGGGTATCATCTTGAACGGCTTGTTTTTCAAGCTCGACGGTTGAAACAGAAAGTGAAAAGTGACACTGAGAAGCTTCGTGTAACATTGTTGGAAGAGCTGGAATCTATGTTGCAGGTTGCCAAACGGTATGTTGAAGAGGCTGGAGATAACTCTCAGGTTCAACATTGGATGCGCAGCGTATTTGCTTTTTGGAAGAAACTTTTCACAGCAAACTTGCGTAGAAGTCTTTAACAGGCATAATTTACGGTTTTCTCTCGCAGATGAAAGTGCATTTTTCTGAAGCGAATCGGATAATTAATGGAAAATTTGGTTAAGGCTGGACCTGCAAGGTCGTTAACCAAATACTGCATGCTATTGACTCAATTGTCTTAATTCCTAAAGCGGTTTCTATTGTTTGGCATTTGACAATTGAAGAATCCCCACACGTCAACATGCTTAGCCAAATTCCTTAAGCATTCAAGCTTACCTGCGATGGTGGCTTCTGCCAAACGCTTAGTCCGTTTAAGCCACAAAACAAAGTTTACGGTTTCCTCAGCAGCTAAAGGGGGCTGGTTTATGCCGTGGTGGGGCCGGCCGGATTTGAACCGACGACCTTTCCCCGGAAACAGCGCTTGGCTTTTCCTACGGGTTTCTCTACTGCAACAGCTCCAGAACCTCTTCATTCCGCTGTTGCGGTCCGTAAACCCGTTTTGTATGTTCTGGAGCCCGTCGTCATACCTGTCTAGACTACGGCCCCTCTGCCTGCAATTGATTTTATTTGAAAAATGGTTGATATATGCGTTATCATGTTTTGTTCGGGTTTTCGGTCAATGTGCGGTTTTGGCTTTTTCTAAACGTACAAAGTGAAAGTCTTCATCGTAAAGCATAGTGGGCTGAATCGAAAGGTTAATGAGGAATTGTTTGCGATGTATTTTCGGGTTTGCCGGCCATAGGGCGCGGGACCCACCCGATCCCATTCCGAACTCGGAAGTTAAACTGCGCTCCGTTCCCGGTTGTAGTGTGGTCTTCGGCCACGCGAACCCGGGAAAGCCGGCAGCCCTTTTCTATTCTGGTTTTCGGCTTGTTAAACGGCATTCTTAATAATGCGTAAAGGTAATGTATGATTCTTTAAAACTTGAAAGCTTTAAGGAAGCCTAAACATGTTGGAGTGGTTGCTTCCCATTTTCGGCTTTTTGATAAGCATAGCTGCATCGTTAACCGGTGTTGGAGGAGGAATATTTATCGTTCCGTTGCTGACGCTTCTTTACGGTTTTGAGCCTGTAGTGGCTGTAGGTACAAGCCTAGCTGCAATTATTATTACGTCCATTGCGTCTTCGGTTAATTATTTGAAGCAGAACAGGGTTTGTGTTAAGGCAGGGCTGTTTTTAGCATGTGCTGCTGCGCCTGGAGGCTATGTTGGTGCTGAAATTACAGCGATTCCAACTGTGAAAATGTGGTTAGGTTTAATTTTCGGCTTTTTCCTCATTTTGGTTGCGGTTCAAATGGTTTATAAAGCCTTGTCTGCAAAGCCTGTGAAGGTTTCAGGGATTTTTGACAAAGTTTTTGAGAAGCGGCTGCTGTCTAACTGGAGGAAGATGCTTTTAGGTTTGATTCTAAGTTTTTGCGGCGGGTTGGCTTCTGGACTTTTAGGTATAGGTGGAGGAGTTGTTCTTGTGCCGGTTATGTGTTACGCGCTTGGTTTTCCAATTCACTTTTCGATACCTACATCCATGTTCATCATGATTTTCACTTCAATTTTCGGTGTAGCTAACCATTTTCAGCTGGGAAACGTTAACGGGATATACGCGGTTTATCTTGGAGCCGGCGCAGTGTTCGGCGCTCAAGTCGGCGCATATGCAAGCGGGAAGCTTTCAAGCAGAAGTTTAAGCCTTTTTTTCGCCGTTATGCTTGTTGTGGCAAGCTTAAACATGATATTGAAAAACCTACATTACATTTAATCTGCGTGTGTTTAATGTGAATCTTACTTGGAGTATGCTAAAATTTATAACTAAGCTTTCGCTAGTTTCTCGGAAGGTGAGTTTGTGAACGTTCCTGTGACATTGGCCACTTTGCAGAGTCAACTGTTTGAACTTCCAGGATGGGACATATTCTCGCAAATTTTGATGTACGCAATTTACATTTTCATATTTATCTCCATGTTTTACGGGCAGAGGTTTCAACTTCACATAATGCTTAGGGAGGTTGAGGGTTCCCTATACAAGTTAAAGTATATTAGGGATGAAGGACGCAGAATCGCCATAGAAGCAATTAAAGAAATTGGGAAGCCTCAAACGGATCCAACGCCGAGGGTTGACCGTTTTCTTGAATATTTCACTATTTCGCCTCAAAGCTTGGATCCAGCAGGCATTGTCTATAAACTTGAACATATATTGGATGTTAGGGACACAAGGTTTAAAGATGAGGTTAAGATGTTAGCTCCTTCTGCTGATGATACGCAGGCAAACAATTTGGAGAACACTCTTGAGGCAGCTATGGCGTTGAATTACATTTACAAAGTGATAAGGCATTACTTTTTACTTGGGAAAAAAACGTTAAGCCTTTACGTTATAATGCAGATTCAGATGATACTTCCATTAGTGATGCGTGAAGCCGAAGCATACGCAAGCGCACTTAAGGCTTTTGCCTATGGTCAGCCTATAGGTGACGGTGTAGGCGCACTTGTCGCAGCCAAGCTTATGCATGGTTATCCTTCAAGAAAAGTTTCGAAGGACTGCGTGGTTTCAACAGTTCCCATTGAGGGTCGGACAGCTTACGTGATAAAGGCTGAAGGCCCAGGTGGAAACGTTGGCAAACCTGGAGACGCAATTAAAACTATTATTGAGGAAAACGAGGGAAGAATTGCAAACATAATCATGATTGACGCAGCTTTGAAGCTTGAAGGCGAGGAAGTCGGCGAAGTAGCTGAGGGTGTAGGTGCAGCCATAGGCGGTCCAGGTGTGGATCAATTTAAAATTGAAGAAACAATTTTGAAATATCGTATTCCGATAAACGCTGTAATTGTTAAGGAAGACATTGGCGATGCGGTTTCACCTATGAGGAAGGAAATTTTCAACGCTGCTGATAAGGCTATTGAAAGGATTAGACAGGTTATACTGGAGAGAACTAAGGACGGCGACAAGGTGATTGTATGCGGTGTTGGCAACACTATAGGGATAGGACAGTAGGAGGTTAACAGAGTGAGTAAAACTTCTTCTGAACCTTCAGCTTCAAGAAAGGTTTCATCTTTTGTTTTACTTGCCATATTTGTAATGTTAACTGTGGCCATTATGGCGCTTGCCCTTGCTTTTCAAGCCTACAGCTTAGAAAACTATGAGGTTTTCACAATTCTCATAGTGATTGGTTTTCTAGGCGTGGCTGCATCCACTTATGTGCTTTTCCAGATGAGGCAGCGTATGATACGGTTGAGAATAGAGGCTCCGCCTATAAAAACAACCGTTGAATGTGTAAAATGCGGTTTCAAAAATGTAAGGGAGTTTCAAAGAGGCGACTACATTTTTAAAGAGGTTGAAACGTGTCAAAAGTGCAACGAGAAGATGCTGATAACTGCTATTTACAGAGAGATTCGTGAAAAAGGAAAACCATCTTTCCCCTATTAGGTTAGAACTAGGCATCCGTCTTCAACTATTAAAACTGTGTGTTCTGCTTGGGCAACTGGTTTTCCACTTGCCTCGATAAAAACTGGATAACCCATAACAGCCTTTGAAGCTAAAAGTTGCTTGAAGGCTTCTCTGTAATGTTGTTTTGGGATTACGTTTTGAAGCCACCTTTCAGTGAAAGGTAAAGTTTTAAAGTTTTCCTCGATGTGTTCAAGAAGTTTCTTTGCCCAAAGGTTCTTAAGGGGTTTCTGTTTTAGGAAACGGAAAATTGTAACTTCATTGCTGTTTTCCACTTTTCCAACGGCGTTGTCAACTGTTACGAAAGGTTCAATAGCGTAAATTTCGCCTACTTTAACTTTTGTTAAAGAGAAATGCGCCACGTTGGGCAGTGAAGTGCCAGCATGCAGCAAATACCTGGCAATTTGATGCCCTGTGAGGTTTGAAACAGGCTTGTATCCCCTTGACCTTATGGTTTTTTCAATTAGGGCCCCTAGCCTTGAAGTTGACGTTTCAGGCTGCAGATTTTCAATAGCCTTTTTCAGAGCTTTTTCCGCTGTGTCCACCATGTCTTCAAGTTCATGGTTGAAGCATACTGTAACCGCCGTGTCTGTCACGTAACCGTCTATATGTGCGCCTATGTCTACTTTTACAACAGAGTCTTCAGGTATTCTCTTAGGGTCTTCAGGCGGCGAAGTGTAGTGAGCGGCTATTTCGTTTATGGAAACGTTGCATGGAAAGGCTGGTTTGCCGCCTTTCTTTCTTATAAGCTCTTCAGCTTTTTCACAAACTTCTATTATCGGCATGTTTTCACGGATGAAAATTTTGATTTCTTCGCGGGTTTCGCTGAGGATTCTGCCTGACTGCCTAAGCTTTTTAAAGGCTTCATCGTCTTCATCGTGAATGGCCTTCATTTTTTCACTTTGGGTTTAAATTTTTAACATTTATTAGCCAATACCTAATTTAAAAGGTTTGATTTGGAAGGTGGTGAAAGTGGCGAAGGCAACATGGTTTGGACATGCAGCTTTCAAGATTGAGTTGAACGGCAAATCGGTTTTGGTAGATCCATGGCTTGACGAGAATCCAGCTTCGCCTGTAAAGGCTTCTGAAATTGAAAGGGCAGATATCGTATATGTGACTCATGACCATTTTGACCATTTAGGCGACAGCATCGCCATCTGCAGAAAAACCAACGCTGTGTTTGTGTCCACTTTCGAGTTAAGCAGTTACGCCAGGGAGAACGGTGTCAAGAATATTGCTGGATTAAACATTGGAGGATGCGTGGAGATTGAAGGAATAAAACTCCGCATGGTCCATGCATTTCACACATGTTCAAGGGGTGCTCCAACAGGGGTTGTTGTCGAAGGCGAAGGCAAAAATGTTTATCATGCTGGAGACACTGGGATTTTCGGAGACATGCAAATCATTGGAGAACTCTACAACATTGACTTAGCGCTTATTCCGATAGGAGGATACTACACGATGGGAGTTTTTGAAGCTGCTGAAGCTGTCAGGCTTATAAATCCTAAGGCGGTTATTCCAATGCACTATAAGACTTTCCCAGTTTTGGCACAGTCTGCAAGCGAATTTGTGGATAAAGTAAGGGTGAAAGCACCTAAAGTTAAGGTTGTCGTTTTAAATCCTGGGGAAACCTACCAGTTTTAGCCAGCCTGCTCTTCTTCATCCCCATTTTTCCCTAGCTTCCGGAGTGAAAATTTTAGGTTGCAGAGTTGCGAATTCGTTTCCGCCTAGATGAAAAATCATCTTAGCCTTTTCAAGGTTGTAGCCTGCCATTGTGAAATACCCTTTTTCCGCGTAAGCTTCAATTATTTCGCCTACAAAGACTGTGTGATCGCCTGTTGTAAATCTGCTGTGAAGGCGACATTCCAGATGAGCTATGCATTCTCTTATCAGTGGAGGCTTAACTTTGCGGGCTGGCATCGGCGTTAAACCAGCGTCTTTGAATTTGTCACGGTTTCCTCCACTGGCTGTTCCGCAGAAAAAAGTTTCATTGAGTATGTCCATTGTTGGGATGTTAACCACAAACTGGCCGGTTTCTTCTATAAGCCTATGGGAATGTCTCCTAAGCGCTATGCTTACGGCAACCAAAGGCGGACTTATGGACGTTGGCATAGCCCAAGCTATAGTTATTATGTTGGGTTTTCCTTCGCTGCCTACACATGAAACCAACACCGTGTGCATTGGATGTAAAAGCCTATAGGCTGAGGAAACCTTAACGTCTACAACTTCTTTTCCAATGCTCATAATACTTGTCCCTTTCCCAGAATCTTACGTTGAATACATTCTTTAAAAGTTTTCCAAAAAGTTTAAACACTGCCCGATAATCAGTTTAATGGGGAAAAGTTGGACTGGCATTAATTTACGCCGTAATTCCCGAAATTTTTAAGCAGAGACACTCAAGTTTAAAAACTATTTTGAAAGTATATTTTCACCAATTTGATTGAGGGTGAAACATTGGAGAGAGAAAAAGGCAAAAAAACAGTTTTAGACCCTTTCGGAACAAGCATTGTTGCAGACTATGAAAGGCTTTACAGAGAGTTTGGAATTGAACCCTTCCAACCGCTGCTTTCGAAGATTCCGGAACCTTCGGTTTACATGAGACGCAGCGTAGTTTTCGGACATAGAGACTTCAGCAGAATATTAGATGCCATGTTAAAAGGCGAAGATTTCGCGGTTTTAAGCGGCATAAAACCTACAGGCGAGTTCCACTTGGGCACTTTGATGACTGTTAAAGAGATAATTTATTTTCAGCAACACGGCGCTCAAACCTTCTATTGCATAGCCGACATAGAAGCCTACGAAGACAACAAAATTCCTTTTGAAAAAAGTGAGAAAATTGCTGTTGACAATGTTGCCGATCTTTTAGCGTTAGGCTTCGACCCAAAGAGGGGTTACATTTACCGCCAATCGAAAGAAAACCGTGTTAAAGATCTAGCCATAATATTCGGCAGATCCGTGACCTTAGCTACGGTGAAGGCTATTTACGGCGAACGCAACATAGGGCTTTATTTGGCTGCGCTAATCCAGGCAGGCGACATTTTACTGCCTCAGCTTGAGGATTTCGGCGGGCCTAAGCCAACAATTATTCCAGTAGGCGTAGACCAGGATCCTCACATCCGCTTCACAAGAGACCTTGCCCAAATGTTCAACAAAAACTATGGTTTCACGCTTCCCTCATCAACCTATCACAAACTGATGAGAGGTTTAGACGGCTCGCCGAAAATGAGTAAACGTCTAATGAACTATTTCACTTTACATGACAAGCCTGAAGTAATTGCTAAAAGAATTTCAGAAGCCTTCACTGGAGGAAGAGCCACAATAAAAGAGCAGCGGGAGCTTGGAGGAGTTCCAGAAATCTGCCCAGTTTACGAGATATGCCTCTTCCACTTCGTTGAAGACGATGAAGAAATCATAAAAACTTATAATGACTGCAAAACAGGAAAGCTTCTATGCGGAGAGCATAAAAAGCAAACAATTGACATAGTTCTAAAGTTTGTCGAGGAACACAAGCGCAAAAAACGTAAATTCATAGACAAAGCCCACGAGATTCTTCAGGTTGAGTGACAAAGGCTGAAAGTTGAAACCGTAAATGCCTTATAAATGCTTTAGGATATTGTGAACGGGATGTCCCTCCAATTTGCCTGAAAATGTATGAATCTCACCTTAACATGTCAGCCAAAACACATACTTTTATTAAAAATAAATCACTACTACTCTGCTATTACCATGTGGAGCCATGGATGGCGGTAGAGAATCATGGTAGAGCTTAGGCGAAATGAACACAAAACTCTCACTGCTGTGGAAACTCTCGGCGGAGAAGCCTCTGTTGAACAAGTGGCTAGTGAAAGCAGTTTGTCGAAAGCAGCTGTGATGCGCGCCGCCTTAACGTTGAAGGAGAAAAACCTTGTAGAAATTGTGGAAACCAAACAGACTGTTTTAAGACTTAACGATGAAGGAAAGTTATACGCTGTTAAAGGGCTGCCGGAACGTCGAATATTAGACATCTTGCTGAAGGAAGCCCAAATTCCAATTTCAGAAGTGTCTAAAAGGGCGGAAATACCTTTGAGCCATGTTCCAATAGCGCTAGGCTGGCTGGTGCGGAAAAAATGGGCGTTGATAGACAAATGTGAAGGCAAAGTTAAGGCGCAGCCAACCGTGAAAAACGTACCTTTCGGAAGCGACGAAAAACTTCTTCAAATTCTAAAGGAAAATGAAGCAGTTGCAATTGAAGATTTAACCCAAGAACTGAGGGAAGCCGTTGAAATCTTGGAGAAAAGAAATCTGATAAGAACAGAAGAGAAAACGAAACGTTTAATCAAAATAACAGAAGCTGGAAAAGCCATTGTTAAAAAAAGATTGAAGATCGCTGTTGAGGAAGTAACTCAACTCACACCTGAACTTATTATAAGCGGCAAATGGCGGGGAAAGAAGCTTCAAAAATATAACATACAGGCACCTGTCGCCAAAACATGGCCTGGAAAAAAGCATCCTTACCTACAATTCCTCGACGAAGTTAAAGAGAAGCTTGTCACTTTGGGTTTTAAAGAGATGACTGGTCCAACCGTTGAGGCTTCTTTCTTCAACTTCGACGCTTTATATATGCCTCAAGATCATCCTGCCCGCGAGATTTTCGGCATATACTTTGTAAAGACGCCGAAATATGGAAATTTAACCGCATACGAAACGGCTTTGAAAAACGTGAAAAGCACTCATGAAAACGGGTGGAAAACCGGGTCAACCGGATGGCGATATAAATATTCTATTAAGGAAGCTGGACGCCTCATTCTCCGAGGCCACGGCACATGCCAAAGTGCAAGGACGCTGCTGAGGAAAGACTTGGAGGTTCCAGGCAGGTACTTCTCCATCATCCGCTGTTACAGACCTGAAGTTGTTGACAAAACACATCTTACAGAATTTAATCAGGTGGAAGGCATCGTTGTTGACAAGGATTTAACCCTTCGAGACCTCTTAGGAGTTTTGGAGAAATTCGCCATAGAAATAGCTGGAGCAGACGCTGTGAAGTTTAAGCCTGATTATTTCCCGTTCACAGAGCCCAGCGTTGAATTAAGCGCTTACAAGAAAGGTTACGGGTGGGTTGAATTCGGCGGTTCAGGAATTTTCCGACCTGAGGTAACATTGCCTTTAGGCGTTAACGTGCCAGTTATTGCTTGGGGTTTAGGCATAGACCGCCTTTACATGTTGAAAGTTGGAATAGATGATATACGGTTGATTTTCACGCAGGATTTAGATTGGATTAGACGGAAAGAGGTGATTTGAATGCCAACAATAGACGTTGACTGTGCAGATTTCGAAAAAATGTTGGGAATACAACTGCATGGAGACATGGAGAAGCTTGATGAAATTCTAGCTTTTGTTAAAGGCGAAGTGAAACTCTTCAATGCAAAAGAGGGTGTTGTCAGCGTTGAAATCAAAGACACGAACCGTCCAGATTTATGGGGCACTGAAGGCTTGGCAAGAGCTCTGCGGGTTTTTCTAGAAATCGAAGAAGGCTTGAAGAAATACAGCGTTGAAAAACCCATATTAGATGTTTACGTCGACGAAAGGCTTAACGCAGTTCGCCCATACATAGGGTGTTCTGTTGTTAAGGGGATAAAGTTAACAGACACCATAATCCGCGGGTTAATGCATCTACAGGAAAAGCTTGACCAAACATATGGACGGAACAGAAGGCGAACAAGCATAGGCCTATATGATTACAGCCTCGTAACCCCGCCGCTTTACTACACTGTTGCGAAACCCACTGAAATCAGTTTTACACCTTTAGGCTTTGCAGAGGAGATGACCTTAAAGGAGGTTTTGGAAAAACATCCGAAGGGACTGGAATATGGACATATTGTGAAAGGTTACGAGGTTTACCCCATACTTTTGGATTCCAGAAGGAAAGTGCTGTCCTTCCCGCCGATTATAAACTCGAACGATTTAGGAAAAATCACGGAGAAAACAGAGCATGTGCTTGTTGAAGTAACTGGCACAGTGCATGAAACCGTGCTTAACACTTTGAAAATGGTCACCTTGGCCCTAATAGATAGAGGAGGCAAAGCTT
>JAWBOH010000028.1:0-19776 GCA_038826715.1 Bathyarchaeia archaeon | reverse complement strand
GTTGCAAAGCAGGAATAGGTTGATGTAGCGCTTGTTAAGATTGCAGCAGCTAGTCCCAGTATGGTTAATATAGATGCAAAAGCTAATGCTTCTTTCGGTTTTATTCGACCGCTTGGAATGGGTCTAGACGGTTCATTTATAGCATCTATCTCTCTGTCATAGTAATCATTCAGTGTCATAGACGCTGCAGTCAGTAAAAAACTGGTTAAAAAACCATAAAAAAGGTTTGGCCAATAATTATTGAAAACAGTGGAATTCGCAATGACAGCGCCAACTATGACTGCAAAACCCATAATTAAACTGTTTATGGGACGCATCAACTGCACGTAGCAGGCAAGTTTTCCCATGTTTAAACCTTATGTTAAATAGACTTCACATTAGTATAAGATTTGACTTTCTAAAAGTTTAATACCATCGATATTGATACCATTAAGACATACGCAGGTGGGAGTCTTTTGCAGCGAAATTATGAACCGGAAAAGCTGGTGGTCATAATTCCAGTCGGCGGAAAGGCTACACGCCTTTTGCCATTGACAGCTGAAACAAGTAAGGCTTGCTTGCGCTTGTTGAATAGACCCCTAATTGAGTTTTCACTTTTATCTCTGGCTCGTCAAGGAGTGAGAGACTTCATTTTTGGAGTTAAAGGGTACACGAACTATAGAGACTTGCATGACTATTTTGAGTCTGGCTGTGGTTTTTCAGCGCGTTACGGCATAACCCCCCAAGTTCACATAAAATACCAGCCTAATGTGGATGATTTGGGAAGTGCAGATTCCACAAGGATAAACATCGAATACTATAACGTGAGAAATCCTATTTTCGCAGTGCAAGGTGACAATATTTTTGACGTAAACTTAAGAGAGCTTGTAAAATTTCACCAAGAAAAGGAAGCTGTGATAACAATAGCTCTAAGGGAGGTTAAGGACGTTGAAGGTTATGGAATAGCCGACATTAATAAGGACTATAGAATTTTGAAATTTGTTGAAAAACCCATACCGAAAGAGGCTCCTTCAAAACTTGCCAACACTGGACTTTACATGGTGTCGCCGGAAATAAGGAAAATATTCAGGGAAGAAGGCATCAAAAAGCTGATGAAGGAAAAGAAACGCCTTGACTTCGGCTACGACTTCATCCCTTACGTTTTAGAAACTGGAAGACCAGTTTATGGCTACGTGTTAAAAGGCAGCTGGTATGATGTCGGCAATCCTGAGCGCTATTTGGAAGCGATGAGAGACATGCTTGAAGGCCGCTTTCCTTTGTTAATGGATTTTGAAGGAAGAATCAGCGAAGATGTGAGAATCTGGGTTCAAGGAGGAAGCTTTGAAGCGGTTAGACGACGGGAAGAAATTGTAAGAAAAATTAAACACGGGAAAATCAAAGTTGAGGGTTCCGTTTTAATTGGGAGACACTGCGAGATAGAAGATGGATCTCGCATAGTTAACTCATGTATCGATAACTATACAAGGATAGGCCGGGGAGCAAACATAGAAAATTCTGCAATTATGGACCGAGTTATTGTAGGGGAAAAGGCTGAGGTTAAAGACAGCATTTTAGGCAGGCATGTAACTGTGCGTTCAAATTATAAGAAACCTACGAAGATAAGTGCAGTTTCAGTCATAGCTGATGATGTTGTAATAGCAGAAGGATGCACTTTAAAAAGCGTAAAAATTTATCCCCACCAGTATATTAAGGGTGAATTCGAAAAACAAACAATAATGCCTAGCTGACCCTCAAAAGTGATTCTCCGTTCTTAAGCATGCAGCAAATGGTTAAGCTTTGAACCATTTAAATATCAAATATTTTATTTTCTCTTTCTCTAAGTCTGGCACCGCGATTATGAACCTTTTCCGAACGGTTGTCGCTAACCTTCCAGCTTTCACAATTTCCGTTGCAGTTAGCTCCCCTGTTGCCTTTTTGACGGACACCATGTAAGGTGCATGTTCCAACCCTGGCCCATATTTATAAACGGCAAAGTCGCATCCAAATTTTATTCCAGGCGTTACCACCATTCCGCTGCTGCGTAAGTCGCGGTAAACTGCATACTTTTCGTCAAACTCTTCATACAACGTTCTAGCTTTTTGGCGGAGTTTTTTAATACTTACTCTTCTTCTTTTTTCAAAACCTTCGTAGACTGTTATTGTCCCTTTCTCTGCAAGATATAAGCCTTCCATTAAGTCTAGAATCAATGGAACGTTGAACATTGGGATTTTCGGTTTCATTATACCCAGAGGTTTGCCGTAAAATCCCATTTTGTAAAGTTCTGTTCCATTCGCCGGGTTCCAGACAACCAGAAAGTTTTCGATTAATTCAACAGGTATTTTTGGAGACATTTATCTGCCTTCACATTATGAAGGATAAGACCCTTGCCGCTTCTGCAGCATCCTCCGCCTTATCAGCAGAGTCCTCCAAAAGTTGCAGTATATCTCTGAAAAGTATAAGCGCTGGAATTTCCAGTTTACTTTTTAACAGTTTTATTTCAAGGTTTCGGTAAAGTTCGTCAACCTTTTTTTCAGCTGCTTCGACTTCGCTGGCTTTCTCCATGGCTTTCTCTGAACCGTACGCAAGAACCAGCATTGTTTCCCTAAGTTTTACCACTGTTTCTAAAACTGTTTCGGAGAGCTTTAAAAGCTCCTTTTTTAAGTCTATAGGCATATTCCAGTTATGCTCCATTAATTCTATGAGGCGGAAAGCGATTCCTTCAGAGAAATCAGCTATCTCGCTTGACAAGTTTGTAAACCTTAAAAAGTCTTCTCTACTTAAGAGTATGGCGCCTATTTCAGCCAGTTCTCTCGAAACAAGTCGCCGTGCCGCGTCAACGTCCTCCTCGCCTGTCCTGATCTCATTGTAAACCTGTTTTGCCTTTTCCTTATCATTTTTGATGAAATAATCAATCATCTGAGGGATTTTCCTTGTTAAATCTAAAACTTTTCTTAAGTGTTCTTGGCACACGTTTAAGGCTCTTCTTTTAACCCGTTCCTCAGTCTCTGCTGGAAGCATCAAACTCTTTCCCGCCGCATTCTTGAACCGTTTTTTCTATGGATTAATGTGCAGAAGTATTAAAAAAGATAGCGAATCTACGTCTCGACCGGTTCACCTAAGTCCTCAAATTCTATCTTATTGCGGAAATACTTAGGTAAAAGTTCTGGAAGACTGCTGATATGATTTCGAACCTGCTTCCAAGCGTCGCGGTCGCGTATGGTAACAGTATCATTTTTAAGCGTTTCATAATCAATGGTTATTCCTAAAGGTATGCCTGCCTCATCCGCCCTCGCATAACGTCTCCCAATAGAACCTGCTTCATCGTATTCTACGATTAAGCCTTCATCAACTAACATTTTATACACTTGCCACGCTTTATCCGGCAGTCCATCCTTGCTCACCAATGGGTAAACTCCAACTTGTACAGGCGCTATGCCTTTCGGAAAGCTGAGAACAACTCTGCCTTCTTTGGCGCTGTATGCATATTCAAGCGCCACGTAAACTAGCCTATCTACGCCGAAACTTGGCTCAACAACATGCGGTATGAAACGTTTTCCCTTCTCTTTGACCTTACACTTTGTGATCTCCAAATACTCTGGCAAAATTTTGTATCCATCGAGAATAAAATGTCCTTTTTCACTAAAAGAGGCCTCAATTATTTCAGGATTTATGTCTACAAGCATATTGGCAATTTTTTGTGCTTCGTTTTTGAAGACTGGTCCAAGCCTCGCCATTAAAGGCTTAACAACCTTTTTCACCGTCTCCACAGGTTTTTCGTATTCCTTATAAACCCTCATGTCTACCCCGCTGAACTGCATATGCTGTTTCAAGTCGTAGTCCGCCCTGTAGGCGTGTCCTGAAACCTCAATCCAACCCCAACGGTCAACATAAACTTCTTGATCAAAACTTTGAAGGGAGTAATGAGCGCGTTCCCATGGGAGTTTTTCGCTAAACCGTTGCTTTTCAGAAGGAACCCCCAACTCCGTTAACATCCTTTTCGCCAAAGCCATGAAAACTGCATGCCAAGGGACCTTTATGTAACCTTTTTCCAAAGCTTCCTTCACCGTTATTTCAGTTATATCTTCTAAGCCATGCAGCTTTGTTTCAGCTAAAACCAGCCTTAAAGTTTCGTTTTCGAAATCTTTAAGAACGAAACAGTTTGGCTCTTCAGGGTCGAAAAAAAACTCTATGTCTACTATTGTGAACTCTCTAAGCCTTATAAGGCCTTGTCTAGGCGAAATTTCGTTTCGCAGGGCGTGGCCAATTTGCATCGCCCCAAAAGGAAGTTTTTCACGGGCGATCTCATAGAGACGTCTGAACTCTACAAATATGTTCTGCGCAGCTTCCGGCCTTCCGTAACCGACAGCGTCGGAATATGGACCTATTGTGGTTTTGAACATAGTTAGGAAAAAATTTGGTTCGCCGAAGCTTCCGCCACATTCAGGACAGCGTACGGCGTGCTGTTCTAAAGCCGACCTCAGCTCTTCAAGGCTTAATCTCTCAACTTCGGCACTGTCTAACTTTGCGCATTCCATTACAAGATGATCTGCCCTGAATCGTCTCCTGCATTTTAGGCATTCAACCATAGGCTCTTTGAAATTGTCAACATGGCCTGAAGCTTCAAAAACTTTGCCAGGAGCTATGATTGGAGCATCTACCTCAATTATTCCAAGCTTGTTTACGAAAAACTCTCTAAGCTTGTTCTCAATTCTCTGCTTTAGTTTCGCCCCTAAAAACCCGTAGGTTACAAATCCGCCGGCGCCTCCGTAAATTTCGTAAGATTGCCAAAAGAACCCTCTTCGCCTAGCTAACTCGTTTATCATCGTGAACTTATCTGGCGCTTGGCTGCTCATATCTTCCATTCACCTTCTATCCGTTTAAACGACCTAAACCTTTAAAGCTTCCTCAATTTTAAACCTTAAAAGTTAGACGTTTCACCTCAGCATGTTTGCTTCTGCAAGTTGGGCAAGCATAGAACTGTAACGTCCAACTATGACTCAGTCCAACCACTTGAAAACAAGGTTCGCATAGAGCTTTATAAATCCGTTTGCAATATGAAGTCAAAAGTGGTGTATAAGCATTGCCAAATATAAAAGTCGCTTTAGTTGGTGTGGGAAACTGTGCATCAGCTTTCGTTCAAGGGCTTCATTTTTATAAAAATTCCAAAGTTACTGGTGAATGCATAGGCTTGCGGAATTTAACGCTTGGAGGTTTCCATCCTAAAGATATCCAAATAGTGGCAGCATTCGATATTGACAGCCGAAAAGTTGGGAGGGATCTATCCGAAGCTATATTTGCGCCTCCAAATAATACTCCGAAACAAGTTGATGTAGCACCCTCAGGTCTAGTTGTTCATAAAGGACCTGTTTTAGACGGCGTAAGCGAATATACAAAGCAAACGGTTCAGATAAGCAATTTACCCGAGGCTGACGTTGTGCAGGTGCTGCAAGATTGTGATGCAGAAATCGTTGTTAACCTGGTTCCTGGTGGTGCTGTGAAAGCCTCTGAATGGTATGCAAGTCAATCTTTAAAGGCTGGATGTGCTTTCTTGAATGCAACGCCTACGTTCATTGCGAGTGATTCAACTTGGGCGAGACGTTTCGAAGATGCCGGTTTGCCACTTGCAGGCGACGATCTAATAGACCAGGTCGGCGCCACCACACTTCACAAAACTTTATTGCAGCTTATTTCAAGGCGCGGTGTGCATGTTACCGAAACCTATCAACTCGACGTCGGTGGAGGCATGGAGTCCATTGACACGCTTGGAAGAACCCGAGACTTAAAACGTACGGTTAAAACTGAAACAGTTAAGGCGGCATTGCCCTACGAAACTGAAGTAGTTGCAGGGTCTACGGACTACGTTGATTTTCTGCAAAACAGACGGGATAGCTTCTTCTGGATTAGAGGGTTATATTTCTGCGGTTTTCCCATGGAGATAGACCTGCGGCTTTCAACGGTCGACGCGCCAAATGCAGGTTCAGTGTTATTCGATGTTACAAGGGCTTTAAAAATAGCTTTGGATCGAAAGTTAAAAGGAGCAATTCTTCCAATATGCACTTATGCCTTTAAGCATCCGCCTCAGCTTGTATCGCTTGAAATTGCTGAAAAAATGTTTGAAGAATTCTTTCACTAGATTCTCACGCTACTGGTGTTTAATTTATTTATTGCATAAACTTTGAAGATTACGCACCGCCCTGTTTTTTAATCCGGCGTCTGCCATTCTTCTCTTCAGAATTGATATGCTCTCTACTGGAGTAGGGTCGACACCGCGTAACAAGGCAAGATAAACGCTTGCGAAATCTCCAATAAGCGCCGTGGACAGCATTTTCGCCAACTTTCCGGCGCCCCTTCCCCAAACCTCACAGATTCCCCTAACATTGCCTTCCAAAATCTCTTTTGTTTTTTCTATTTGACATTTAATTTCTTCAGGCTCATGTATGTCACGTATGATTATTGCTGAGAAACACTTTGCCAGTTGTCCAGCCGCTTCCCAACCAACAATCTCGTTGTGGTTCAACTCTGGGAAAACGTTCCAGAATGATGGATTTTTACTGTTCTCATTGAATTGCTGTTTGAATCTTTGAGCAACTGACCGGTAAAACCTGAAACCATAAATGATGGGAACTGTACCGTTAATTTTAACGGCAATTCGTTTGGAAAAGTTCTCATTAAGAGGCTTTTCCGGCGCATTTTCGCTGGAGATCTGCCTCAATACTTCAATAGCTTCTGAGATTTCTGTCTTTGCATTATAAATCAAACCAATTTTTTCCAAAAAAATAAGCATTGGCGTGAAAAGATATGGAAAAGCTGCTCTCGGAGGCATCCCTCTAGGTATCTGAAAAGTTGGCTTTTGAAGTTTCTCTGCAACTGCTAAAAGGTTCCCGGCAGAGCATATGCAAACAACCATACATTTTCGTTTAACCGCCTCGCTGAAACAATTTAGGGTTTCCTCGGTTTCCCCAGAATAGCTCACTATAAAAGCCAAAGTTTTTTCGTTGACGAAAGCTGGAAGGTTGTAGTCTCTAAGAGTTTCTATGGGTATATAAAGCGTATCTTGCGCCCAGTCCTTAAGAAATTCCCCTCCCAAAGCTGAGCCACCCATGCCTGCTACAATTATCAAATTTGGATTTGGATAACTAACCGTTATCCCTTCAGCTATTCGAACCGCGTTTTCATAATGCTTCGCAGCTTCTAGGCAGTAGGAAAGCATGTTGCCTTTGTCTATCCTTCCAATCATGTTTAAATCGTCTAAAACTGACGTTTCTGCCAAATTAAACACCATCAGCCTTCAGTTATAGTTCCATGTACTTTTAGCTTTTAGCTGTTTACGTGCCAACCTCCATCTTTTGGTTAAACCCTTTAAACTGAAACTTGCCTTATACAAGGTGGGCATGGTGGAAGTGTTGAATCGGAAAAGGGTTTCTATAGCCATTCCGGTTTCGGTTGTCGCTGACGTTCCGCATTTAAGGGAAAAAACGTTGAAGGTTGGTCTAATTGGAAGGGCTGCCGCGATTTTCGGAATTGAAGAAATAGTAATCTACCAAGATAAGCCGGAAACATATCGAAAGGCTGAAGCGGATTTAATAGCTTTGTTGTTGCGTTATATGGAGTGCCCTCAGTACCTTCGGAAGAAACTATTCGGGTTAAGGCCTGAACTTAGGTATGCTGGAACTTTGCCGCCTCTAAGAACGCCTCATCACCCCTTGGGCAAAAAGACAACAGATTTAAAGGTAGGTGAATACCGTGAAGGAGTAACTATAGGCAAAACAAGGCAAGGAACACTTGTCGATATCGGTGTTGAAAAACCAGCTATAATGCTGAAAGTGCAGAGGCCTGCAGGTGAAAGAGTAACTGCAAAAATTGTAAGTGTAGGTAAGCGAATAGTGTTGGCACCTGCGCGCAGACAAGAGATTCCGTGTTATTGGGGCTATAATGTTACAGTTTGGCCGGGTTCTTTTGGCGAACTTGCCAAAAGCACACGTTTCGATCTGAAAATTGCCACATCAAAGTGGGGCTTAACCTTCACAGATGTTCAGCTTCAAATTGCCGAAGAATGGAGAAAATCCGGAAAAGTTTTAGTAGGCTTCGGTTCTCCTGAGCAGGGTCTGTACGAAATAGTTAAAAATGAAGGTCTCAGCTTAACCGAAATAGTGGATTTTGTTGTAAACACTATGCCGGGACAGTGGACAGAGACTGTGAGAACGGAAGAAGCCATTTTTTCTTCTCTCGCTGTCTTAAACTGTTTCTTAGGTTTTAATGTTTAAATGTTTGTTTTCCCCTATTTTGGCTATGCACTTTGATGTGTCAATGCCCATAGCGCTTTTGGCTGTTACCATCGCAGCCATTTATCTCAGCGGAAAGGTTGAGAAAAAGCTGAAGGCAACTTTTGAGGAAAGGGAATTCAAGGTTAAAGATGCCGTTATGCTGGTTGCAGCGATTTGCGTAGCAGTTTCAGTTATGGCATTCGTTCCACAGATGGCCGTTATGGTTGTGTTCCTTTTCGCATATTCAACACTTCTCTACATATTCACCTACATCTTCTCAGACGTTAGAAAAACTACTGCTAGGCTTTTCTGCACAGCGTTCATAATAGTTAGTTTTTTAGCAGCCACTTTTAGCCTTTATTTCAAGGATTCATTAAATGCATTGACCATTTATGGAGCTGCTGCATTTTATTGCTTATGCGGCTTCTCTTTCATAACTTTGATTTATGAGGAAGGCCTAAGAAACCTTAAGGAACGGTGGTATCTGGCTGTTATGCCCCCCTCTCTATTCTTAATTCTTTACATATTCTACAACCAAACTTCTGTATGGTTCCCTTACCTTCTAAATATATATGGATTGGTTTTCGCCGTTTTGATAGTGCTTTATCTTGGAAGTCTTTTCACATGGAAAACCTCCATTATATTCGCCGGCCTCTTAACAATCGCAGACATAATCCTGGTTCTAGTAACACGAGCAATGGTTTCTGCAGCGACACACGTGTCTGGGCTAAGGCTTCCAATAATGGTTACCTTACCAACAATCCCCCAGATAATCGCCGAATGGGGGGTAGTTTACATGTCCCTTGGTTTAGGAGACTTTTTCTTCGCTGGCCTTATAGCTGTACAAACTTACAAGAAGTTTGGCGTAAACCTTGCAATCTTGTCAGCTTCGGCAATGGCTGCTTCCTTCTTTATCTTTGAAGCTCTTATATTAAACTTTGAAGTTAAATCGTTTCCAGGAACTTTGATGATCATTTGCGGTTGGTTACCCATAATGCTTTACAAAAGTTTAATCAGTGGCAAGTCTATAAAGGAGAAAAACTGATTTTACAGATCTTCCTCAGTGATTACTTTAATTCCATTCCTTTTCAACAGAGCCGCTGTAACCCCATCAAGAGCTACAGTTTTTCCAGAAAATGTTCCATCATATATTCGCCCGCAGCCGCAGGAAGGACTTCCCTGCTTAAAAACAGCCTCTTTAACTTTAAGCATTTTTGCAATCTTCAAAGTTTCCAATGCTCCATGTATAAATTTTTCCGTTAAATCTTTCCCAGACTTCGAAATCACTTTTCCTTCTTTAACTTCAACTGGTTCTCTAGGTGTAGGTAAGCCACCAAGCTGTTCTGGACAAACAGGAATCAGAATTTCAGTATCTAGTAGCGCAACAACTTTCCTGTTCAGGGCGCTTTTACCGTTATATCTGCATTCTATTCCTAATAGACATGCGCTGCATAGCTTCATACACATCAATTAGATTATTGCGTTGATGTTTAAAATTAAATTGTTTGCGGAAGGACGTTTGCTCTCAGCCGAAGAGTGCTCCAAGCCCTTCCAAGGCAGCTTCCTCTCTTGCCTTTTCCTCCTCTTCCTTCTTTTTCTTTTCTTCTTCCTTGGGTTTGGCTTCCTGTGCTGGCGCTGCTGCTGCAGCTGCGGATGATGCTTGTCCAGTAATCATTGTTGGAGCCGATTTGATGACCTCATCTATGTTAACTTCTGCCAGTGATGCCACCAAAGCTTTAACTCTAACCGCGTCAACATTTATTCCTGCAGCTGTCAAAACTTGCGCCAAGTTTTCCTCATTTATTACTTTCCCAGCTTTGTGCAGGAGCATTGCGGCATATACGTATTCCATATTCTTTCACCTCTATTTTCAACTATTTAACCTTTTCAAGCTTGCTTAGTTGCCGCATCCAAAGTGGGAATTCTCATACTTAAACTTAACATTTCAGCGTAGGCTTTTCTGACAAGGTCTTCTATTGTTTCCTTCAACGGTATTGCTGCACCCAAAGCAAGTGTGTGAGCTTCGTGATGGGCAATTACTAGCAGAGTCTTGATGTTCTCCCTTGTGGGATATGTTACGCCAACTGAAAGTTTAAACGCCTCTGCATAAGCGGCTGCAAGCTTTCTTTCAGATTCATCAATGTCTATTTTAAGCTGTTCCGCCTCTATTAAAAAGCCTTCATCATATGCCACCTTCAATGAAAGCCCAGCCTCAACAGCTTTTATTCCAAGCTTTGATAGTACGCCGGCAAGCCTGTCTGAAATAACGTCGCCTTTTCTAGCAATCAAAGTGTCTTTAGTTATCCAAACACTGCCAGATTCAATCCTAGTCGGCAGCCCAACCGCGTTTAACTGGCTGATTATGGGTCCTGGCGGTTGTCCCGTATTTCCAGCTGGAACTATAATGTCAAAAGATGCAATGTCGCCTGCCTTCGCTGCCATGCGAACTTTGCCTTTTTCCAGGAGCAATGCTAACTTGAACGGGTTCATGTTTGTGAAAAGGAAAACATTGGATCCTGTCAAGTGTTTCTCCAACTTTTCCAGTGCCGGTTTTTCCCTGCATTTTTCCACAGCTCTTTTCATAATAGTGTTCTTTATGACACGTATGCAAACGTCTGCCGTCAGCCTTCTTTTTAATTCCTGAAGCTGAGTGGCTCTTACCTTTCGAAGGTCTGCCACACCAACTATTTTATACTGTTTCAACAGTTTCGCCACTTCTTCAACTTCAGCGATTTTTGTCTTCAATATTTGTTGGGACGGCAGACGCTTCCCCTCTCATAGCTTTATCTTTACAGGGCGGCCCATGGTTGTTTTCACATGGATTGATTTAACGTTTTTTATCCCTCTTTTTAGTTTCCCCTCAACAATTCTTAAAACAGCTTGAATGTTTTCTGCCAATTCCTCCTCCTTCATATTTTCTGCTCCAATGCGGCACTGGATCACAGGTTGGTTACGCATTTTAACTACAACCGTTCTGCGATACTTGTTCAGCAAACTCTCTATGTCCGACGTGGGCGGGACAGGTATAGGCATTTTCCCCCTAGGTCCTAGGACGGCTCCCAAAATTTTGCCTACAAGAGGCATCAATGGAGCTTCCGCTATGAAAAAATCGTATTCATCAGCGATTTTCCGCAGTTCCTTCTTTTTGCCTGCAAGGGCTTCCAGCTCTGCTTTTTCAATCACAAGATCTGCATTTGCTCTCTTTGATTTAAGCGCCAACTCTCCAGCTGCAATAACACATATCTTATTCACTTTTTCCGGCGGTGGACATGGGAGTTCAATGTTTTCCTGAAGTCTGCCCTCTGGCGATTTCATGTCTATATCCTGCATTGTCAGGATAAGCTCCATCGACTGAGTAAACTTTCTCTTCTCAGACTTTTCCTTAGCTTCTTTCACAGCGTTTAGAATTGTTTTCAACTCTATTGACATTTCTTTAGGCTCCGTGCCATTGATGGATTATTAAGCCATTATAAAAAGATTCTCTCACTATTCGTTCCCAGCGAATATCTGGTCGTACCTACCCTCGTCGATTTCTCTTAGAACGTCTTTCGGATCTTTACCTTCAACTGTGACGCCCATGCTTACACATGTGCCTAAAACTTCCTTAACTGCAGACTTCAACGTTTTTGACAACAGTTCCGGCTGCTTTATTTTTGCTATTCGCATTAACTGTGCCATGGAAAGGTTTCCAACTTTCTGAGATTTCGAATTTCCAGAACCTTTTTCAATTTTAAGTTCGCTGACAATCAGAGCTGAGGTTGTCGGCGTTCCCACGTTAACCTCAAACTGTTTAGTCTCCGGATCAACAATGACCTTCACAGGAACCTTCATTCCGGCGTAATCTTTTGTAAGCTCATTTATCCTGTTCACAACTGCTAACACATTCAAGCCCAAGGGACCTAATGCTGGACCTAACGGAGGACCTGCTGTAGCTTGGCCTCCGCTTACAAGAAGCTCCACAACCTTCTTTTCACTCATAATTTCACTTACCTAGGCTTTTGTTTTTTCCACAAGTTTAACATAATCTGAATGAACTGTTATCGGCAAAGTGAACGTTGCCTCAAGAAGTTCTAAAGTTACCTCCTCTTTGGTCTTGTCAATGCGCGTTATTTTGGCACGCATTCCTTTGAAGGGTCCGCCAGTTACTTCAACAATGTCGTTTTCACTTAACTCTTCAATTACTGGCTTCCTAACTATGTATTTCTCAATTTCTGTAAAATTCACAAAATCTGGGACTCTGGATCTTATATGCTTAATTCCGGCAATGGCTTGCTCCACAAAATGGGGGCCTTCAGACTCCACAAATATGTATCCTCTAAGGGCGTCTGGAACAAGAACGGCCTTAACCGGTATCTGGTTCATCTCAATTTTCGCAGCCACAAGTTTGGCCACGTTTCTCTCTTGTCCAGTGGTAACTCTTACAGCGAAAATTTTTGTTGGTCGTTTCTCCATGATTTCTAGTCCCTCTAAACGGTTATGGAATTACGCTAGTTAACAATTTTATCACAAAACCCACAAGCCCTACAACGCTTATGCCTAAAAAACATATTTTTATCGATAACCACAACTCGCTTCTTCCCGGCTTAACCGCCAACTTTAACGTTCTGGCGCATTGAGAAAGGAAAGACTTTAAACCCATTTCCACCTACCGGCAAGGCTTTGATAGATGACAAGCATCACTATTAACTTTTCTATCCTTAAGAGAAATAATTCCTTGAAGCTTCATGTTAAACTTTTTGGATTTCAAGGCCGGTTTTTTGCAGCATTTGAATGAGACGTTGCTTGTCTTCGCTTTTTATTCCCTTCCAATCCAACACTGCAAGCTTAACTTTTTCACAGGTTTTATTTATACATTGCCTCAAAACTTCCTCGTCAAACTGAGAAATAGCGTATTTAGGAATTATGTGCCCGAAGGCTAAGCCTTCTTCTAAAGCCATCCTTGTAAACTTTTCGTTATAGTGAGGGCCTCCGATGCCAAGTGCTGCCTGCGCTTTTTCCCTCCCGAAACTGGAAATAGCCTCCATAGTTGCGTGGGCAACAGCCTCTGCTGCCTTCAAATCCATCCACTGCTTCTGCGAACTGCCTAATTCAATGAACATAGCTGGGCTTTCCAGCGACGGCCCATGATGAGTGCATTCATAGGAAACTTTATAGTTAAGCTTTTTTTCATTAACAACCTTCGCCATCGCTTTTAATGCTGCTCTCATGACGTTTGCAGGTGAAACTGAAACCTTTTTAGGAAAACCTCCTAAAACTGCAGGTCCAAGGTTTCCAGGAGTGTGAACTGAAAGGGTCGGAGTTCCGCTTAAACTGCTATGTCTGGATAGAAATATTATAAGCCTCAACACAGGTGAAAAGCTAGCTATGTCTTGCGCGTAAACCAACTCCTCATCTAAAATTGTAAGCCTAACCTCTTGCATGCAAACCTTAGCAGCATACACCCGTGCCTCTTTAAATTTTTCTCCACAAAGCTTGAAGGGGTAGTTGGCTAAAACTTGTTTTGCAATGTTCATGCTTGCAGGATCCTTTTCAGATGCAACTAGCAATATCACTTTTCTCCCAATCATAACTGCAGATAAAGCATGTCTTGAAAAGGTTTTCCATAAAGTTTATAATCTCAGATTGTTGGAGAAGTGTTGAAGCTTTAAAACAGTGTGGTTGTGAAAATGCATCTAATCAATTTTAAAGAGTTGTCTGGGCAGCAAATTATCAACATAATTGACACAGCTATTGACGTAAAGAAAAATCCAAAGAAATATCAGAAAGCTTTGGAAGGCAAGTCTCTAGCCATGATTTTCCAGAAAACCTCAACCAGAACCAGAGTTTCATTCGAAGTGGCTATGACCCAGCTTGGCGGGCATGCACTTTACATCGATTGGAGAACCACAAACTTTACAATAGCTGACATTTACGACGAAACCCAGTACATGTCCCGGAACGTTGACTGCATACTGGCGAGGCTTCTCCGAAACAGTGACTTACAGGCTATGGCTAATGCTTCACGAGTTCCAGTCATAAACGGATGCGACGAGAAATACCATCCGAGCCAAGCCATAGCAGACCTGATGACCATAAAAGAGAGAACGGGTAGACTGAAAGGCTTAAAACTAGTGTATATCGGGGTACACAATAACGTGTGCAACTCACTTATCGAAGGATGCACAAAAACTGGCGTTAAAATAACTGCTGTAACTCCAATCTCAAATAAACCTTCAATAGACGAGGAGCTTCTAGAAGAAGCTGGAAAAACAGGGCTTTATACAACTACGCTTGACGTGAAAGAAGCCGTAAAAGACGCAGATTTCGTGTACACAGACACTTGGATTGACATGGAGTTTTTTCAAAATGGAAAATTCGCTGCAGAAAAAGAAAAACGCCTCAAACTTATGATGCCCTACCAAATAAATAAAGAGCTATTGCAAGGAACAAACGCGTACATAATGCATGACATGCCAATCCACAGAGGCTACGAAATAAGCGCAGATATGATAGAGAGTCCAAACTCGATAATATACGAGCAAAGCGAAAACCGCCTCTATTCAGCGAAAGCCATACTGTTAAAGCTTCTCAGGAAATTTTAAGGCTGCTGGAGGCATTAAGGCCTTGATTAATATTATGCTTGGATGCTTTATACGTGATGGCGCAGAATGTTCGGTGAAAAAGTTTCCTCAAGGACAATTTATTCATGGAAATTTTCAAAAATTGGGCATTAAAAGGTTTCAGAAAAGGCTGTTTTTCTCAGTGACTTGCAAAGTTGTGAGTTTCAAGCTTGTTCTAGTATCATATTTGCAAACTTTTCAGGGTCAAACTGGTCTAAGTCACCGTATTTCTGTCCAGTGCCTACGAAAATTATTGGTTTTCTTGTTATATAAGCTACGCTTAAGGCTGAGCCTCCTTTGATATCTGCATCCACCTTGGTTAATATCGTAGCGTCTATTCCTATGCTTTTATGGAATTCTTCAGCTTGCATTACTGCATCGTTTCCTGTTAAGGCATCTACTATTAAAACAGTTAGGTCAGGTTTCACTATGCGTTTAATTTTTGCAAGCTCGTTCATCAGGTTTTTGTTTGTTTGCATTCGTCCAGCTGTGTCTATCAGGACAACGTGTATTCCATGGGCTTTTGCATGGTTTATAGCGTCGTAAGCCACAGCAGCTGGGTCTGCACCGTAATTATGCCTAATCATTTTTATGCCTAAACGTTTAGCATGCATTTCTAGTTGTTCAATGGAACCTGCCCTGTAAGTGTCGCTGCATGCGAGCACAACTGTGTAGCCACTTTTGTTTAACAGGTAAGCGACCTTTGCTATGGTTGTTGTTTTGCCGGTGCCGTTTATTCCTACAAAAACTATGACGAAGGGTTCGCTTCTTCGACGTTTATCTTCGATGATTCTAAATAAGTCTATTCTGTCGCCTTTAAGCATTACTTCTAAAAGCACTTCGCGCAGGTTCTGCCTCACAGTTTTACTTTTATCTTCAAGCCTTTTAACTTGTACTCCGTTAAGGCGTTTTTCCATATCTGCGCATATGTGTTCCGCCACATGTACGGCTACGTCGTTTTCAATCAGGTTTAGTTTAAAATCTGAAAGGATTGGACGTAAATTTTCAGCCTTAATTTCGGTTGTTGCAATCTTACTTATTAAGCTGTTTAAGCCAGCCTTAAGCTTTTCAAACATTTTTGGCGGGAGTCTCCTTTCTCAGCTCAGCCGCCAGTTCCTCGAAGCGTTCTCGATCTTGGTTGATTCTGTCCATAACTTGTGAGAGTTGCTGCTGGAGAGAAGCTCTGTGTTTCTCCATGTCTCCAAGTCTCTTCGCGATTATTCCCTTTGCTTCCTGCATTGTTTTTTCAACCGATACGCCTGCCCCGATTCCCACCGTGACTTTTTCTGAAGTTTCAAGTTTAGCTTTTATGTAGGAGCTTCCTCCAATAGGAATGAGAAGTTCAGCGTTCTCCTTTTGTTTTTCTAAACCTTCCAATGTTATGTTAGCATAATTCAAGTCTGTTATCACGGCGTTCACCATGTTTAGTCTTGATTGTATAGCTTCTGCTGTCTGCTCTAGAATCTGCAGTTCAACGCTGAGTCTTCGCAGTTCTTCTTCAACCTTGCCCGCCAATTTCACCTTCTCCAGCCACAATTTTCCTTATCAAAGGATCCTCAATATTATGTATGGCAACTTCTTCAACCTTGCCTATTTTTATTTGAAATCTTTTGATGCGATGCTTGCTTCCCAGTTCCGAGTAAACCCTTTCTACAGCATGTTCAGGCTTAACGGCTATAACCTCCTTCCTGAAGGAGGTTTTCCAGTTTGGTTTACAAATCTCACCTATCACTCTGAAAACTTTCACTTTATTCATCTTCCTTTATTACACCCAAGGCATGTCCTATTATAAATATTTCTGGACCAGTTGTTAATGAACCCGCAATTGCAGCATGACTGTTACATATCAAGCCTGTTCCAACATAGGGGATGCCGCAGTTAACTGTGCCCAAATCCACTGGCACCTTCAACACGTCCTCTAAATGTTTCCGTTCAGAATCTTTCAAAAGCGGATGGGCTAAAACCCCCTTGTTCGTTGCAACTGCTAAAGAGCCCACATAAGGCAGCTGAGCGATTTCTCCTGGAACGGCCTCAACACTAAGGGTGTCTGAAATTTTTTTAATTTCGGAAGTTTTCAGCCTCGGATCGACGATGGCGCCATAATCGTTTGCCAAAACCATGTTACCGTAAGCTGTCTTTTTTGTTTCCATTAAAGCTATGTTCCCTTCAAAAACAGATTCTATTGCTTCAATTTCCTCTTCTCTCACAAAGTGGGGAAGCAATAGCCCGCTTGAGTTTGCACATGCAAGGGCGCCGACCAAAACTGACCCGCCTATAGTTGTATGTATAAGCCTGACTTTAAGCCATTCCGCCATTCTTTCAGCCTTTTTTGACAGGACAAATTTCGGGATTATAAGCATTTTGTCAGTGGCCAATGAGTATACGCCTATGCTTGCGCTCCCCAGAAGGTTTGCGAGGTAAATTGCCAAGCTTAGTCTCCTTCGGCGAGGTACACAGTGACTTTTCCTTCCTTGTCTTTTGCAGCTCTAATACGGATTTTCCGCGGAGGCTTTTCTATGCCTCTGCTCCAAACCTTTTCATTCACATCTTTACTTATGATGAGTCTTTTAGGCTCGGCTTCCTCCTCTTCCTTCCCAGCTTCCAGCTTCATATGTTTAGTCACAAAGTCCCTTATTATCCTAATAGCCTTAGGAGCCCTCTTGTTTGGCGGCATAAGCAAAGCCTTTCCCAAGGGAATAGTGTAAAATCTCTCTTCAACAATTTCTTCCTCAACTTTTTCCCTTTCAAGAGGCTTAACTTTCTCTGCTGGTTCTTCAGCTTCCTCCGGTTCAAGCTTCCCTGAAGACGACTCCTCAGCTTTTTCCTCTTTCACTTCATTTTCGCTTTTGTCCTTTTCGTCCCTCTCTGTCTTCACATGTTCACCAGCCTTAGGCCTTTAATTTTCTAACTCTCCAGTGTCTCCTTTTGGGATGTGTTCTAAACTTTCCAGCAGTCTTAACAATAACCCATGTGGGTACAGCTCTTTTTTGCTTCCCAGCTTTTGCAAGTCTTCTTTTCTTTGCTGTAGGCTTAAACCTGGCCATTTCAAATCCTTCTAATTCTTATCTCACGTTTTTGGGTCTGCAGCTGAATCAATATTTGTTTAAGCTGCTCGTCGGTTAGTGGAATAGGCAATTTTCTATGCTGAGCCAGCTGGATCAGCTGCATTTCAAGTTGAGCTGTGAACTCTGGCTTTACAAGCTTCAAGTTTGCTAATCTTTGCCTAGCTTCAGGCGTTAAAATGCTTTTCAATATGGCTTGTTTCTGTAATTCAGCCTGTTGTTCCATTTGAGCTTTCTGTTGTTCTTCAGCGAGTTTTCTCTGTAAAGCCTGAAGTTTTCTTTGACGAAGTTCTTCAAGTTCTTCCTCCGACATTTTCACTCACTCTTCTGGTATTTTTCCAGCATTGGCATTTTCTTCAATAAGTCTTTCTTCACTTCTTCAGCTATTTCCTCGAGGAGTTTTCTCCCTTCCCTAGTCATTTTTCTTCCTTTGTTTTGAAATTTTTCCACGAGACCTGCTTCTTCGAGTTGTTGAAGGGCTTTTCTTATTATTGCGCCGCCTGCCTTAACAGCGTGTTCTGGTTGAACTCCGAAGTCTTTTCTGCCACCATATTCGCTGCGAAGTTTTTCTATGCCTACCGGTTCACGCATGTAGATTTTTCGAAGCAAAGACGCGCATCTGACATACCACCAGTCAGGATTCTCTGGATGTCTTTGCACGTGAGCTCCTGTTTTAACCATGGCGGCCCAAACTGGCGGCTTTACTTCATCAACGTTTTCTTTAATGTAGCTAGCTAGCTTACGGATGAATTCAAGTGCAGGGACATCGTTTGGTGTTGGCACTTACGCTTTCCTCACTTTTCCTTCAGTAATTCACCAAGCCCAATATAAAGGCTTTCACTTTTTTAGGCTTCTTCTTCGACGTTTGTAAAGGATAAATGTGTGCCCTCTGACTTCAACTAGCTCTGCTTCTGTCTGCCTGGAAATTTCCGCCGCAATTTCACCGGCTTTTGCATCCTGCAAGGCGTTTTTCAAAATCTTGACTTTAACCGTTTCTCTATTCTCTAATTGATTATTAACTTCTTCAATGAGTTCCTGTGAAATCCGCGCTTTGCCAACCCAAACTGTAGGTTTCTCTTTACCCATTTCTCTTTTCAAGCAGCGTTTTACTCTTGCTGTAAGCTTACTCACTGCTTTCCATTCTCCTCCTTTTCAGAGGTATACGCATATGCTTGCCACATTTAAGGCATGTGATGACTACGTGGGGTTCCCTGCGTTGTTTTATCCGGACACGGCTGCTTACCCCAGGCAAGATAAAGCTTTTGCAGCGGCGGCAAATCATACGTCGGTACTCTTTAGGTAAACGAACTTTAGCAGCCATAGCCACTCGGCGGGCTATATCAACGTAACGCTGTGCTAACAGCGGATCCTGATTGCAAATCTCGACGGCTAAACGGAAAAGCGTTTGAATACGGTGTTTGGCTATACGCTTAACAGCGGCATCCATGAATACCCAACTAATCTTACTTTTTAAAGAGGCATTTCAATTAAGTCTTCTGCACATGTGTAAAGTGATTCATCTATTTCTAAGCCATGCTCTATAATTTCTAAAACTTCCGATTTTTCCTCTGGAAACTTATATCCCTCATAGTCTTGTTTAAAAAGCCAGACATAACCTGAACCACTCCAGTAGGCTGGATTAACATAATGGTCAAAGCAGACTCTTCCGGTTATTTCCAAATGCTTCACCATCAATTGGATTTCCTTTAGCTCTTCATGAGGTGAAAGCAGCTGAAACGTGCCGTTTTCCCACTCTTTGTAAAGCGGGGTTCCCCTGCGAGGGATAAACCTTCTGGATCTCACGAAGTCAGGATTTATCCTGTTCAAAACTTCAGCGGTTTTTATCGCATGCTGCATTGACATGGCACGTCC
>JAWBOH010000027.1:0-24855 GCA_038826715.1 Bathyarchaeia archaeon | reverse complement strand
AACTCGTTGTCTAAGCCTACAGGTCTGCATCCCCATCTAAGTGGAAGAGGAGGAGTTTCAGACATTTTAACTGGAAATGTGGAGTCTCTGTGTATTCCAAGTTCGCAGCAGTCCATATCCCATAAATGTCCCCTTTCAAGCCAGTGTTCGTCATTGTAAAATTCCTTTGCTGTTCTAGCTGGCTCCGCTGAAAAGCCATGTTTTTCAGCAAGCTTTGCTATTTGGCCTGAATATAGGCTTTCACACCATTTGGCAATTATGCCGTAAAGTTCTTTCTGGTTTTCCTCTTTCACCCTGCTTAAGTAGTCGCTGAATTTAGGGTTTTCAGCAAGTTCAGGCATATCCATGGCTGCGCAGAGTCCTCTAAACTCGTTTGGGGCTGGCGCTGCCAAGGCGATGTATCCATCGGCTGTTTTGAAAACACCCATAGGAACTACGGCTGCATCCATGTTGCCGGCGGTTTCTCTGTTTTTACCAGTGAGGTATACCCAAAGCCAAGTCCAATCAAGCATCCTGATCATGTTCTCAACTTGGGAAACCTCTATGAATTGGCCTTTCCCCGTTTTTTCACGATAATATAAGGCTGCTAATGTGGACGTCCAGCCTATTATAGAGGCAATTATGTCTGCAATATATAAGAAATTTTTCAGAGGAGGCCTGCCTGGGAATCTTGTAATGGAAGCTAAACCGCTTAAAGCTTGGCCTACACCGTCGAATGAAGGCCTGTTTTCCTCAGCCCAAGGTCCCCACTGGCCGTATCCGTTAAGCGCTATGTAGATGATTCTAGGGTTGATTTCTCTTACCTGTCGGTACCCTACTCCGAATCTTCTTTCCATAACTCCAGGTCTAAAAGTTTCTACAATTACGTCTGATTTAGCTGCCAGTTTTAGGAAAACCCTGCGTCCCTCTTTAACGTGCAAGTCTAAGCCTAAGCTGTACTTGTTTCGGCCCATATGCACAAATGATGCTGAACTGTCCCTCCACCATTTTCCTCCAATAGGAGTTGCTCTAATATTGTCTCCTTCGCATGGAAGCTCCACTTTAATGACCTGCGCGCCCATATCCGCGTAAAACATTGAAACCCCTGGACCCATAATGTAATGGGCAACTTCTAGAACTCTTACGCCGTGCAGCGGCCCTCTGCTTCTAAGCATTTTCCTTCTATAATTCTCGAAAACTTTTCGAGAACCATTGCACATAAATCATCACCGTTATAAGCGTTTTGTTGAGTATATGAAGCTTGTTCCCTTAGGCTGATGCATGGAAAATTGGGATATGCAGAGAACAAGCCTAAACCGGATTTCAGCATGCTCAGTAGGCTAGTTCAGTTTTTGTCGAAGTTTTAAATTTCGGGTTGTTTACGGCGGCTGTACTTGCTTGAGTTTTTCGCTTGCTTGTTCTCCGCCAACTCCCCAATTTTCTTTTGAAACTTCATGGATTATTATTTCAACAGCTTCAGGGGGCACGCCTAACTCAACGAAAACCTTCGTTATGCCAGCTATCACTTTCTTTTTAGCTTCGCTTGAGAAACCAGTCCAAACGTATACGTGGACAACTGGCATAAAAAGGATTATCTTATAAATAGTTTAAAAGGTTTGCTGCATTCTCAACCATTTACACTGCCTTTTTATTTTAACTACTATGCCTTGCCGCATAATTCACTTGCAGTGTCAACTTTTAAAAATAGCGTCAAAGAGTGGGTTGCATTTCCGGATAAAGTTGTCGATGTTACGTAAGGTGTCCATTTCCATGATTTCAGGTGCTTCTTCAACAATTTTAAGTATTGCGTGGAAATGGTCTGTTGGAAGATAATTTAGGCTTTCCTCCAATTCCTGCTTCAACAAAATCCCCATTTTTGCGTCATTTAAAAGTGGAACGACGCATCCTAAAGCCTTTAAGCAGGATACCAAGTATAGAGCTTCAAGAAAAGGTTTACCTTTAGAAATCTTCCACGCAAACATGTCGTCTTCAGAAGTTTTCAACATAAATCTTGCATATGCCACTTGATCTTCAACATATCCCCGCTCGTATAGGAGGCGTGTCACTTCATAATCTTTGACGGCGATTGAAAAGAGATAAAGCAAGTTTCCTGAATACTCGTCTGGAAAGCTTAGGTGGCTTGCGATTTTGACAAGCGACGGAGGGAAAGGTAGAAGATAATATTGCAGGCTTCCATGCAAAACGGAGTGACCAACCTCGTGACGGATTCCTCCAATTTTGACAAGTTCAGGCAGCTTATCCATTCTTTCAAGGCAAATGGTTATTCTAGGTGTTCCTCTCCATGCGTCATGCATAGCGAAAAATGATTCGGCGAAGAAATCTGTGACAACGCCTGTTTCGCCGCGTTCTTTTGCAAAGAAGGCCTCAAGGGCTGAAGATCGCTGGAAAATGTATAATTCAACAATTGATACGTCATGAGGCAACAGCCTGCCATAACATTCTTGCATAATGTCGATGATGTCCTTCACATCTTCATCATCAACTTTGCCAAGCCTGGAAACTACGATGCGGACCAACGGCTTCCCCAATAAAACAGAAAAGGATAGGAACTTTTAACTGTTAAGCGTCAAGCGGCAACGTTTCAGACAACATGCATAAATTAAATTGGAATAGGCAAACGAAGGAGGCAAATGTGTTTCCATTTTGTTCCTAAAGCGTTACAAGTCATAGACCAATCCTGGAACTTTGGGGAAAGGCTGGGTTTCGCCTATGTGTTTAGCTCCAACAATCCAGCTTACAAGCCTCTCCACACCTATTCCCGCTCCAGCTGAAGGCAGTATTTTACCTTTCTCCGCCAATTCTAAAATAGCTTTAAAGTTTTCCTTTCTCACACCGTCCCTCTCCATTTTTCTAACCATTTTCCTGTAATCCCACTCCCTCTTTGAACCGGACATTACCTCGCCGTATTTTGGAAGAATCAAGTCGTAATTGTCCCATTCGCCCTTATCGAAATCTTCAAAATCGTAAAATTCTCTGGGAATGTTAACCACCCAGAAAGGCTCTTCAGCTTTAAAAACTGCCTTTTTCTCCCAATGTTCTCCAAACTTTTGCTCCAAATCTTTTCTGTTGTATACTTTGAAGGGTCTGTTTGGAATTTTTAAGCCATCATACCTTCGAAGAACAGTTAACTCGTCTTTCAAGTTCCTCTTCAAGTTATCTATTAACCCGCAGAAAATTTTCTCCACAAAACCGCGTATATCGCTTGACGCAGCGTCTCTAACTTCGAAATCAAGCTGCGTAAACTCGTAGGCGTGGATTCCAGTATATGCCCTTTCCCTTCTTTCAATTCTCACGTTTGGAGATAACGTAAAAAGTTTGGGGTATGCCAGTGAGCAGGCTACAATTTTGTGAATTATCATGCTTAAAGTAGTTCTAACAGTTTCTCCGTAAATTTCCACTTCAACCCGTTTTTCCAGCGATGCTCCTGGATCTGGCCACAGTGGATCTGTAGATTTAGAGAATATCACGGGCAAAAACCATTCAAAACCATTTTTAACAAACTCTCCTGTCAAATAACTTAAAGTTTGAGTCATAACTCTGCTTATGCACTTTTTCCTAGTGATTTCCAATTCAGACAGCTTTTCCAAAGGTTTAGGCAACTCGGCAGCTTCGCCTTCAACTATTGGAATGCTTTTGCTTTCAGCTGGCTGCATTTTAACCCCGCTCTTTCGGTGCGTAAATAAAAACATAGGCCGTTTTATAAATTTTTTATGAAAAATTTTGAAATTTTTTCAAATAACATCATAATTGTGCCTGAGAATTAGAAATATTTTTAATATCTGCCGCGCTGCAATTAATTGGAAACAAGCTATTGTTTCAAACTTAAACCCCCCACTTAAAGTTTAGAATGTCTTAATTATCTCGACGATGTTTTCAGCACAAATTTTGCAGCTGAGTATTTCAAGGGTTTTAGAATAAAATGTGATGTGAATATGTAGCCCGGGGGAGATTCGAACTCCCGTCGGCGGGTCCAAAGCCCGCCATGCTTGTCCGCTACACCACCGGGCTTCCTCTAGGACTTTGCGTTAACCTTAGATATGTGGGTTTTGATTAAACGTTTCCTTTCCATTCGCAGTTTAAGTATGTTCTCTTTTGCCCTTTGAATAGATTCAGCTGCCTTAGCCTTTTCCAATTCTTTCAGGTTTAGAAACGCTATTATATTTTGATAGTTCTCAGGGTTTGCCTTCTCCAGGTTTTTTATGGAGTGCAGAAGCGTTGTTAAATCTATCCTCTGTTTTTCAATAAATGATTTCATCAGGGCATAGTTTTCAAGCAAGTTAAGAAAAATGCTGTTTAAGTAATGGGCTGCTTCAGTGAATTTTTTCGCATTAATCATTGATGCTGTTCTCAGGACTGCCCCCTGCATGAAAGCCGGGTTGAAATAGTATTTTAGATTGCTTTTCACTTTGAAATGTAATCTTTCAACGGCTTGGAGGTTTTGCCTAACTGTGAAGTTCAATTCATCCCAAATAGTTTTGAAAAGTTTCATTTTTTCCTCAGTCATCGTTTTGTCT
Source organism: Bathyarchaeia archaeon (assembly GCA_038826715.1). Taxonomy (GTDB): domain Archaea; phylum Thermoproteota; class Bathyarchaeia; order Bathyarchaeales; family Bathycorpusculaceae; genus JAWBOH01. Next base: position 20,341 of record JAWBOH010000027.1, on the reverse strand, counting down.
GCCATGTATAGTTGGGCTAATTCAAGGTAATCGTTGAACATTTCTTTGAAACCAAGCTTTTCAGCGGCAGCTTCAGTTTTTTCTATGAAGCGGCTGTTTGAAAAGGGTTCAAGGGTTATTTCTAGGGGTATTCTAAGAATGTTTTCCATGGCGGTTGAGGCGAAAAGCTGAGTGCTCATGTAGTCTCCCTTTGAAAGGGCTGAAGTTGCCCGGCTTAGGTGTATGTCTGCCTCTATAACGTGGATTCCAGTTCTGATTTCAACCCTTTCAGGAGAGCTGTACAGCTTGGACATTAGAAGCTTCATGTTTTTGAATTTCCAGTCTCTATCGTAGAGAATTTGCGCTTCGTAGATTTTCTGATCGAGTTCAGGTGTTGCCGGCTCCTGAATCCATCTTGCCGGGACAACGTCTAAGTCTATCATCAGGCCTTCAGCCACTGTTCTTTCCACGTACTCGTTAGGTATTGTTCGCCTTACAAAAACCAGTAGGTCAATGTCGCTTGATGGCGAAGCGTCTCCGCGGCTCCAGCTTCCGAACAAGCCTAAGCCTTCAACATCATCCTTCACAGTTGTTTGCTTAATGATTCTCTCCAACACTTTTCTAACTTTTTCCGGAAGTCTCATCATGATGTGACACAGCGCTTTTTATATAAAAATAGCAGGTGTCAGTATTCAAAATTTATGAATAAGATATTTCAGTTTAAACCGTAAAATTTATATATCAAGACTACGCCTCTGGATAAGCGCGCGGGCCGGATGGTTGTCTTCTATTCCGATCCAATGAGGAAAATGAAAAGGCAACGGTTCTACGCTGCGGCAGGGGATTAGAAATGAGTGGACAAGAGGTTAAAACGCGTCAACGCATAGTTGACAAATGTCCAGAATGCGGCAGTGTAAACCTTATCCATGACTATGACACTGGAGAAACTGTCTGCGGAGAATGTGGACTTGTTCTCCACGAGCAAATGATGGATAAAGGGCCGGAGTGGCGGGCATTCACTCAGGAAGAGAAAGCTTCAAGAAGCCGCGTCGGCGTTCCCACATCCTATTCTGTCCATGACAAGGGACTTTCAACAGCTATAAGTCAAGTTGACCGAGACGCTTTTGGAAGGAAACTCCCGCTTTCAACGCGCCTGCAGATGTGGCGCTTAAGGAAATGGCAGATACGTTCAAGAGTTCATTCGTCAATAGATAGAAACTTGGCGCAAGCGATGGCTGAGCTTGACCGACTTTCAGACAAAGTTTACATTCCGCCTCCAATTAAGGAGAAAGCCGCAGTGATCTACCGCAAAGCCTTGGATAAAGGCTTAGTGAGGGGCAGGTCGATAGCAGCTATTGCTGCAGCAGCTCTTTACGCAGCTTGCCGTGGAAGCGGAACCCCAAGAACTTTAAGGGAAATCGCTGAAGCCAGCCTAGTTGACAAGAAGGACGTAGCCCGCTGCTACAGGCTTTTGCTCCGCGAACTAGAAGTGCAGATGCCGATAGCTGACCCCTTAACATATGTGTCAAAAATCGCTGAAAAAACAGGGATTTCAGGGCAAACACAAGGATTTGCCATTCAAATATTAAGGGAAGCTAAAAAGAGAAGGGCTGCAGCTGGCAAAGACCCTATGGGTTTGGCTGCTGCAGCACTTTACATTGCATGCATTCAAACTAATGAGAAGAAAACTCAAAAAGACATAGCTGAAGCTGCAGGAGTCACAGAAGTCACTGTGAGAAACCGTTACAAAACCTTGAAAAGACAGCTTAACCTCGAATTGCCCGACTAGGCTTCAACTGTTTTTAGCCTTTCCAGTTTTCTTCAAGCTCCATAACTATCGGACCGTTATAGCCGCAGTCATCGCAAACGTATTTCTTCGGTGTTAACCAGTAATCAAGACTTGTGGATAAGTGAACCTTGGAGCTTCCACATTTTGGACAGTATATTTTTGATGGTCCACGACGTTTCAGAGTCTTGAATACTTCAAACATGTTTCGCAGGATTTTCATATATTCGCCCTTTAAAACTTCATTGAACTTCTATGTTTTCTTCAGGGTATCCATGTCTCACTAGGTATTGGCGTACTTTTTCACGGTGGTCACCTTGGAGGATTATTTGCCCATTCTTAGCTGTTCCCCCACAGGCGCAGAAGCCCTTAAGTTTCTGCGCCAAGCTTCCAAGGTTTGCATCTTTGTCATCTATGCCTTCCACTATTGTTGTCGGTCTGCCAAACTTTCTTGTTTCAAACCTTATGCGAATCCTTTGCTGCTCTTTTCCTATCTCGCCGCAAACACACAAGTCTTTAGGAAGCCCACATATTGGACAGATATCAGCCATGACGCTCAAAACTACAATGCCAACGGCAGTATATAAGATTTTCAAATTGTCAACTGTGAAACGCGCTTGGACAAAAAGGCATTATAAAAAGCGGAAACGAGGCTTAACACAAGTTTTTGGGAATCACCTGCAAGGGAAAACAAATTTAAGATGATGCGCTTACTTTGCCTCAAATTCCCATATATGAAACCGCGCGGATCATACATTGGAACAGGTTCAAAAGGGCTGACTTTTCAAACTTTATATCGCTATTTACTCTTTTTCTAATTGGAAAGCCATGCCTATAGCCAAGATTAGAAAAAGAGACGGAAGAATAGTTGAGTTCAACCCTGAAAGAATTAAAAGTGCCATTCACAGAGCTTTTGTAGCTGTAAAACTTGAAAACGGCGAGAAAGCTGAAAAACTAACAGGCCAAGTGGTAAACCTTTTAGAAGAAAGGTTTAGAGACAAAATCCCCTCAGTTGAAGATGCACAAGACGCTGTAGTAGAAGTGTTAAAGAAAAACGGTTTCGAGGAAGTAGCGTCAGAGTATCAGGCCTATAGAAGGAAAAAGGAAGAGATAAGGCAGTTAAGGGAAAAGCTGGGAATAGAAGAACCGAAGCTTACGGTTAACGCTCTGGAAGTTTTGAGAAAACGTTACCTACTGAAGGATGAAAATGAACGTGTTGTTGAAGAGCCAGCTCAAATGTTCAGAAGAGTTGCAAAAGCCATAGCAAGAATTGACAAAAGATACGGAGAAAACCCAGAGGAAAGCGAAGAGATTTTTTACAGAATGATGGCGAGGCTTGAGTTTCTCCCGAACTCGCCTACGCTGTTTAACGCTGGAACAAAGCTTGGCCAACTTTCCGCATGCTTCGTTCTGCCAGTTGAAGACTCTCTGAGCAGCATCTTTACAGCTGTCAAAAACATGGCTTTAATCGAGAAAAGCGGAGGCGGAGTAGGTTTCGATTTTTCAAGGCTTAGACCTAAAGGCGACATAGTGATGTCCACCAAAGGCGTGGCTTCAGGACCAGTAAGCTTTATGCGAGTATTCGACGTTGCCACTGAAGTCATAAAAGCTGGTGGCAGAAGAAGAGGCGCAATGATGGGAATTTTACGCATAGATCATCCGGATATTCTTGAATTCGTAAAGGCTAAACAGAAACCAGGTTTACTTTCCAACTTTAATGTTTCAGTTGCTGTAACCGACGAATTCATGAAAACCCTTTCGGAAGACGGCGAATACTGGCTTATCAACCCAAGAAACAAAGAGAAAACTGTAAAGCTTAAAGCTGGAGAAGTCTGGAGTTTGATGGCGAAATCCGCATGGGCAAGCGGAGACCCAGGCGTCATCTTCATTGACGAGATTAATAGGCATAATCCTACACCTGAAGTCGGCAAAATAGAGTCCACCAACCCATGTGTTCCTGGCGACGTGTGGGTTATGACATCTGAAGGCCCAAGAATGGTTGCGGATTTAGTGGGTAAAAAATTTAATGCAGTTGTTAACGGTGAAAAGTGGAAGTCCTCTGCTGAGGGATTTTTCCCGACGGAAATAAAACCAGTTTATAGATTAACAACAAAGGAAGGCTTTGAAATAGACTTAACAATCGATCATGCAGTCATGAAGGTTAAAAGATTAACAGGATACAAAATGGAAGCTGAATGGGTGAAGGTCGGCGATTTAAAGAAAGGCGACAAAATATTGTTGAACAACCATAACGGAGGAGAAAATTCTTGGAAAGGTAAATTCACTTTTGAAGAAGGCTATTTAACGGGTTTACTTTTAGGAAACGGGACTTTTAAAAAAGATGATGCAGTTTTAATATCTCGAGGAGAAGACGAGGGTGCTAAAACCGTTAGAGAACTTGCCTACAGCTATGCAAAAAATTTACTCCATAGATCAGATTTTACAGGGTGGACTTGTGTCAAGGGCAGATCTGAATATCACATGAACCTTGGATATTTAAGGGGAATAGCTCAAGAAATTGGATTAAAACCAGTGGAGAAAACGGTTACAAGAATGTTTGAGACGGCTTCATCCGATTTTTACAGAGGACTCATTAGAGGCTTGTTTGACTGCAGCGGCTCTGTGCAAGGTAACCCTGAAAAAGGCGTCAGCATAAGGCTTATTCAAAGCAGTTTGGAGCTTCTTAAAACTGTTCAACGTATGCTTCTAAGACTTGGAATCAAGTCGAAAATCTATAAAAACAGGCAACTTGGCGACTTTTCAAAGATGCCTAATGTTAAAGGCAAAATGAAAAACTATCCAGGTGAACCGCAACATAAGCTTATAATTTCACGGGAAAATATTCTACGTTTTGATCAGAAAATAGGATTCGGAGACGTAAACAGGAAGAAACAGCTGGAAAGCTTGCTTAAAACCTATAAAAGGAGACTGAAGAGGGAAACCTTCTTAGCCACGTTTGAAAAAATTACGTATCTCGGCAAAGAACAAGTTTTTGATGTAAAAATTCCAGGGAAAAATGCTTTCGACGCAAATGGGTTTTACATACATAACTGCGGGGAGCAACCGCTGCTTCCCTACGAATCTTGCAATTTAGGGTCGATTAACCTTTCAAGAATGGTTGAAAATGGAGAAATCCTATGGAACAAGCTTAGGGAAACAGTGGGGAATGCTGTGCACTTTTTAGACAATGTTATAGACGCTAACAGGTATCCATTAAAACAGATTGAGAAGGTTACTAAGGCGAATAGAAAAATAGGTTTAGGTGTTATGGGCTTCGCCGACATGCTGATAAAACTTGGAATCCCCTACAGTTCTGAGCAAGCCTTGAATCTTGCTGAAAAACTTATGAGGTTTATTGATGATGAAGCTCACAGGAAATCCGAAGAAATTGCCGAGAAGAGGGGGTCTTTTCCGAATTTTGAAAAAAGCGTTTGGAAGGACAAATATAAGGCTATGAGGAACGCAACCGTCACAACTATAGCGCCAACGGGCAGCATAAGCATAATTGCTGGATGCTCCTCTGGAATTGAGCCTCTTTTCGCTATTTCATTCATAAGAAACGTTCTAGACGGAACAAGGCTTTTTGAGACAAACCCCCTGTTTGAAATTACGGCCAAGGAAAGAGGCTTCTACAATGCACAGCTTCTTGAGGAAATAGCTAAAACAGGGTCTGTTCAGAAAATTGACAGAATCCCAGAAGATTTAAAGAAGGTTTTCGTGACAGCCTTAGACATCAAGCCGGAGTGGCATGTAAAGATGCAGGCAGCTTTTCAGAAGTACACAGATAACGCTGTTTCAAAAACGGTTAATATGCCTTATGAGGCCACAGTTGAGGATGTAAGGAAAGTCTTTGAACTGGCTTGGAAGTATAAGTGTAAAGGCATAACTGTCTTCAGGTATGGAAGCAAACAGGAACAGGTTCTTTACATTGGACAGGTTAAAACAGCCAAAAAAACCTTTGTTTCCGCAGAATCTGAATATGCTGGAGGCTGCCCAGCCAAAACCTGCCCATTCCCAGAGTGAGAAAGAAATATAATCCGCGTGGTCTAAGGTGATGCTTATGAAAGGCACATTGGGATTCGTCGCCGAACAGGACATAAGCATGCTTACAGACCTGTACGAGCTTACGATGTGCGCCAGCTATTTCGATCATAAAAGGTTTGAACCAGCAACCTTCGACCTTTTCATTAGACGGTTGCCTCCTAACCGTTCATACCTGCTGTTCGCAGGTTTAGAGCAAGTTTTGCTTTTCCTTGAAAGGATGAAATTCTCTGAAAAACATTTACAGTTTTTAAAAGGTTTAGGGTTTAAAGATGATTTTCTTGATTATTTGAAGAATTTCCGTTTCAGCGGAGACGTTTGGGCTGTTCCGGAAGGCACTATTGTTTTTCCAAACGAGCCTTTGATCCGAGTTACCGCTCCCATAATAGAGGCTCAACTAATAGAAACTTTCGCTTTGAACACAATAAACCTTCAAACAACCATCGCCACTAAGGCTTCCAGAGTTGTTTATGCTGCTAGAGGCAGACCTCTCATCGAGTTCGGCTTAAGGAGGGAGCATGGAACAGACGCTGGATTAAAAGTTGCAAGGGCAAGTTACATAGCTGGATTTAACGGCACATCCAATGTTCTTGCAGGAATCCTTTACGGCATACCTGTTTTTGGAACTATGGCGCATTCTTTCGTCATGTTTTTCAGCAATGAACTGGAGTCTTTCAGGGCTTTTGCAAAAACCTTTCCAGACAGGTCGACGCTTCTAATAGATACTTTTGACAATATTAAGGGTGCTGAAAACGCCATAAAAATCGCCAAAGAACTTGAGAGACAGGGGTTTAAACTCAGAGGCGTGCGGATCGACAGCGGAGATTTGGTTGAAATAAGCCGGAAAGTTAGGAAAATGCTTGACGAAAACGGGCTTGGATATGTGCAAATATTTGCAAGCGGAGACCTTGACGAGTATAGAATAGCTGAGCTTTTAAGTAAGGGAGCTCAGATCGACTCTTTCGGTGTTGGAACCAAGCTGGGAACATCAGCTGATAGACCCTACGTGGACATAATCTACAAATTATGTGAAAAAATGAATGAAAAAGGCGTATTTACTCCAATAATGAAGCTAAGCGAGAGAAAAGCCACACTTCCAGGCAGAAAGCAGGTTTTCAGGTTTAAAAATGAGAAAGGCATCTTCAGCAGAGACGTCATTGCTTTGGAAGGCGAGCAAATCGACGGCGAACCGTTGCTTGTCAAGGTTATGGAGAAAGGCAAAATCGTTTATGATTTACCTTCGCTTGAACAGATAAGGGAAAAAGCCCTGCAGAATCTTGCAAGGCTTCCTGATGAATGTAAGAGGCTTAAAAGCGCAGCCAAGTATCCCGTGGTTCTAAGTCCAAAACTTAAAAGTTTAATGAGGAAGTTGAGGGCAAAGCTGAGGGAACTTGAAGCAACAGCCTCCCCTTAGGCTGTGAGTTTCAAAGTCGTTATTAATACGTTTATGAAGGCTACTTCAAGAACAGCTGCTATCAAAAAAATGCTGTAAATATGGATTAAATCTCTCGTTTTCATCGTTTGGCTCAACGTATTTCTTATTGTCAAGTATATTCCGTATCCCTCAACAAGACCGATTGGTGTGCTTATGAACAGGATGGCTGGCAAGGCTTCGATTTCTACGTGGCCGTAGATAAGGACGCATCCTCTAAGAATGCTTAAGAACACTGTTAAGAGTGTGAAAGCTGCAGCGAAGGCTCGCGGATGCTCCAGCACAATATGCGAATATTTTTCTCTTTTGAAAAAATCTGACCGGACAAGGCTTACGTAAAAGCTCATGCCGAGGAGAATAAGCGAGACAACGAGGGCATTATGTAAAAAGAGCATTCCTACAGCAGCAAGATGATTTTTCAAAAGATCTTTCAAAAGAACTTTGAAAAACACAGAATTCTCTATAGATGCGAGAAGCAGAAAGACGAGAAATGCAAAACCTAAAAGGGCGGTATGCGTTTTTGCGTCCCGCAACCTTTGACGCCTCTCTGCTCCTAATGCCAAGTCATTATTGAAGTTAGCCAATTTATCGCCATCTTCACTATTCCGAAGGCAAAGGCCACCATTATTAATACTGCCAAGTAGATTATTACTATGAGTATTCCTACGGCTATTGCTCTGAACCATCCAATTGCATAAACTCTTTTGATCAGCAGGAGCCAAACGATTATGCTTAGCGGGACGGCTATCCAGTTTGGCAATAAAATGACGAAAAGCGTAGATAGAACAGTGCCTAAAAGCGAGATCATGAAGGCGTCTGAAAAGCGGCAGCGTTTTCTGCCCACCACAACCAATCCTGCAAGGTAAGTGACGAAAGCCAAAACGATTAGTTCGATGAAGAACAACGCAAAAGCGAAAATTACGGTTAAGCCTTCCCGTATTCCCCACTGCCAGCTTAGCTTGCCAGCATTAAACGCTAATTGCAAAAGTATTCCAACAAGCCCATGCGACATCATCACAGCCACTTGACCTTTAGCATGTCACACGTGAAAATAAAAAGGTATCTTTTGAAAACAGCGAATTTGAAGAATGTCCGTCTATCTGGTCATTTCTTCAACTTCTTCTCTGCCCTTTTCCAGCTCGCTAACCTGTTCCTTGTCCTCCTTCAAAAGCAAAGCTTGGAACTCGCCTACATGGGTTTTTTCCTCCCTCGCTACTTCAAGAAGTACTTTTCTAATGGTCTCGTTGCTTGTTGCAGCCGCTAACTGTTCATAAAGGTTTACCGCATCCAACTCAGCGATTACAGCCACTCGCAAAATTTCGCAGTCCAAAAATTTCTTTTCAACCTTCTCAATTTTTATCGGAATTTCAGACAACATTTCTAAATCACCTCACACAACAGTTCTAACGTAAATATTACTCCTGATAAACATTAAATCTTTTCACTTTACGCGCCTGCACAGCTTCACCCCAAAAATAAGGCAGGCAGATCAGCTAACGAACCGTTTTATACTGTAAAACCTGACCCTTCTATCAAAGGGGCATCTGCGATTTATAAAAATATACATTTCTAAAACTTGAAAAAGTTTAACAGTAAGCTAATCCGAGAATTCATACCTCCAAAGTTAGGCTGTGAATAGATCTTTATGTCATCAAAAATAAGATTCGCTTTAACAGATATTAAATCGTTCTTCACAAATGTAATTTTGAACTCAGACCGTTTTCATCTGTTTTCCAATTTTGTTTTTGAATGATAAATGATTTTTAGCGGATGATTGCGTCAAGTAAAAGTTAAAAATGGATGCTGAAGTGCATTTGCCGGTTACCCGCCTGGGGCGCCATGAAATGGAACGTTTTTCCAGATGATGCCCCACCAATCCTCATCTGTTATTGTCTCGCCTCTGACAATGATTTCCAAGACTTCTTTTAGAAGTTCATGATGTCTTTTCTCGTCGTCTAGTATGGCGGCTAGTAAAAGCTTAACCTTTTCATTGTCAACTGTTGGAAGCATATTGCCTATTTCCTTTATTAGCTCAGCTTCCATGCGGATATGCCTTTCCACAAGGCTTTTTTGTTTGTCAAGATTTTCCTGAGATAGCGCTTGCGGCGTTGAAGTTAGAAGTTTCAGGGCAGCTTCATACATTTCAGCATGTTTCAATGAATCCAGTGAAATCCCCTTTAAAACTCCTTTAACAGCCGGGTTTCCAATGTTTTTTAAGGCTTGGTTAAGCGAATCGACAATATCGTTTTCAATAGCAACTTGCCTTTTTATGAAATCTAAAAGCTCATTTTTCACAGACATTTCCACATCTCTTCTCTTCATAGTTAATTATGTAAGATTCAGCTAAACCCCAGCTTTAACAAGTCTCTCGGCAATTCTTCGACCGAGATCTACGCACTTTTCAAGCCCTGCTTGATCAGGCTTATATTTTATAAGCAGAGGAGGTTCTGTCACATCCATATCGAATCTGTTCTTCATGATTTCAAGAACAAGTCGTGGTGCTTCACCACTCCACCCGTAAGATCCGAAGGCAGCGCCAACTTTGTCCTTCAAGTTGATGTCTTTTACAGCGGCTTCTTCAAAAAGCCTTTTCATGTCAGTGGTGGTGTCATGGTGGTATGTGGGGGTTCCAACAATTATGGCGTCATAATCTTTAAGCTGTTCCGGCGTGGCGTGATATGTTAATTTTACTTCAACGCCTTCAACCTTTCTTGCGCCTTCTGCCACGGCGTTAGCCATTTTTTCAGTGTTTCCCGTCCTGCTATAGTACAGAATTAAAATTTTTGGCATAGCATAGCCGCTTCCAAATGATTATTTCAATGCCGTTTCCAGGCGTGTTTTAACCTCTTCCCAATTGACAATTTTCCAGAAAGCTTCGACGAATTTGCTTCTATCGTTTTTGTAGTCGATGTAGTAGGCGTGTTCGAAAACGTCTAGAATCATCAGAATTTTGAATGTTGGATAAACATTTACGTTATGCTTTTCCACCTGCATCAGCATTAGGCGGTTTGTTTGCCTACAAAGGGTTAAAGCCGCCCAGCCTGAACCTTCAACACTTATGGCTGCTTGAGAAAATTCTTTCTGTAAACGTTCAAAGCTTCCAAATTCTTCAATTATTTTGTCAGCTAATAATCCATCAGGTTTTCCACCTGCCTTATTTGGCGGTGCTAAGTTGCTCCAAAAAAGCGAATGCAACAGGTGTCCAGCAACATTCCATGAAAGCTCCTTAAGCGTAGACTTCACATCAATGTCCAAGTTCTCTCTGCGCGCTTTGTCCATCTTTTGAAGTATTGTGTTTGCTCCGTTGACATATGATTGATGATGTTTACTATGATGGATTCTGAGTTGTTCCTCAGAAATGTAGGGCTCTAAATCCTTATATGCGTAGGGCAGTTGCGGCAAAACATACAGTTTATCCTGTTCCACACCATACACTCTCCATTTTCAATTGGTTCTTTTTACAAACTGGTCCTTTGGAACTCCGCAAACTGGACAGACCCAGCTTTCAGGTAAAGCCTCAAAAGGGGTTCCAGGGTTTACACCGTGCTCAGGGTCTCCAACCTCAGGGTCGTAGACATAGCCACAAACTGTACATTCCCATTTTTCCAAAAGTTCAAACCTCCATTACTTTAACGTCTTAATATTGTAGGCGACTTTAACTCCAGCTCTTTCGAAAAGCTTCCCAACTGGACAGTTTTCCACAGTTAATTTGAAAATTCTTTGAACAACGCTTTCTGCAGCGTCGGTTTTAACAAGGATGTCGAAGACGGCCTCTGTCACTGTTCCAACTTCTTCAGATTTTAAGGCTTCAAGGCTGACCTCCAAGTCTTTAAGCTGAACTCTCATTTTCTTAGCCATTAAAGCGAAAGTTGTCGCGAAGCATCCAGCATAGCTCATAACGCCTAGCTCAAGGGCTGTGGGACCCATATCCGTTCCCAACTCAGCTGGAAGGTCAAGGCATACGCTGTGGGTTCGCCCATTGTCAACTACGATTCTCAAATCCTTTACGAGTTTAGCTTTCGAACGAAGTTTTTGCACTAAAATTTCCACCTTACATAAATGAGGTTTTATGGAAGCTTCTTTTTGCAGAGGAACCAGTCAACACATTCGTAGCCTTCCTGCAATCGTTTTTCAGCTTCTTCCTGCGTTAACGGCGCAGGCACAATAACTGGATCCCCAGGGCGCCAATTGGCAGGTAAAGCCACCTTATGCTTGTCAGCTGTTTGTAAGGCGTCGATAAGTCTTAAAATTTCATCCATGTTTCTTCCAACATTCAACGGATAATATATCATGGCTCTCAACTTCATTTCAGGGTCTATTACGAAAACGCATCTAACAGCTGCGGTTGTGCTTTGTTTGGGATGTATCATCCCGAAAAGATTTGCAACCTTCATGTCCAAGTCGGCAATAACGGGAAATGGAATAGTTACGCCTAACTTTTCCTTAATAGTTCTAATCCATGCAATGTGAGAGTACACGCTGTCAATGCTTAATCCTATAAGCTGAACGTTTCTCTTTACCAGTTCAGGATTTATCTGGGCGAAAGCTGCGAATTCGGTTGTACAGACAGGCGTAAAGTCAGCTGGATGGGAAAACAGGATAACCCATTTCCCTTTAAAGTCTGAAAGCTTTATCTTGCCATGTGTAGTGACTGCCTCAAAATCTGGAACAACCTCGCCTAAACTTAATAAGGGCTTCTTCTCTTCAACCTTCTCCATCTGTTTCATTCCTCCTAAATTTTAACCATAATATTTTTATCTCCAAAATTTATATAGTTTTCGTACAAAAACTTGCTGAAAACGCATAAGGATGTGCAAAAATGGTAAAAATCATTGCGGAAATAGACAAGCTTGATCATGAAATCCTGAAACTTCTTCAAGAAGACGGAAGATTAACTTTCGTTGAAATAGCTAAAAAGCTGAAACTCAGCGAGTCAACGATACGTAAAAGAGTGCAAGCCCTACGCGAAAAAGGCATAATAAAAAGGTTCACTGTAGAAATTGAACCGGCAAAGATAGGCTTGAACACTGTTGCAATAGTTGGCATAGACGTGGACCCATCGAAACTTTTAGAAGCAGCTCAGAAACTCTGCGAATTCAAAGAAATCCGTTCAGTAGCCACATCCACAGGAGACCATATGATAATGACAGAGATTTGGGCTAAGGACGGCCGCGAACTTACAAGGCTAATATCGGAAAAAATTGAGCCGATTGAAGGTGTCAAAAAGATTTGTCCAGCAATAATCTTGGAGAAACTTAAAGACTAGAAGCCTACAGAAATGCTTGACACAAGCTTTTACCATTTAACCACACGTCAAACCTTAAGAAAACGCTTGTGCATCAGTTAGCTGCGGGGAAAACCTTAACTTGCAACGTTCACTCCAAAATATTGTAGGCTGCTGGTGAACCGTTGGGCAGGCTTGCTGAGCTGAAGCTTGCAATGGGCACTTCCATATTTTTAGCCGCATTCATATTTGCTATATTCCTGACAGCAATAATGGCCATTCTAAAGCTAAGCATAATCTACGCTTTAATAGGCACTGTGCTTTTCATATTCATCGAATACCTTATTGGACCGGCAATCGTTCAAAGCTCAACGCATCTGCGCTATTTGAAGAAACAAGAAAATCCTTGGCTTGAAGAAACCGTTAAGGAATTAGCTGAGAAATCTGGAATACCTATGCCGAAATTAGCCATGGTGCCTGATAAAACGCCTAATGCCTTCGTGTTCGGCCGAACAGCCAAAGACGCCACGTTGGCGGTTCACGAAGGCCTCTTAACAAGCCTAAGCAAGGAAGAGGTTAAAGGCGTTATAGGCCACGAGTTAGGCCACATAAAACATAGGGATTATATAGTGATGACTTTGCTTTCAGCCCTGCCTCTGCTGGCCTATCTGATAGCCAGAGGCACATGGGAGGCAGGAATGTTGGCTCCTGCAAGAAAAAGAGAGGGAAGCAGCGTTAAGGCAGCGTTCCTCGCCATTGCAATAATTTCCTACATAGTCTACATTGTTTCACTTCTATGCGTTATGGGTCTAAGCAGACTCCGGGAACACTACGCAGACGCCTACTCAGCTTACGTTACCGGTTCGCCTAGAAGTCTCCAAAGCGCCCTCTCAAAAATCACTTATGGACTGTCGCTTTCTCCAAAGCCTCCGTCGGGTGCAAGAGCTTTTTACATAGGCGACCCTGCCATGGCCAAACTGGAAATATCATCAATTATGGCTAAAAAAGAGGAGTTCGACCTTGACAGGGACGGCGTCTTAGATGAAAAAGAACTTGAACTAGCCATGGAGAAAGAGGCGGAATCAACATGGGAGAAAATTAACACATGGTTTTCCACGCATCCGCCAACCTTTAAACGCATACTGCTGCTGCGGGAAATAGAAATGGAGATGGAAAGCGGAAAATACGCAACCAGCCGCATATACGAGAAAATCTAGCCTTTTCGGCAAACAAGGCAATCGGCGACGTAACCAAGCAAAGCCGCTGTTTCATTGTTCTCCATGCTGAACTGAAATATTCCGTCAGCCCAGCCTTCAGCCAACGTTAAAAGGCTTTTAGCCAATTCTCTTTTTACATAGGCAATGATGCATTTAACTTCAGGCTTCCATCTTTTCAATATAGCGAAAGAGGCTAAGGCTGTTTTAAGCCTTGAAGAGTCAAGCTCTATTTTCGCGTCAAAAACCATTACTGGATTTACAAATCGAGTTTCATCCACTCCGATAGAAATGTCAAATTCTAAGGCGTAATTTTTCCCGATTTCACGCCAGACCAGACATTTTCCTCCCCAAAAAATTTTCAAAGGCTCGTTTATGCAGATTCTATCCTTCAGAAGGCGGTAAACATATTCTTCAAAGGCGTAAGCTCTGAATTTTCCGAAAAACTGAGGTAGACCAATCTTGGTTTTATTTGCCATAATAGTCTCATTAAACTCCAAGAAGTCTTTTAAGGAAAGAGTTCTAATCCACCTCTCATACTGCGTCCGCAGCCTCCAGCCGAGCATACGTTGCTCTCCATTTTCGGCTAAGCACAGCTCCCCTATGTAATCTGCAGGTTTCTTCACCCTTGCCAAGAAAGGTCTCCGGAAGCGTTTTATCACAAGCACATTTATTACCTTGGCGGTCTAAGTGGGAAAAGGGTGTACAAGATGAGAGTTAAGCTTCTTCGTTACACGGCGAACCCGGAGCTCCTATGCGGAGCTGCAGCTCTCACATCGTCAAAAAGCGGAAGCCCTTCCGAAATTTTTGAAAGCATGGAATTGGAAAAAGCCAGGCAAATTGTTAAGCGTGTCACCGGCTACGGCCACATGTCAGTAATTGAACATGCATCCTTCACATTCAGCATTGAAGACGTGTCTAGAGCTATGACACACCAGCTTGTTAGACACCGCATAGCCTCTTACACTCAGCAAAGCCAACGTTATGTCAGATATGACACGTTAAAAAGCTACGTGACTCCACCATCTTTAAACGCTAACCCTGAAGCAAAAAGGGTTTATGATGAGGTTTTGGAACACATATCTGAAGCCTACAACAAGCTGCTCGAAATGGGAATCCCAAAGGAAGACGCAAGGTATATACTTCCAAACGCTGCGAAAACCAACATAGTCTTAACAATGAACGCTAGGGAACTCCGCCACTTCTTCAAACTAAGATGCTGCACTCGCTCCCAATGGGAGCTACGAGAAGCTGCAGTAGAAATGCTTAAGCAAGTGAAAAAAGCTGCACCATCCCTATTCGAGAACGCTGGACCAGCATGCGTTGAGTTAGGCTACTGCCCTGAAGGGAAGATGAAACCGCCGGAATGCAACATTGAAGAAATAAAGAAAAGGTTTCGAGAACTTTAAGCACAAACAGTTTCGAAATCGCTGACAAGCGGTTTAAATGTCAAGGCTTAAAGCACACGCCATCATAACAAAATACTGGATGCCTGGAGAAAACTACACAAAGGAAATAATCAAAAGCGTTGAAGGAAAAATTTCAGATGGAGATTTCATCGTTATATCGGAAAAGGCCATCGCCACAGCTCTAGGCAACATTGTAGACGAAGGCAACATCCAGCCAAGCTTAACAGCCAAGATTATTGCCAAATACTGGATGCCTCTCGTGTGGGGCTATATTCTAGGGCCTATCTGCCGCTTGAGAAGGAAACTACTGCAACAACTCCGCAAATATCCTCAAAACATGGGAAGCCGCCATAAACAATTAGCAGTCAAATATGCTGGCTTGATGCAAGCTTTAATGTTCGGCTCTGAAGGAGGCATCGACGGAAGCAACATGCCATACTCCTACGTCTGTTTACCTCTAAAAGACGCCCAAGCATTAGCTGAAGACATAAGAAGACAAATACTTGCAACACTTAGGAAAAAAGTCTACGTGATGATTGTTGACACGGACAAAACCTATTCCCTTAAAAATTTCCATTTCACACCTCGCCCAAAACCGATTAAAGGGATACACGGTTCAGGAGGGTTTCTAGCCTACGTTATCGGCCGAATGTTAAAGTTAAAAAGGAGGGCAACACCAACAGCATTAGCTGGATGCATCCTGCCAGCTGAAGAAGCGTTAAGGATTGCTGAATTTGCAAACCGTGTTAGAGGCTGCGGCGCTGGAAGAACAGTTTGGGACATGGCTGAAAGATTCAAAGTAGACCTAGATAAAGTAAGTTGGGAGATGCTGAAAACAGTGAAACATAAACCCATAGTGATAGTGACAAAAGCTCGGCGAAACCTTTCATAACACATTAAAAATCAAAAGACATGAATCGCCGACATCTCCACATTTAGAAAAGCAAGGATCAAGCGAGCGCAACCAGCCTTTTGACGCTGCAAGAAGTTACAGCCAAGGGTCTGACAGAAATAAAGTTAAAGAAAATCCAATCTTTGCCAGAGCAAGATGCTGATAACACCTGCCAACAGGCTTCACGCAATTGAAAACGCCGATAAACTTCTTCTAACAGCAATCAGGTCTTAAAAGGCTGTTGACACATATTTAAAATAACTTTTAAATCGCCCATCAACTTTAAAGCTAACACGTTATCCAGGAAGCTAAGCTTCCCCCGCTTATAATATGACGCCGCATCTCAACACTCATGTCAGTTTTCTTTAGAACAGGTGGCGCGTGACGAAACTAAATTAAACTCACTTAACCCATGATTACTGTTAAGTGCAGAAGGTGAATTCAGGTGGAAAAGCCTCTTAAGCATCTTGACGTGTTTTTCAATCCTAAATCCGTCGCTGTTGTTGGCGCTACAAGAAATATCAACAAGGCTGGACACGTCATTTTCAAAAATTTTGTAGAAAACAAGAGGAGAGGCATTTTTGAAGGTGAAATTTACCCAGTGAATCCCCATGAAGACTGCATTTTAGGTTTTCCCTGCTATCCAAAAGTTACGAAAATCCCAGGAAATGTGGAGCTTGCCGTTATTGTTGTTCCCGCCAGTGTAGTTCCTGAAGTAATGATGGACGCTGCAGAAAAGAAAGTTAAGGCTGTTGTCATAATAACTTCAGGCTTCAGCGAAGTTGGAAACGCCGAACTTGAAAGAGAAGTGTTAACGATTGCAAAAAGGGCAAGCGTAAGAGTTCTTGGACCCAACTGCATAGGAGTTTACGATTCAAAAACAGGTGTAGACACGTTGTTTCTTCCTGAAACAAAAATTTTAACGACAGGTGAAGAGGTTGTTGCTACACCTAGACCTATGGCTGGAAGCATCGCAATAGTGACGCAAAGCGGAGCTTTCGGAGTTGCAGCCCTAGACTATTTGGCAGGTAGACAGATGGGGATAAGCAAGTTTGTAAGCTTCGGCAACAAAAGCGATGTGAACGAAGCTGAAATGCTTGACTACTTGTTTTACGACGATATGACTAAAGTGATAATGTTATATGTAGAGGATGTGAAAAACGGGAGAGCCTTTATGGATGCAGCTTCAAAGGTTACATTGAAGAAACCTATCGTAGCCCTTAAATCTGGCAAAACAGAGGCAGGGACAAGGGCAGCTGCATCCCACACAGGCGCCATCGCCGGTTCAGATCAAATATACTCTGCTGCTTTTGCACAGGCTGGAATTTTAAGAGTTAGAGATATGGAAGAATTCTTCAACGCTGCAAAGGCTTTGATGATGCAGCCGCCCGCCGCCGGCAGAAATGTGGCGATAATAACTGACGCTGGCGGTCCTGGGATAATGGCTGCAGACGAATGTGAATTACAAGGAATGGTTGTTAAAAGGTTCGATGAAAAAACCCTTGAAAAGTTTGAAAAACTTAAGGATGAAGGTAAACTGCCAAAGTTCTCAACGAATCTTAACCCTGTAGACTTAACAGGTTCAGTAACTTCGGAAATGTATGAAACGGCAGCGGAACTGGTTTTCCAAGATTCAGAGGTTCACGCCGTAATCCTTCTAGGACTGCATCATACACCAGCATTGCAGGAAGACTTTATAGACAGGGTTGCAACAGTTGCAAGCAAACATGTCAAGCCGATCGTTGCATGTGACATTGGAGAAACGGAAATGGCGCTGCATATACGCTCCCGTTTTGAAAAATTTGGAATCCCCGCCTATGCTTCTCCAGAGGACGCTGCAAAAGCTCTAGGCATCCTTGTAAAATACGGCTTATACCTCGCTAAGAAGGGTTTCCTGAACAAGTATATGAGAAAATTCCTAGAGGAAAACAAAAACAGCCTATTTGGGCTCGGCAGGCTTGACGAATTTAAAAAGCACGTTTTTCCACGTGAAACTTGCTCCTCGAAGTTGACGATTTCAGACAGGCTTTCTCTCTGCAAAACTTTTACAAACAGGTCGTTTAAGTCTGTGATTGTTCCTTAAGCCAATTTGCAACCTTTCTAAACATGGGGTTTGAAGACATGTCAATCACTGGAACTATTATTTTCTCCTTTGTCTCAATCAACGGTTGATATCTCGGCATCAGGGAGTAACCGACAAAGGTCCAGAAAACCCGCCCGTTTTCAACAAGCACCTTAACTGCGGTTTCAGTTGTTGCTGGAAGAGGAAAGTATAAGAAAACCACACCTTCAGCCCAGTATAAACCAGCTGTTTTCCCTCCAGCTATTATCGATGCAAACCTTGCAATTTCTTCAGGCGTTGCGAAAAAGTTACGTTCCATAACAACTATTTCCTTAAAAGGCTCAAATTTTATATCCACCGAACCACTCATATTTTCACCTGCGCAATAATTTATTAAAAGTTGCCTTTTAAACTTGCCTCAAACCAGAAAAGGTTATAGAGCACAAATTCTAAACCCTTTTCACCAACATTAAACGAGGGAAAACAGCGTTGGCTGAAATTCGTGTAGCAATAGTTGGAGTAGGCAACTCGGCGTCAGCTCTAGTTCAAGGAGTTGAATACTACAAGGATGCGAAAGAAGATGAAAAAGTTCCTGGACTTATGCATGTGAACTTCGGCGGATACCATGTTAGAGACATAAAGTTTGTAGCTGCCTTTGACGTAGGCAAAAACAAGATTGGAAACGACTTAGCTGAAGCCATATTTGCCAAGCCTAACTGCTGCGCAAAATTCGCCGAAGTTCCCAAACTAGGAGTAAAAGTTCTGCCGGGACCGATTCTTGACGGAGTGGCAAAGCATATGGAGGAACCGTTCAACATTTACAATCCAGAAGAAGTTAAACCGGCAAACATAGCCAGCATACTGAAAGAAGCTGAAACAGAAATCTTGGTGAACTATCTGCCTGTTGGAAGCAGCATCGCTACACGCTTTTACGCGCAAGCTGCTTTGGACGCTGGATGCGCCTTTGTAAACTGTATTCCAGAGTTTATAGCTTCAGACCCTGTGTGGAGCCGAAAATTTGAGGAGAAGGGGCTTCCAGTCGCAGGCGATGATGTTAAAAGTCAGCTAGGCGCAACAATACTTCACAGAAACATTGTACGCCTCTGTTTTGACAGAGGAGTCGCTGTGGACGAGACGTATCAGCTGAACCTTGGAGGCGACACAGACTTCTTAAACATGACTGTTGAGGAAAGGCTTAAAACTAAACGTGTAAGCAAAACAGAGGCAGTTAAAAGCCTTGTGCCTTACGATTTGCCAACGCGGATAGGGCCGTCAGACTATGTGCCGTTCCTTGGAAATAAAAAGATATGCTACATATGGCTTAAGGGCAGGAAGTTCGGAGATAGACCTCTAACATTAACAGTTAAGCTTGAGGTTGAAGACTCCCCGAACAGCGCTGGAGTAGTAATTGACGTGATAAGAGCTACAAAACTGGCTCTAGACCGGAAAATAGCCGGACCGTTAATCAGCATATCATCATACGCCTTTAAACACCCGCCAATCCAAGCGCCTGACCCTGTGGCGAAAGAATGGGTGGAAGAATACATGAAAGGACGGAGGGAACGTTAAAACTTCTAAACAAGCAAATCTAACATTGAAAGAACATTGCAGACGGCCAATATCCATCTTAAATAAGCGTTTAATGTTGCACGCAAAGACGCTGTGTCTTTTGCCTTAACCGTTAAAACCAGATAAGCATCTTCAATTCCTAAAAATCCTTCAGCCCGGGTTGTTGCAGGTTTCGCAGTTTCAGGCATCAAAGCCTTATAAACTATTTCCAGATCCCTCTGCGACGGCATCTTTAAACGTATAACCGCCTCAGCCTTCATGGATAAAATCCCAGCTCAAACGTGCTATAGTCAACCTCGGCCCAATCTCCAAATTTTCCGGAAGAACCTTGAAGGTTACCACAAAATAACCGGAAGGTTCAGCTGCAATGTGCATTACACCGTTATAACCTCTATATTCGTCTACGCGGGAAATTATAGGAATGCTGAAAAAACTTGAAAGCGCCCTTTCCAACATTTCAGATTCCTCGGAAGCATCGGCCACTGCTGCAATTGCAACTGACTTTATCCTTCTCCTCCTCGCCATTGTCTGAAACTCTCTTTGAAGCTTCACCCCTCTCAAATATATTAACGGCGGTGTAGGCTGCAGCCCATTTTCTCCAAGTTTGTAAAATTCTATTTTCCCAGGGCCGCCCTTCCACCTTTCAACAACAACCACTTTTTCAGCGTTAAGCTCCAAGGCTTTCTCAGCTAAGCCTTCAAGGCTTAGCTTCCCCCGGTTCATCCGAAAAACG
>JAWBOH010000026.1:0-25362 GCA_038826715.1 Bathyarchaeia archaeon | reverse complement strand
CGATCAGAAGGAGATAGTTGAACGGCTTAAAAGCTTTGTAAAAGCGAAAAATGTGCCGCACTGCATTTTCGCCGGGCCACCGGGAACCGGAAAAACAACCGCTGCGCTTTGTCTGGCGAGGGATCTTTACGGTGAAAATTATCGTGAACATATTATGGAGTTGAATGCAAGTGACGAGAGAGGTATCGATGTTGTACGTGAAACGGTAAAAACCTTCGCGAGAGTCCGTTCTATAGGCGAGGTTCCATTCAAAATAATGATTCTAGACGAGGCTGACAACATGACTTCGGACGCTCAGCAAGCTTTAAGGCGAACTATGGAACGTTACACCGAGACATGTCGATTCATTTTGTGCGCTAACTACAGCGGTAGGATAATAGAACCTATTCAATCGCGATGCGCCCCTTTCCGTTTTACGTATCTACCTCGAGAGGACCACGCCAAATATTTGCTGTACATAGCTAAAAAAGAAGGCTTAAAACTCTTGGATGACGGTTTAGACGCCATTTACGAGGTCTGCGGAGGAGACTTGAGAAGAGCAATAAACACGTTACAGGCTGCGTCTTCCTTAGGCAAACCCGTAGACTCAAAAATCGTATATTCAATTGCTGGGAGGGCTAATCCTGCAGATGTGCAAAAAATGATTGAAACAGCTGTGAAGGGCAACTTTATAGAAGCGAGAAAACAGCTTCGAGACATGATTCAAAAATATGGAGTGGCGGGAAGCGACATAATCCGCCAAATTCACACCGAAATTTTTAGATTAGACATACCTGAGCCGTGGAAGATAAAGCTGGCCAGCGTAATTGGCGAAGTAGATTACCGGATTGTTGAAGGAGCCGACGAAGAAGTCCAGCTTAGCGCGCTGCTAGCTAGACTTGTCGAAACAGCCTACGAAATCAAGAGCGTAAGAAAGGTGTAAATCATTGTATTATGCTTGGACTGTCAAGTATAAACCAAAAACTCTGAGGGAAGTTGTTGGAAACAGCGAAGCTGTACAACAATTCGCCGAATGGGTGAAATCTTGGGATAAGGCTATTCCTAAAAAGAGAGCAGCCTTTATTTATGGACCGCCTGGCGTTGGAAAAACAGTGACTGTTGAAGCTTTAGCATTCGACTTCAAAATGGAGTTGGTGGAGAAAAACGCCAGCGATTATAGAACAGAGGATGCTGTAAAACGTTTCGCAGGACTGGCTTCTCAATATGGCTCGTTGTTTGGAAGAAAAAGGATAATCCTTTTCGACGAGCTTGACGGACTTACAGGAACAGCGGATAAGGGAGGGGTTAAAGCGATAACTGAAATTATAAAGACAGCCCAGTGTCCAATAGTGCTTATTGCCAATAACGCATTTGACCCCAGGTTTATCAACCTGCGCAACTATTGCTTGCTGATAGAGTTTAAAAAGCCATTGTTAACAGAGGTTCAGAAATATCTAAAAACTATATGCTTACGAGAAGGCATAGAAGCTGAAGAAAACGCCTTAAAGTTTATAGCGCAACGTTCAGGAGGCGATATTCGATCTGCGGTAAACGACCTTCAAGCATTGGCGCAGGGAAAAAGACGTTTAACATACGATGACGTGTCATGGCTGAGTTTCAGAGATAGGCAAGAAACAATATTTTCAGTTTTACGGATGATTTTATATGGGAAAACCTGTGAAGGTGCAAAGCGGGCCGTCAACATGGCAGACGTCGACGTTAACATGCTTTTTGAATGGATATATGAAAATGTTCCTGTCCACTTGACGGATCCTCATGATTTAGCAAGAGCTATGGATGCACTTTCGATGGCTGACGTCTACCGTGGAAGAATACAAAGAACACAAGACTGGGGTTTCATGAGATATGTAATTGACTTTATGGCAGCTGGCGTTGCTATGGCAAGAGTGAACACGAAAATCTCCGGGTGGATGCCCTTCCGCTTCCCAGAACGCATACAAGCACTTTCAAAGTTGAAAGAGAGACGTTTGATGCTGCTGGAAATCAGCCGGAAAATTAAACGCAGATGCCACATATCTGCTGCAAGAGCTTCAAAAGAGGTTGTTCCCTACCTGCAGATAATATTCAGGAACAACGCTGAAATGGCAGAAGAAATCGCGAAATGGCTTGACCTGACTCCAGAAATGATTGAATATTTAGCAGAAGGCAAGGAAAGCCTAAAGCCATAAATGGATTGTTAAAGCTTCAGTGAATTTTGCTTCCTTCCACAATGTCTTTTTCCGGTTGCAGGACAACGACGTTACCTTGGCTGTCTTCAGCAGCCAAAATCATGCATTGAGATTCTACACCCATAAACTTTCTCCGTTGCAGATTAAGGATAAAAGCGTATTTCCTGCCAACGAGGGCTTCAGGCCTATACCATTGCAGAAGCCCAGCAACGGCTTGACGCTTCTCGTTTCCGAAGTCCACAACCATTTTTATGAGGTTTCGCGAGCCCGGTATTTGGTTTGCCTCTAAAACTTTTCCAACACGCATATCAAGCTTTTGAAATTCTTCAAACTTTACCTCCATATCAACACCACTTCAATTGTATGTTTTACGCCACTTTAAGTTTTACGAGCGGCCTTACTACGCTTTATTCTTTCAACAGTCTTCGCCACACCTTCCCATCCTTCGACAGCCTTCGAATAGATTATTTCAAAAGCTTCCTTTGAAGTTAAGCCTTTCAACTCCTCACCAACAGCCCTCTTAGTCAAATAAGCTGCAGCGTTTAAAACCTCCCCGTTTAACCGAGAATCCGCCAAGTCTGCAATGTGACATATCAACGCCTCAATAGTATGAGGTCTAATAGGACCGTATTCTCCATGGTGGGCAGATACCACGTGGATAACGTCTAGAGGGAAACCTCTTCGAACAAGCTCTGATATTATAATTGACAAGTGGTCCATGTAATCAGCCAAGCTTGTTGATCGATAGGTTCCGTTTTTGTCCAAAGAGTAGGTTATTGGTTTAAACAAGTCATGAAGTAACATGCCGGCAACAACCAAGTCGCGGTTTACTTTTCCATGGTAAACTTTCTCAACGGATTTGCAAAGTGCTAAAGCCAAATTGGTGGCGGACACAACATGCTCAACATACCCGCCTGGATAACAATGGTGGTGAGACAAGCCAGCTGGCGAAACATCAAGAGGCAAACCGGAATAAGATTTTCCGGCAACCTCAAAAACAGGGTTTTCAAGCAGTTCGACGACTTTTCTTCGAAGCTCCTTGTCGCGGATTTTGTCGACTAAAGACCTGATTTTCAGATTAAGCAAGCTCTACACATCCACCACGGCTGGGTATATCCATTTATTTGCGTTTCCAGAAATATTATATTTTACAATTGTGTGGAACAAATTTGCTGATTCCCAAACGTTTTTGGATTCGCTTTTTCTCAACTTTTGCCATTTGATGTGCTTTTCTAATGGGCTCTGGAAGACTGCTATGGCATATGCAGTGTTTGACGATCTGCATTGCCGTTTGAAGCGAAACCATGTGGCCTACGCTGACGTAAACCATTCTCCCCGTAGGAGTCTTAACCGCAGCGCCGACAATTTCCCCCTTATGCCTTAGATAAGCAAAACCGTCCTCTGTAAACTCTCCTGCTTCACCTGTAAGTCTACTTTTCGCAGCGCCTATTGTAGGTATTCCCAAAACGATTCCTAAGTGGCTTGCAAAGCCGCACCGATATGGATGAGCAAAACCGTGGCCGTCAACTAGCAAAATGTCTGGTTGCATCTTCAACTTTTTCATGCAGCGAAGCGTAGGCGGCAACTCCCTAAATGAAAGAAGGGTTGGAACATAAGGAAAAACGGTTTTACATGTAGCTGCCTGCACTTCAACAATGTTGAAACGGTTATAGTCCAAAACCACAACGGCACTTATGGCCAAATCTCCAATATACGCCGTGTCAACACCAGCGATATGGCAGATTTTGTTCGGCAATTTATCCTCGAAAATGATAAATTTTGACAAAAACAACTGCGCTTTATGTGCTTTTTCCACTGAGAAGCCTGACTTTAAATAAGCGTTGTCCATTCATTTTTCCTTTTTAAGGGCTTCAAAGCGCCTTTCAAGGTTTTCCAATCTTTTCATAAACCTTTCAAGTGATTGCCTTCTAACTTCATGGGTTACATCTCCCCTTGTAGTTTCAACAATTTTCCTTGCAACGTCACATTTCCTTCTAAGTCCAGGCACTAACATGTAGGCTTCATTCATGGCCATAAGTTCAGTGTAAATTTCATCCATTACCTCTAAGCATTTCTCGCTTTTCTTAACGTCATCTTCTCGTAAAGCGTCCAAAGCTAAGCGTCTATACTCGCCGATGACGTCTGCAAGTCCAAGGACGTAATCTACGGAGGGTACATTGATTTCTCCTGGCGTGATGAACCGTTTCTCCTCAATTAATGTAAGAAATATGCTTGCTTCAGCATATTCCTGAAGTGCAACGTCGTACAAACCGTTGTGAAACATTTCATGCTGTCCTTTTACAATCCCATTGAGTCTTGAAATCATTGTTTTGGCTTTCTCGAGGAGTCTCCTTGCATCCTTAAATCTTTTCTGATGGATTAGCAGTATCACTTGCTTTGATACGCTTGTCACTTTCCGCATTTCAGCTTGGGCTTTCTCCCGGATATATTCTTTATCCTTGAGTTCCTTTCTAATCTGCTTTAAAACATCTTTTAAAGAGGTCATAAGTTACACTTTATCCTTGTAAAATATACGGGGAAACTACTATTTTATCATTGCCAAATACGTTTGAAAGAAAATTGCGGAAGGTCCTTTCCACAATCAACTGTTTTGCCGCAGTGTATCCTGTTCCGGCCACCGCTCTATAATTAGCTTGCCATCTCCAATTTTGAAACTCACTTTAACGAATATCGAGTCCGAGCCTTTGAATGGAAACATGCTGTCCTCAGCTAAGTCTTTCGGCAAATATATCAAGAACTTGCCATCCTTCCTCCTGAACAATCTACCTCTTCCTTCGCTAACCATCTTGGCACCTCGCTAGGTTGAGACTGCGAATGAATAAAAGTGTGCTATTTAACCTTTACCCTCTAAATTAAAGAAAGAAAATCAATCTTTATCCTCATAAAGTTTTATGGGCTTTTCAAGTCTGCTAAGTAACACGACGCGGCTTTCCTCTGATTCGTCAACAATCTTGTAACCTGTTTCCTCAGCTAATCGAATCGAAAATTCTCGAATTTCCCTGTGGCTAGGCATACATCCATATCCCAGTCGTAGTCGAGAAAAACCAATATGCATGTAAGCCTTCGGCTCAATGTACACAGGATTGGCTTTCTCTATTAGTTTGGCGTATTCCCAGACATTTCTCATGTTGAGGCCTCGTACAAGAGTTATTCGAATTACAGTAGGGCAGCGAAAACTTTGGAGGAGATTTAACGTTTCACTAAGTTTACTCCAAGCATCTGGGATTATAGGTCGGCAGACTTTTTTGTATATTTCTTCATTAGAAGCGCAGACGGAAATATAAAGCTGCGTCGGTTCATGACTTAACCTTGCCAAGGTAAAGGGCAGAGTTCCGTTAGACACGAGAAACGTGGTGAAACCCCTTCTATGGTACGCATGTAAAAGCTCTCCAATAGGCTCGTAAAGTGTCGGTTCGCCAGTTAAGCTTATAGCAGCATGCCTCGGCTTAAAGGCTTCGCTTAACTTTTTCAATTCTGCCTTAACATTTCCTTTATAACCGCTTAAAATCGCAAGGTGCTCCCTTATGCTTTCTTCAACTATTTCTTCCGGTGAATCCCATTTGGGCAGTTTGGCTTCTTCCCATGTTATTGGAAGATCTCCGCTTTGAACTCTCCAACAGAAAAGACATTGTTGAGTGCAGTAAAAAAGCGCTGGAGTCATCTGGATGCACTGGTGGGTTTTAATTCCGTAAAACTTTTGTTTATAGCAAGCCCTGTTGTGGATCAAAGTTTCATAAAGCCATCTGCACCGTTTGACAGCTGAATGTCTGCCTACGATGTGGTATTTATGCTTCTTCAATGTTTCAATCAATGAGTCTGGAACAAGGCTCATTGTAAATACCAGCTGCTAAAGCTTAGCTTCTCCCTAGTTCCTCTTTTATTTTCTCATTTCTAAAAATGAGCTGCAGTTTTATAAAGTGTCTCGTTTAATTATTTGAAGCAGTATTTAATTTCTTGAAACTCTGAACAAAGTTTTGCAACATCTTTTTTAACAGCCTTCACGCCCTCCTTGCCAAGCACTGCCCTTTTGATAAGCTCAGCTATTTTTGCCATCTCTTCCTCTTTCATTCCGCGACGTGTAACCTCACATGTTCCTATTCTTATGGCGCAGTCAGTAATTATGTTTGCCCTCTGAAGTTTCTCAGCGATCCTTACGCCCAGTTCATAACTTCCAAAATTCAATAGGATTTGATGAGATTGAGTGAACCCTAAATTTGGGCTTTTCACCGGGAATCCATAATCATGCAACGCCTTAGCCAAAACCTTAGAATTGCGGATAACCTGCCCCGCATAGTCCTTGCCAAAATTTTTCATTTCAGCTAAAGCCAAAGTTAATGCAGCTATTCTGTTCCAGTGAGCGTTATCCACAAATCTTGGATAGATTTTCCTCTTAATCACTTCACCAGGCTCTTCCTCGGCCAGAATTATGCCTCCTTGGGGACCGAAAAAGGATTTATGCGTTGAGCCGGAAAGCACGTTAGCTCCCTCTTTCAAAGGTTCCTGAAAACATTTTCCTGAAATAAGTCCAAGCACATGAGAACCGTCAAATCCTATGAGCGCACCGTTTTCTTGGGCAATGTTAGCTAATTCTTTAACTGGATGGGGGAAAAGAATTAGACTTGCGCCAAAAAACAATATTTTAGGCTTCACATGCTTTATGGTTTCCTCCGCCCTTTCCACATCAATGTTCATTTTTTCTTCTGAGAAAGGGAATGGAACAGCTTTCAAACCTAAAAGTCCCGCTAACCCCTCAGTCCACAAACCTGGGTACCCACCGTTTTCAGGTGAAACACACATTATAACGTCGCCCGGTTCAGTATAACATGCTAGGAAAATCATGTCAGCGATGTGTCCAGATAGCGGACGCAGATCAGCAGTGCTAGCTTCGAAAATTCCCTTCGCCAACTCTTCCCCATACTTCTCGATCTCATCGATAAGTCTTGTACCCATGTAGAAATGATCCCTTGAAGTGTAACGGTGTCCAATCTCTGACCCCAGAAGGCTGCGTACAGCTGGGCTGGTAACATTTTCAGATGGTATAAGGTTTAGACATTCTTTTCCACGCCAATGTTCATGCTCTTTAACCAAGTTTAAAATTTCATCAATCATTAAATCAGACTCTAATTTACAGTCAAACTTGTAAGACGGTCTTCTAAAGTTTTACGGTCTGATTTTCAGTGCTGGAGGCAAAGTGAAAGGTAAAGTTTAAAACTTTCTCTTGATGTAAATGTTTCCACCGCTGTTAATGAAATCAAGCAGTTGGAGAGCGGCATAGGTTGAGCAGGAAAATTATGGTAAATTCGTTGATAACACTGTTATTTTTAATGACTTTATCCTCAACTGTCCTTCTGCATGCGAATGCTTTTGACGTGAAAATTACCTATATTTTCCCTGAAACCCAAACTGGAAAGGTTGGGGACACCGTCCGCGTCATTGGCGCAATAAACAGCACTGACGGTTTATATCAAATTTGGTTTGGCGATATTCTCGTCATAAGCGATACCGCTATTGGAAATAACGTGAACTGCTCATTTAGCGTGCCTTCCCTTCCAAATGGAAACTACACCATAAAGTTGTGCGATGTAGCCGCGAATGTTATCGCCACATCATGGTTCTGCATAGAAACGAACTACATAATCCAAATAGGTAAGCCTCCACATCCTGAACAGTTTCAACAGGACTCAACAATAAACATTTCACTCAGCCTTACTGGAGGAACAGCGAACACCGTTTACGCTGTAAATATAACTGTTAAGACGCCTGCCGAAGAAACATTTTGGAAGCTTATCTATTTCTCAAATACAAAAGACACGGGAATGGGAAACGCAACGATCAAATACCCTGATGATTTTACAGGAGGCGCACATACAAGCTACACTGGAATTTACACGGTTTGTTTAAATGAAACCCTAGCGTCTGAAAAGTTCTTCATAGGTTTAACAAATAGTGCAGAATACCATAGATGCGATGTTATGAGTATCAAGGCAGTGGGCTATTCGTCGCTTAATAACGCAAACGTAACTGTCGCCATAAGGTTTGGAAACAAAACTGTCGACAGTTTCACCAAAAAAGTTATAGACGGCGTTGTTAAGGCAAACTGGACGATTCCAACATTCATGCTTGTTGGGAACTACAGCCTAAGCATAACACCTGTTCCAGCGTCTAAAAAAGTCAGCGACACACAGGTTTTCACAGTTCCAGGTTTCAAAACAGACATCATCCCACGCAATCTTGCTAATGAGCCGGTTCCCAGCGTTCTAGTAAGGTTGTACGATAAATGTGCCAACGCAACTTACGAAGTTACAAGCAATGACAAGGGAGCTGCAAGTTTTTGGTTGGAAAAAGGCAGTTACACTTCAACATTTTACTTTAAAAATGCTAAAGTTAGCGAAGTCTTGCAATTCGATATTACTGATGCTGGCAAAAAATTAGACTGGAAATGCTGGCTTACCAACCTAAACATAACTATTGTAAGCGAACAAAACACGGCGTTAAAAATTCCGTTTGTGCTTCTGCAACTAGCCTACACTTACCCTGCAGAATTGAATGGTAACAGAAATAAAACTGAAAAAATCACCCTTCAAACGGACATAACTGGAACGGTGCAGCTGCACTCAATGTTGTTGAAGGCTGTGTATACGTTAAATGCTTCTCGCTATGGAAAAATTTTCAATGAAAACAACGACACTTTCTCTAACCTGCAACCGTTGCCATGGAACAGCATAGCAATCATATGTCCGACGAAATCTTTACAGGTTAACGTTGTTGACGCCGTAGGTCAGCCCATACCTGGAGCTGTTGTTGAAGCCCGTGAGTTTACAGGCGGCTTAAGTTATGAAGGTCGCACTGACCTGAACGGGAATACAATCCTCAACTGTATCCTTGGAACATATCGCCTTAAAGCATACTCAGGGGGCTTACTGTTAAACGAGACGGTTGTTGAACTACTTGAAGGAAACAAGGCAACGATCCACTGCACCCTTTACAACCTGCCAATTTACATTAAAGTAGTTGACTATTTTGGGCAACCAGTTTCAAATGCACAGATAACATTGGAAAGAGGAGACTTCCAGATAAACTCAAAGCAAACCAGAGCCGATGGCATGGCCATCTTCACAGAAATTGGAGGAACCCTGACTTTAAAAGTTTACTTGGCAGGTCAAAATCAGCCAGTGTTAATTCTAACATGTTCAATTCTTGAGGCGAGAAATGAAGCGAACCCTATTGAAGTCAAGATAGAAAACTATGTTATGATGTTCGGGTTTATCGTCGAAACAGCTCAGTTGGCAACGATTATTTTAGTCATCGCAACATTGGCTCTTTTCGCCACCCTAGAGATTGCAAGACGGAAGCGCTTTGAACGGAAGACTGAAAGTTAGATTTCAAATATGGAGTTCCATGGGAAAAACTTTATATGAAGTTTTGTGATCAATTCCATGATAAGAGGCAAAGCGTTTAGGAACAGAGTTTTAATTCAAGGCCTAAAAAGGAACGTGTAACCTTGGCGCAGGTAAAGATGTGTTCTCCTAAATGTGAACTGTTTAAGTGTGGAAAAAACGCTGCGGTTTTCCGTCGAGACGGTGTTTGGTGCAGATGGACTGAGGATGTTTGTAACGTTGCAAACTGCTCCTACGCGTTATGCATTAAAAGACGTCTCCTTCCAAGAGGAGTTTGTGGAGAAACTGTCAAGAGGAAAACTGTTGAAAAACAACCTGAAGAAGTTGTTGGTCCAGCAATAAAACTTCGGGGGCGTGCTCTACGCAAAATAGGAGAAAAGGAGCTGTTCTGAAGCAGGTTTGAAAGCATTTCAAAATATCGTAGAAGCTTACAGGTCTCGACGAATCAGCTATGTTAACAGTTCATCTAGCTTGAACACGCTTAACAACTGGAGGCCTTATCTTTTTCAAAACTCTGTACCCGCATACCGTGCACTTTATTTCTCCGCCTCGAAGCTCCAAGTCCTCTGTGGGAACTTTAGCTCCACATCTTAAACACTCGTAAACTACTCCAAGACTTGTCTTCTCCATGGCGTTCCCAGCTACATGGAAACCTCGTTGCTTTTAAGCATTTCTAAAACAATCTTGTCATTGGGATGAAAATTGAAGAAACGCTTGAGACAGCTGCTTTCGTCCGTTTTGCCATATGAAGAATTATCTTTAGTCTACAATTCCTATGATATTGTGGGAGACATAGCCATTATAAGACTGGCTGAAAATTCTAGAAAGTACAGCCGAATAATCGCTGAATCAATCATTAGGGTTCATAAAAACGTTAAAACGGTTCTGGTACAGGCAGGTCCTGTTCATGGAGATTTCAGGCTTCGGAAGCTGGAACACGTTGCCGGAGAAAACAAAACAAAAACGATTCACAAAGAGTCCAAATGCCTCTTTTCCGTTGATTTAGCGAAATGCTATTTTTCGCCTAGGCTTTACTTTGAAAGGATGCGGGTTGCTAAGCTGGTTAGAAACGGCGAAATTGTTGTAAACATGTTTGCAGGAGTAGGCTGCTTTTCCATCGTAATAGCCAAGCATTCTAACGCTGGAAAAATCTACTCAATAGATCTCAACCCTGCAGCAGTCCAATTCTTAAAAGAAAACATCAGGCTTAATAGAGTTTACTTGAAGGTGATCCCTATAGAGGGAGATGCGAAAGATGTAATACAGGAGAGACTTTGCAATGCGGCGGACAGAGTTCTCATGCCGTTACCTGAAAAAGCCTATGATTATCTGCCTTACGCAATTACAGCGTTAAAAGAGCGCGGCGGCTGGATACATTATTATGACTTTGAACATGCCTGTAGAAGTCAAGAGGCAATTGAAAAGGTTAAATTGAAAGTTGCTGGTAAGCTGGAAGGTCTAGGTGTGAAGTTTGAAGAGCCTTTTGGTCGAGTTGTTCGAGCGACAGGACCGAATTGGTGGCAGACTGTTTTAGACATTTTTGTTAAGCGTTCAGGGAAGGAGCAAAATTTAATAAATGTTTAGATAATTTCTAGCAATAGTGAAACCTATGAAAAGAAAGCTTATGGAAATATTGGCTTGCCCCATTGATAAACATCATCCTCTTGAACTGTACGTTTTTGAAGAAAAAGAAGAAATTGTCGAAGGTTTAATTGTCTGCCCGAAATGCCTGAGATGGTACCCTATAAGAGACGAGATTCCGGAAATGCTTCCAGACGAGCTTCGAAAGGAAAGCGATGATGTTCCCTTTTTGAAAAAATGGATGGGGAAAGTTCCTGAAAAAATTTTGCTTGAAGGGAAACCGTTTAAGTTAAAAACTATCCCTAGTTAGCTTTACAATTCTACCTGTTCTAGAAGACTTTAACGCTGCTTCAGCTATTCTTAGCGCTTTTAAACCGTCAAACCCTGTTATAAGAGGCTCTTCCAATCCTAACACACACTTTGCAAAATGTTGCAGTTCAAGTTTCAATGGTTCCTGCCACGGTATCCTCGGTTGCACTGTTTCTTCAGCATTTTCTATTGTCAATTCCTGCGTGATATAGTCAAGCTTCATTATTGCTTCACTTCCAGTAACCACAAGCACTCGTGTTTTATACGGAGTCAACCAGTTAGACTCAATAAAGGCGTTTTTCGCCTCTTCAAAAGTGAGCATTATATGAGCATAGTCCTCAAAAAGCCTATGTCTCATGTTTCCAGTTTTTGCATAAACTGTCACCGGGTCAGCGTCAAACAGGTATCGCATTACGTCTATGTCGTGAATGGCCAAATCCTTCACAACACCCACATCCCCTATTCTTTCAGGCCACTGAGAAACCCTCTTCGCGGTCGCACAAACAAGTTCCCCTATGGCTTTATCTTTAACGGCCTTTTTCAGGTACTGCACTCCTGGAATAAACCGCATCAAAAAACCCACAGAAAGATGCAGATTCAGCCTTTCCGCTGTTCTCAGCAAAGCTTCTGCCTGTTTAGAACTTGCAGCCATAGGCTTTTCAACAAGAACATGCTTACCAGCTTTAAGTGCTTTCATCGCCTCTTTCGCAAGGCTGGTCGACCATGTGCAAACGCTGACAGCTTCCACATCCTTTCTCCTCATCGCTTTTCCAACATCGACATAGCCTTCAACGCCAAACTGTTTTGCAACATTTTTAACCCTCGCCGCATCTATGTCGCATACTGCCAGAAGCTCCGTCTCCTCCAATTCTTTAAAGACCCTAGCGTGATTTCTACCCCAGAAGCCGGCGCCGATAACTGCAACTCCAAGCTTTTTCATTTTTTCCACAATCCTCTTCCTAAACCGCGATATATGAAACCTTCATCCTCAACTTTTTTCAAGTCTAAAACGCCTTCAAAATCAACAATTGCCGCCGGCATCTTAGCCAAAAGCCTAAGTTTCCTTAAATTTAACCGTTTAAACTGGTCATGCCCAGTGAAAATAACAATGCAGTCTGCTCCTTCAGCAGCCTCCGTCAAACTTCTTTTAATAAATGTTAACTCTAACTCAGCTGAAGGTTTATTCGAAAAATAAGGGTCATACAAGCTTAGTTTGACGCCTTTATCCTTAAGCATTTCAATAAACTTTTTCAAAGAGCTTTTAGGCGTATCACCCAAGTTTCGCGTTTGAGAAACACCTAACACCGCGATTTTTGCCCTCCGCAAGGGTTTTCCACAGCTTTTTAATGCCTCGTGAACTAGGCTGACTGCATGTTTTAATGCTTCCTTGTTCAACTCTAAAGCTGCAGCCGAAACTCGAAATTTGACGTTTTGATTCTCCGCATCTTCAAGCAGCATCAAAACGGCCTCATTACCGCTGCAACAGTTTAACGCCGGCTGCATAGGTGTGCCATTTCTATCCGTCCATAGCTTCTGAACCGCAAAATAGTCTATACCTGTTTTTTCACAGAAAACTGCAAATTCGTTAGTCAACGCAAAATCGGTATTTTTATGCGCAGCCTCAAACAACACAGCAGCTTCCGCTGCTTTCACGTCTAAGGTTTTTATAAGCGGAGTCCTTGTTACAACGCTTATAACGCTTGAGGCTTTTTCAAGGCTTTTTCTGTCCTTCGCGGCAACAATTCGCCTAAGACTTGCCAACCCGCTTAATGTTTGTTCTTCCGGAAATGGAACTGGACTGTAAGTGAAATAGAAATCTATGCCTGATTTAAGCCCCGAGACGCTTTCAAGAATTTCCTTAAGAAAGCTTTCGGTAACACCTACCCCGACAGTACTTGCAATTATGATTAGCGTGTCTTCCTGAAGGTTTCGACCGAACTGTTTAAGCGTTTTTTCAATGTTTGAATAGTCTATTCTGCCTTTTTCATTCACTATGGCTGAAGTTGTAACTATTGCAATTCTGCTTTGAGCTGAAATTTCCTCCAGAATGGTTGAAACAGTTAATCTTCCACTATCTAAACCTCTTCTAAGGATGGGTTCAACCTTGTTTTTCAAAAACGGTACTTCCGCCTTAGAAACGCTTTCCGCCAATGCGCGGTCACTGTCAAAACAGATGACTTTAAACCCTGCTTCAACAAAAAGGCATGCGTGAAGAATTCCGTTTCGCCCGCAGCCTAGAATACTTACCGTGGAACCTTCGCGTTGCTCCGAAGTTTTGTTTCCAACGGTTTTATCAGCTGCTGACGATGCCATTCAATTTCTCTCCAAGATTGCAGAAAACTAATCCTCAGCTTTTACACATTCAACAATCCTTTTAAGCTTTAACCCAAATTCGCTTATAAGTTCTTCAGCCCTTTTGTTTGTTTTCGCCTCAGCGTAAAGCCTATATAAAGGCTCGGTTCCGCTAGGTCTGATTAAGATTGAGCTTTTGTCTTCAAACCATATTTTAACTCCGTCAATCGTGTTTATGTTTAAATCCTTTGTTTGTTCAACAAGTTTTTTAAGAACGTTTTCTTTCAGTTCGCTTGGGCATTCAACCTTACTTTTCATAATAAAGTATTTTGGAAGCTCGTCAAGCAGCTGGGACAGCTTTCTACCTGTTTCAGCCATTAAATTCAATATTAAAACTGTAGCTATTCCTCCATCTCTAACAAGTTGGTGAGGTCCGTAAAAAATTCCTCCATTCTCTTCGCCGCCAAGTTTTGCATTCAACTTCTTCATGGCGTGTGAAACTGTTACACTTCCAACTTTTGTCCAAACAACCTCTCCTTTGTATGCCTCTGCAATGTCTTTGATCATCGTTGATGAGCTAATTGGCGTTACAATCTTTTCATTTGGATGCCGCATCAAAAAGTGTTTTTCAATTAGGGCGAACGTTTTATCTCCCCAATGGATTTCCCCTTTTTCATCAACAAAAATTGATCGGTCAGCGTCTCCGTCAAAAGCAACTCCCAAATCTGCGCCTACCGCCCTAACCGTTAGAGCTAAATCTTTAAGGTTTTCAGGAAGGGGTTCAGGCAGTCTACCTGGGAATGTTCCATCAATGTTTGCGTTTATGGTTGTGATTTTGCATCCTACATCCTTCAAAAGTTTTGGCACTGTAAGGGAGGCAACGCTGTTTGCAGCGTCAACAACAACATGAAAGCGCATTCTAGCCGTGGCGCCTACATCTGCGTGTTTTTTAACAGCGTCAACATATTCATCGATAACGTCGACCAGCACTTGCACACTTCCTATTTTATCCCAATTGGTGTAACGCATTTTTTCATCGAAAAATATGTCTTCAATCTCTGTTTCCTGTTCCCGTGAAATTTCTATTCCATCATTCCAAACAACTTTTATCCCGTTGTACTCCGGAGGATTATGTGAAGCTGTTATTATGACAGCGCCGTCTACACTGTGATTTTTAACAGCGTACTGCAATGTTGGTGTCGGAGCCATACCTGCAGATAGGACGTTGCAGCCAGCCGCGTTTAACCCGGATGTGACTGCTCTCATAAGCATGGGGCTGCTTGTCCTAGCGTCATGCCCAACTATTAAGTTTCCACCTTGGAAAAAAGTCCCTATGGCGCTTCCTATCTTTGCCGCCGATTCCGGGGTTAAGTCTTTGTTGGCGACTCCTCGAATTCCATTTGTTCCAAAAAGCCTCCTAAAGCATAGCATGTGCTAATTCCCCATTCAAAAAATGCATTTTCTGTTCTCCACGCTTTCAAAAACTTCTTTCGCCGGACAAACTGCTGTACCTCTTTTAAGCGTAACACCATCTCCTATAATGGCATAGTCTCCTATCACACAGTTCTTGTTTATTTTAACGTTTTCTCCGATAGTAACATTCTCGCCTATTATGGCTCCATTAATAAACGATGAATCTCCTATAGAAACCTTATTGAAAAGTATTGAGTTTCTTACACAGACATTTTTACCGATCCTAACGTTTCTTCCTAAAATGGCATATGGTCCAACGATGGACTTTTCTCCGATAAAAGAACCCATGCCACACATTAAGGGCGCGTTGAATCCTCGTCTGATCAAACTTTTCCTTTTGTTAGGAAACGTCTCAAGCAAAGTTTTATTTATCTCAAAATAGTCCCTTATTTTACCTATGTCCGCCCATAACCCCTTAAATATATGGCCGTAAAGTCTTCCATCCTCAGCAAGTTTCGGGAAAACTTCGCGTTCTAAGGAAAACTTTCCCCCCTCAGGAATATGGCTGAAAATCTCTGGGCTTAATACATATATTCCAGCGTTTACAATATTCGACGAGAAAGCACCGAAAGATGGTTTCTCAATAAACCTTTTTATTCTGCCGTCATTCGCTAATTCCGCAACTCCATATCTGAAGGGGTCTTCCACGCTGTAAACGGCTATCGTTGCAACAGCCTTTTTCTCCTTATGTGTTTTGGCGATTTCCATGTAATTTATGTTTGTAAAGATGTCTCCATTAATGACTAAAAAATCCTCCTTGCCTAAAATTTTTTCAGCTTTCCTTACCGGTCCACCTGTCCCTAACGGTTTTTCAAGCGGGTCACATGAATAAACTATTTTCAATCCGCTTTTAGAAAATATTGAATGCTTCAAATGGAAAGCTGTTTGACTGTTAACGGCTAATATAGCTTCTTCGACGCCGCTTTGTGCCAACCCTTCAAGAATCCATTCTATTAAAGGTTTGTTAAGAATGGGAAACAGAATTTTCGGCCGCGTGCAACTTAGAGGCCTCAGCCTTGTTCCGAATCCACCTGCAAGAATCAAAGCCTTCAAAATGGTCACCCTTCAACTGAAGATGCAAACTTATATTCGTTTTTGGAATAAAATAGTTTTGTGGATGGTGAACCATGAAGGTTTTACTTCATGAAATGAACTGGATTGAGGCAAAACAGTATTTCAGTAGAAACGACATCGCCATAATTCCTGTAGGTTCAAACGAGCAGCACGGTCCCCAAAATCCTCTGGGAACAGACCATTTCATTGCTAAGGCTATAGCCGAAGAAACTGCCAAACGCACAGGAGTACTATGCTTACAAGTAGTGCCTTTCGGCGTAAGCCATCATCATAGACAGTTCTGGGGCACAGTTCACGTTCCAACTGAAATTTTCAAAAACTACGTGAAGGAAATCTGCCTCTCCCTGAACTATTATGGTGTTAAAAAAATCGTTATAGTCAATGGACATGGCGGAAATCTAGCCGCTTTAACAGATCTGGCTGGAGAATTAAGGGAAAAAGGAATTTTCATATCAATCTTTCAATGGTGGCAGGCCTCTGAAAAACTTTTACCAGAGGTATTTAAGCCAGAAGAGAGAGGCCACGCTGCAGCCGAGGAAACATCCATGAATTTAGCTTTAAACCCGCAACTGGTTAATACGGATAAAGCTGTCGACGAAGAAATCAAAAAACACGAGGCTGCTGGAGAAGGAATAACTCTGCCTCTAAACACTGCAGACTATACTAGCCACGGCGTATTCGGCAAATCAACAACAGCGTCAGCGGAAAAGGGAAGAAAAATCTTCGAAGCAGTCGTTACCAAGCTAGTTAAACATGTCAATTTGCTGAAAAAAGCAAAAATCGAAGATTTAACCCTCAAACCGAAGATGTAACAAAGTTGCCCCTCTGTATTTAATTTGTACCCGAGGCGCTAACTTTTGACGATATTGCATTTGAAAACGTGACGCCTTATTAACTACTGGGGGAAAAATCTTACAGCAGTTAAAATAAACCCAGGCAAGAGCAGCAATGGGGAGAACATTTCATGACAATCCCAACACGGGGCTATCCGTTCTACGGATTCTGTTCAAAAACTTCATACCGTGAAAAGGAAGATTTAATTCTACCAACAAATTAGAAGATAAAGGCAACAGTAGGCGGGGGTTGCCAAGCCAGGCTAAAGGCGCAGCCCTGAGGAGAAAAAGCTGAACTTTCGCGGAGCGGCTGTCCCGTAGGGGTTCGTGGGTTCAAATCCCACCCCCCGCACTTGAAATAGAGCCTTTTAAAGCGTTTTTAACGGAACAAGCCGAATTTAAGGAGATATTGATGAGGGTGAATTTTCAGCATAAAATATTACTGGTAAAACGTGATATAGCCACATGTTTGAAGGGTAATGCATTGTTTTATTAGCATTCTCTAGTTTATTTTTGAAATCCTTGCCTTGAAACATACATCTTAAAAGCTTACGTGCAGATAGTCATTTCTTGTGTGGAGTAGGGTTGGTTGAGCGAGTTTACTTGGACACAAACGTCTATTGAGACCTTCAATTTTGAGGTTTATAGTTGACCGGTTTAGGATTCTATCCGTCGTGAGGAGGGAGAGGGCTATTTAGCAGGGCTGAGCTTGTTAAGCGTTTGCACAAGGCTGATGAGGGGTTGAGTGGACTCCGCAGGGAGAACATGTTTTTGAAAAGGCTTGCTGAGAATTTGGATAATGAGCTTAAGCGTTACAGGGCTCAGCCTTTTAAGGAAAAGCGTCTCCCATGCGCAGGGGGAGATTTTGGCGCGATTAAACATCGGCCCGTCTAACGTGGATTTGTTTAGAGGTGTTGACGGGCTGCTTGAAGCCCTAGAAACTTATGGCTTAGTTGACTATAGGGTAGGCGTTGGCGGTTTTGTTCAGTTTAGTTGAAAGAGGGCATTATTTCCTTTGCAAATTGGCGCATAAATGGGCATGCTATAATCCAGTATTGGCAGCCGGCAGCTTTATATGATTCTATTAGTTCTGGAGTGTCCATTTTATGTATGGATCCCAAACCGCCTGATTTTGCAACAATGTCTGTTGGAACGTTAACGTCGTAGGTGCATCCCCAACTTGCGAAGGTAAAATTGCTCAGGTCCCTGTTGTATTCTTTGGCAAACTTTTGGATTTTTTTAACATTATTTTCATAGACTTCAGCGGGATACTGCGCGTTTCCTCCGAAAATTGGGCCCATCCAGCCGCTGCATAGTTCAGCTGCTGCTCTCAATGCCTTAGTTCCAGATCCTCCCATCCAGACAGGTGGATGAGGCTTCTGTACTGGTTTAGGCCATAAGAAAGCTTCTTCTAATGAGTAATATTTGCCTTTCCAATATACGCGGTATGGGTGTGGGGTTTCCCAAAGTTTTTTCATAAGCCTTAAGCCTTCCAAAAATTTTTCGCTTCTAACGCTTACATCATCGTAGACGCCGCCCGGCGCGTAATTTCTGAACTCGTAGTACTCATAGCCTGCTCCCACTCCTGCTATAAACCTGCCGTTTGATACCGCATCTAGAGTGGATATTAACGTTGCCAGATGAGCTGGAACGTATCTGGGTACAGGTGTAACCATTACTCCAAGCCTTATGGTTGTGGTTTTGCCTGCAAGATATGATAAGGTAATGAAAGGATCCATAGATCCAACTTTGCCTATGTGATCCGCCATAAATATGCCATCGTATCCGAGATTCTCGGCTTCCACTGCCGCTTCTGTCCTTTCTTTAGCGTTTAGGCCGAAACCGAGGCTGACGCCGAATTTCAGGTGAGAACCCTCCATTATACTTTTTAATGGTTTGTTATGGTGCTTAAGAATTTTGCTGGTACATTTTTGATGAAAACGTTTGCACTGTGAAAGCTGCTTTTTTAGCATGTGCTGCTAAAGTTTAAAGGTTTGTTGGTTGTAATCGTGTTTGTAGGGTAAGACATGAAGATCACGTTTTGGCTGTTGGATGTCAACTATGAAGTTAGGGATGAGGAACCGGAAGTTTGGCTTTGGGGTGTTGACGCGTCTGGGAACAGGGTTTTGATTATTGATAGAAGTTTCATCGCCTATTTTTACGCTATTATCAAGGAAGGTTTTGATCCATCCGAGGCGGTTAGAGAAATTAAGCTGAGGAAGGCAGAATTTCCTTTCATTGTAAAAGCTGAGGTTGTTGAGAAAAGATTTTTCGGCAAGCCCGTTAAAGCTGTGAAGGTTTATTGCAGAAACCCAGATTTAGTGGCAAAATATGCAAAGGCTTTTCAGAAAATTGAAGGCGTGAAAGAATGCCTTGAGGATGATATTAGATATTCTATGCGGTATCTGATTGATAATGGTGTTGTTCCATGCGGTTGGCACGAGGTTGAAGTTGCTGAGGAAGTTAGGCTTAATGTTCAGGCTGACCGTGTTTATGCAGCTGGGTCTAGTCCGAAATACGTTGAAATGACGGAGCTTCCAAATTTGAGGATTTTAGCCTTTTCAATGATATGTTACAGCAGGGAAGGATCACCTAAGCCTGATAGAAACCCAGTTATCATGATTTCAACAGTTTTAAGCACAGGTGAAGAAAAACAGTTTGTTGTTGGCGAAACCCTCAATGATAAGCCCATTCTAGAGGCTTTCATAAGTTACGTGAAAAATTTTGATCCAGACATTATTGTTGGCTACGGAGTAAACAGGCAGGACTGGGCTTACCTTAATGAAAGGTGCAAAAGGCTTGGGCTTCGCTTGTGTATTGATAGGGCTGAAACAGAGCCCCACACCAGCGTTTACGGTCATGTTTCAATTACTGGAAGAGCGAACATAGACATTTTAGACTTCGCCGACGAGTTTCCAGACGTCAAGGTTAAAACTTTGGAGAATTTAGCGGACTACTTGGGAGTCATGAAGATTGAGAAGCGTGTTTTAATCGATGATGTAGACTTTGCAGAGTATTGGGATGACAAGTCTAAAAGAGACGTTTTAAAAAAGTTTTCAATGGAGAACACTCGATGCATCATAGGCATAGCTAAAGCCATTTTAGACTTCGCCATGCAACTTTCAAGCCTTGTAGGTTTGCCCGTAGACCACGTTGGAACGGCAGCCGTCGGCTTCAGAGTAGAATGGTTCCTAATCAAACATGCCCAGAAAATCGGCGAACTTGTGCCGAAAAGAGTAGAACAGCCTTACAGACCTTATGCTGGAGCCATAGTGCTCAGTCCAAAGCCTGGGTTGCATGAAAACATAGCGGTTTTAGACTTTGCCTCCATGTATCCAAACATTATGATAACCTATAACCTTTCGCCAGACACCTATGTTGCTCCGAAAGAGCCTAACCCCCCATCAGAGGTTTACGAAGCGCCTGAGGTTAAGCATCAATTTAGAAAGGAACCTCCAGGATTTTACAAGGAAGTATTATCCCATCTTATTAACATAAGAAGCGAGATACGCTTCAAAATGAAACAATGCATGCCTGAAAGTGTTGACTACCGCGTTCTAGACGCAAGACAAAAAGCTGTTAAGGTTATAACCAACGCCTCTTACGGTTATGCCGGATGGATTGGTGCAAGATGGTACATAAAGCCAGTTGCTGAAGCTGCCACTGCATGGGGCAGACACACTATTCTCACAGCTATTAAAATGGCTGAAGAAGAAGGACTGGCTGTTGTTTACGGCGATACTGACAGCATCTTCATAAAATACGAGTTCGAAAAAGTGGAAAGGCTTACCAGGCGAATCTATGAAAAGCTTGGTTTAGAAATAAAACCGGACAAAATTTACAAACGCATATTTTTCACAGAAGCTAAAAAACGTTATGCAGGGCTTCTTGCAAATGGAAACTTGGACATTGTAGGGTTAGAAGTTGTAAGAGGCGACTGGGCTGCCGTAGCCAAAAAGGTTCAGGAGAAAATTCTGGAAATAGTGTTGAAAGAGAATTCGCCTACAAAAGCTGCAAGGTTTACGGAACAGTTTATTCACGAGTTGAGGCAGAAACGTGTTCCGTACCGCGACTTGATAATTTGGAAAACTCTGACGAAACCTGTTGAAGAGTATGCTGTCAAAACTCCTCATGTGGAAGCGGCGAAAATTCTAATGAGGAAGGGGTGGAAGCTAACTATGGGCGACAAGGTAGGCTATGTCGTCGTGGTAGGCGCAGGCCGCCTTTACGAGCGGGTTAAGCCTTACATGTTCGCTAACTACGACGAAGTAGACATAGAATACTACGTGACCAACCAAATTGCGCAGGCAGCCGCAAGGATACTTCAATGTTTCGGCATAACTGAGGAGCAGCTTTTGAAGGCCAAGGCTGGCAGTGAGGAGAGGGAAATCAGAAGGCTTACAGACTATTTCGGAAGCTAACTTTCCATTATTTCTGAAAAGGTTGCAAGCTGAACGTTTAAAGCTGGTTTCACAGCTTCCGAAATTCGAGAGGCAATAATGTTCTTTATGTTTTTCTCGCTGGCTATGTCAACTATCCGCTGGGTTATTATGCCGTCAAAGATCACTGTGTCAACCTGGCTTGCCTGCTGAAGCCTTTCAGCTAGTTGGCTTACCGGAAGCCTTTCCATCAACTCTAATTTATCGTTCAGAAGCATGGCTTCCAAGGTGCCTTCTAAACTTTTAGCCATCTGAACAATTTCCCCAGGAAACTCGACTCTTCGCTTTTCTTTTCTAGGCTTAACGAATTCTTCAATAGGGGTTTTTGAAGTTAACGCTTCAAAGATTTCCCTGCAGTTAAGCTCTTCAACTTCTTTACCTCTCGGGGCTCTTGCAATATGTTTTAAACTGGCTACTTGAAGCAGTTCTTTGAGAATTAGGTCTCCGCCTCTGTCTCCGTCAAGGAAGGCTGTTGCCTCCTTCTCTCTGCAAAGCTTCTTTATTGTTTCCGGAACCTTTGCACCTTCAAGAGCTATCACATTGTTGATTCCGCAGCGCATCAGATTGATTACGTCAGCCCTTCCCTCAACGATAATAATTTCCTTTGAGTTTTCAATTTCTGGTCCTGCTGAAAGTTCTTCAGGTCCATACTTCTCAACCTTTGCCACTTTCAGGGTTTCAGCAACTTCCTTGAAAATTTCATCCACTGTAGGCATGGATTCAATGGTCCACTGGTGGAGGATTTCTTTAGCTCTATCAATTATTGTTTTCCTTCGGGCTTCTCTAACGTCCTCTATTTTTTCAAGGGTGACTTTTGCAGAGCACGGTCCAACACGGCTTATGCTTTCAATGCTTGCTGCCAACAGCGCTGTTGACACTCTGTCCAAGCTTGTTGGGATAATTATTGAGCCTGTTGTTCTGTCGTTTTTTGAATGAAGTTCAATTTCTATTCTGCCTATTCTTCCAGACTTTTGAAGTTCTCTAAGGTCAAGTTCAGGGCCGAAAAGGCCTTCTGTCTGTCCGAAAACTGCCCCTATAACGTCTGGTTTTTCAACAACTCCTTCTATTTCGAATTTTGCACGGATTACATACTTTATGGTAAGGGTTTGCGATGAACCCGTAAGCGTCACCTCCTATTCATGATTTATGCATTGTCAGCTTAACCACGTGACGAGAGAACTGTACTCTCAGACACGAGATTAAATTAACCTCTAATATATTTACTTTTATGAATTGCCAATCTTACTCTTTAATGTTTCCATGTAGCTGGCTAAGCCTTCAACATCTTTAACTTCTTTTCCCGCCAAACATTGAATTTTAAGCCAAAAATGAATGTTAACCTTAATTCCAGATTCTTCAAGGCGGCCTTTCAGGTTTAAAGTCAACTCTCTGCCTCTTCTGTCAAAGTCCAGCATCAATATCACTTCGCCTGCGCTGGCTGCTTCCACTTCTGAAATTACGTCTAAAAGGTTTCTCCCACCTGCCTTAGCAAATATTATTTCGCCGTTCACTCCTAGATTTTTCAAGGATTCTGCGTCTTTTTTACCCTCTACAA
Organism: Bathyarchaeia archaeon; assembly: GCA_038826715.1. Taxonomy (GTDB): domain Archaea; phylum Thermoproteota; class Bathyarchaeia; order Bathyarchaeales; family Bathycorpusculaceae; genus JAWBOH01. The sequence goes on along the minus strand of JAWBOH010000026.1, from coordinate 2,220 downwards.
CAACTGGTTTTCCACAATTGTTTTCTATAGCCAACTGCTCCAGTATTTGTGTAATTTGCTGTTCTTTATCTTTCAGCTTTGTTGACAAGGCAGGTTTACCTTGTTACCTGTGTTTTCTTAACAATTTCAAGGCTTTCTCTTGCTTCCCTGTCTGTTTCAAAAAACCTTCTTATTTTATTTAGGATTTCAGCCAGAGCTTTTGCAACTGCATTCTTCAAGTCTTGCGGATGAAGCTGCCCTGTCCTGTAGGCTTTTTCCAACTCCTCATAGTTTTCAAATGTTATGGTTCCACCGAACTTTACAGGACGTTCAACAGTGAAAGCCTTATTCTCATGAAATAAAACATGTTTAACTATTTCCAGAATAGGGTTCATTTCAACCTGTTTTTCTGGACACCATGCTTTTTTAAGCTTGGCTCTTATCTGTTCTTCAGTGTCATGGATAAATATCGCCGTCCAAGGCTTTGACTTGCTCATTTTGCTGGCTATCACTTGCTCCAACTTATCCCTAGCGCCAAGCTTAACAGGCTCAGCTATTCCCATAAGCAGATGATGATGAACTGCCACAGGCTTTTTCCAGCCCATTTTCGGGAAGATCTCGCGGGCTAAAACGTGAGCTTTACGCTGGTCCATCCCTCCGTGAGGTATATCTGCACCTATTGTTTTGATGTCCACAGCCTGCATGGCTGGATAAAAATACTGTGACAAGTCTAGTTTTTCAGTTTCGCTTCTCCCCATTATTGTTAGGCAGCGTAATGTTCGGCTTAAGGTCATATGTTTCGCAAACTTCAACAGGTTTCGCCAATACTCATCGTTGTTTTGGTAAAGTTGAGAACCTACCACGATTTTTGCTCCAGGACAGAAGAAATTAAACGCCTTTGCATAATATCTTGTGGCTTGAAGAATTTTGTCCCAATCTCCGCCGAACTTGTTGTTTATGAAGCTATGCCAGTCCGCCAAATAAACTTGACATTTTATGCCTGCTTTAATAAAATCGTTTATCTTAAAACCTGCCATCACAAGATTTCCAAGATGAAGCATACCTGAAATTTCAAAACCTATATAATGTCCCGGATGCTCTTCAGTTTCTAAAAGCTCTCTTAACTCGTTTTCAACAAGAATCTCCTCTGTAGGCGGCTTCTTGATTAAATCAATTTTTGTTTCTATGTCCAAACCAGTCAAACCTTTCAAAAATGTATGCAAAAGTTAAACTTAAAAGTTGTTTCACTAACATCTTTAAATCATGCGCAGTCTACCTGCCAAACAAAAGTGTACATTTAACATGGAAATAATTTGCATTTAAGCCTTGTTTCGTCTGCGTCGATTGATTTTTAATTCTATTAAACCGGAAGTTAGATTGCGTGTGAGAGTGTTCATAAAAAATCAACGGTAAAAGCATTAAGGTTATAATTGTTTCGCAGGCGCTTTTGTATCCCACGTTACCTATCACTTAACTTCATCGTGGAGCCATGCGCTCCTCTTGGTTAAGCTCTCTCCGGCATGGGGTTTTGCGCCTGCGCCCACCGTGTCCCATGCCTGGGTAAACCCGTCTTCACTGCAACAAGCCTTTCGGTCTGCGCTCTGTTGGGTCCGTCAGCATGGATTTATCCGGCGGGATTCAAGAAAGGCTCACATTTCCATTTTTATGTGTTCATCGCCAAATAACTTTTGAACATTTTAAAAGTTAAATGTTACTGTTGAAGGCTGACATGCTGAAACTTTTACAAGACGCGCAGATTATCAAACTTCAGGTATAAAACTTTTAGTTGCTTTAAAATTTTGAGAGCGTTGCTCGATTTTAAAGTTGCAGCGAACCGATAAATTGAATTCTGCCATTCAGGTTTTCCCGCTTGAGTGTCTTGACTTTTAAGGCTGATGTTGCTGCCTTTGAACCTTAATTTTGGCTATTTCCGACATGTTTACTTCGAAGGCAGCTGAGGGGTTTTCAAGGTTCCAAGCTTCTATGACCTTTGGGCAAATTTCGCCTAAAAGCCCAACGGTGGCACCGTAGATTTCAACTGTGCCTACACGTCCTTCAATAAAGCTGGGATGCTTCGTCTCTTTTACTTCCCATTTTAAACCCATATTTGTTAAGAAAGCGTCCAAGGTTGATTTTATCTCACTAAAGTTAGCATTCGCGTGGGCTGTCACTGCTGCAAGCCTTTCCTCGTCTTTTGTTTTTGTTTCAGCTTTAGCGTCTGGCAGCACAACGGTGCCAAGC
>JAWBOH010000025.1:0-25430 GCA_038826715.1 Bathyarchaeia archaeon | reverse complement strand
ACGGACTCTCGCGAAGGTTTTTACCGTTTCACGTACAACATCGATACCTCTCTCGTCACTTGCATTCAACTCCATAATATGTTCACGATAATTTTCACCGTAAAGATCCCTCGCAAGACAAAGCGCAGCGGTTGTTTTTCCGGTTCCCGGTGGCCCGGCGAAAATGCAGTGCGGCACATTTTTCGCTTTTACAAAGCTTTTAAGCCGTTCAACTATCTCCTTCTGATCGACCATTTCGTCTAATGTTTTAGGCCTGTATTTTTCAGCCCACATTTCAAAACTCAACCAGAGAACCTCCGCTTTGAATATGAAAAACAGCTAATAAATACTTATTCAGCGCCTTCCCTCAACCACCCGCCTTTGACGTAGGGTTCAACAATTTAATTTATGAGGTCGCGCATTGCATTATTTCAGATGCGCCCCAACGCTTTCATAGCTTCGAAAATTCTCCTAACCGCAAGAATGTAGGCGGCTGTTCGCAAATTTAGCTGGTAAGCCCTTGCATGAGGGGCAAATGAAGCCTCTACGTGATACTGCTTAGCTGTTTGGTAAACATCTTTGTACGCTGCTTTCATAACCTGTTTCAGTTTCTCGTCAACTTCTTCTTCAGTCCAATAATAGCCCATTCGATTTTGAACCCACTCGAAATAGCTTACAGTTACCCCTCCAGCGTTGGCCAAAACGTCAGGCAACACAATAACTCCTTTTTCTTGTAATGTTCGATCTGCTTCAGGTGCTGTGGGGCGTTAGCCAGCTCCACTATGGCTTCTACAATATTGCTTTCCAATTTGAGCGCGGCAGCAGCTTCCTTCAACGGCTTCAAGGATTCATTGTATAGGTTGCTTTCTTCAGAACCCGCCATCATATTCACGTTAACAATTGTCCAAGAATACAAGAGTCCGTTCAATCTGCTATTAAATATTATGGTTAAATTTTCAAAAGCATAAGTTTTGCATTTAACAGCGCACTTTAACGTTTTGACGAAAGTTCAAGGCAAAACAGCTGACCTTAATTCTTAACTGGAAATACACTGTGTCGCATTTTTAGACTATACTTTTTATATCTCAGCCAAAAGTAGAATTAGTTAAAGGGAGCAGAGGAGCAGATGCGAGGAGAAGTTGCTAACATGATTAAAGCCTTAGACTTTATGTTTGAAAACACGCCTGTGAAAGTTGTAGCTAACCGTAACTGTCCAGAAATTAAACTGGCTGGATTAATAGTTGGCCCATTTGAAGAGGGAAATGAATATGAGGTTTTTTATTGGGTAGCTCGAGAACTTGAAAAGTTCGGTATGGTCCGTTTTAAAGGCGAAGATATTTTCGATTCAACTAAACTTTACAAGATTCACTGGAAGGAACGTGTCCAAGCAGCTGGACAAATTTCTGAACTTCCAAAGAACTTTTACCCTAAGCTCCGTAGACTGTTGGCTGAGTTAAGGGATGAAACCGTTAAACATCCTGAGAAAATACATGATTACGAAAAGGTTAGGCAAATGGCAACGGACATTGTAAATTTAAGGTTAAAGAAGATTGTTTCTTTGGCCTCTGCTCCAGCCCAAACAGACCATGTTTTGAGAAGTTTAACAGCAGAGGAAAGGTTTCTCTATGAGCAGATTTACATGTTTATCAATAAATGGAAAACTAAAATTTTGGAGCGCAAGTGAGGTGGAAAAGCGATGACTGAAGAGTTAGAGGTGATTGATCCGCAGGAGCGTTTTTTGGAATTTTTTAAGAAGGATAAGTATCGACAACGAATATCGCAACTTTCTGTCTATGCAAAAACGTCGCTTATAGTTGAGTTTGAAGACATCTTAGCTTTTGACCATAGGCTTGCAGACAGGTTGTTGGAGAAACCAGACGAATACCTTAAGTATGCAGACAATGCAGCGCAAAACCAGCTAGCCATAGAAGCTCCTGAATATGCGGAAGAACAGAAAATAACTGTTAGGATTGTTAGGTTGATGGAGTCAACTCCGCTGCGGAAACTTGGAGCTGCCCATATAGGGAAACTGGTGATGATTGAAGGTATAGTTGTGCGGTCAACTCCGGTCCGGCCGATGGTGATGCGTGCAGCCTTCAAATGTCGAGGGTGTGGAAACATAACATACGTGGATCAGTCAGGTCCGTTTCTTAAAGCTCCATTTGCATGCACAGACCCGTCCTGCAGGCGGAAGGGACCTTTTGACTTCATGCAGGAAGAGTCATTGTTTATAGATTCTCAAGATCTCCGCGTTCAGGAACGCCCTGAAGACCTTCCGCCTGGGCAGCTTCCCCGAACCTTGCATGTAAAACTTGTCGGAACTGAAATAGTGGACATAGCCAGACCGGGAGACCATGTCTCCGTGGTCGGCACAGTTCGTGCTGCAGCACCTACGATGCCGAGGGTTGGAAAACTTCGCACTTTTGTTTTACATTTAGATACAAACTCGATTGAAGTCTTGGGGAAAGAACCGGAGGCAACGCTTCCGTCTCCGGAGGAAGAAAAACGAATTCTAGATCTTGCGAAGGATCCTTGGATTCATAGAAAAATAATGAACTCGATTGCTCCATCAATATATGGCTATGAACATGTGAAGGAAGCAATAATGTATCTTCTTTTCGGCGGTGTCCCAAAAAGCCTTCCAGACATTATAGTGAGAGGCGAGTTGAATGTTCTTTTAATAGGTGATCCTGGAACCGCAAAGTCTCAGCTATTACAGTATGTAGCGCGGATTGCGCCTAGAGGACTGTATACTTCTGGCAGAGGGACAACAGCCGCAGGTCTGACAGCAGCTGTTATACGTGAGAAGGGCGGCGGAATGAGTCTTGAAGCTGGCGCCCTCGTGCTTGCTGACAAAGGAATTGCCTGCATTGATGAAATAGACAAAATGCGTCCTGAAGACCGTGTTGCAATACATGAAGCCATGGAGCAGCATACGGTTTCCGTAGCTAAAGGCGGCATAGTGGCAACCCTTAATGCTAGAACTGCAATATTGGCTGCTGCAAACCCTGCTTTGGGAAGGTACGAACCTCGGCGAACAGTTACTGAGAACATTTCGCTGCCGGTCACCATTCTTTCAAGATTTGACCTCATATTCGTTTTAAGAGATACCCCAAACAAGGAAGTAGATAGCAGAATGTCAGAGCACATTCTTGAAATTCACCGAAAGGGCTCAAGTCCTATGGAACCGCCGATACCATTAGAACTTCTGAGGAAATACGTAAGCTACGCAAAAGGAACGAAACCTGTTCTAACTAGCGAAGCTTTACAGCGTCTTAAAGAGTTTTATTTGGCCATGCGTTCGGTAAGTGAAACAGAAGGGTCGCCTATAGCCATAACTGCCCGTCAACTGGAATCGCTTATACGGTTAGCTGAAGCTAGAGCCCGAGCGGCTCTGAGAGCAGAGGTTCTTACGGAGGACGCAGAGGCAGCAATAAACATAATGAAGAGGTCTCTGGAAGAAGTTGGAATAGACTTATCCTCACACAAAATTGACATAGACCTAATTATGACTGGAAAGCCTAAAAGCGTCAGAGATAAGTTGCAATTGTTGCTTTCATTGCTGGCGGAAATGGAAAAAGAAGTTGGGATGGTGGAAAAAGCAGCGCTAGTTAATAGGCTTGAAGTAGAATACAATATTCCAAGAGTTGAAGTTGAACGGTTAATCACACAGCTGCAGCGCGAGGGAACCGTATATGAGCCCAGAGAAGGTTACATCAAAAAAACATAAGCTTCTAATGCGTTAAAGAAATGCTTCATTACTGAGACATGGCAAATTACGATTTTTCAATAGCTTTCAGAATTATTAATGTCGTTGCCTCAGACTTCCGCGCACTATTACGTAAAGACAAGTTCGCTACACATGTCAACTGCAACTCAAGAGGCCGTTCCTGAGACAATAGGCAAAACATAAAGGCCTACATGAGGCTTGCTGAGAAAAATGCAGATGAAATTGAAAATATGAGGTTTACCTAAAATTTACCGTTCGGAGAAATACGTAACGGTAAATCAATCGTTGAGTGGATTTTGCAAAGCATTTTCAGGAAATGTAGGTTATTCTCTTATCCTCTTCTTTTCGCATTTCCTCTGCTTGTAAAGCCCTTCTTTCTTCAATCTTCTGCAAACGGGCGACCATGCTTTCCGCTTTGGCTATTTCCTCTTCTAAACAGGATAAACCAATGTTTATGCCTAAAATCTTGTTCAGCACCTCTAAAACGCTTTTAGCCGCCTTTGGGTCAGGCAGGTATCCTCTTGTTTCGCCCAGTAGGCATAACGCATCAATCTTTCTGAAAGGGGCCAAACCCAGAATTAAGCCAGCTGTGCCGACGATGGGGCTTCCCATGGGACTTAAAACAGCTTCAGCTTTTAAAGCACAGTCCAGAAGGCTTGGGCTTGTGGCAGCCGCTATGACTTTTGGTTTTTCCTTCACTTCTATCCTATAACCGCCGACGGTGATTATCGTTTTTACGTTGTGCTTCTGAGCAAAGTCTAATATGCGATTAGAGATTTCATATTGCCCTTCAATAGTTTGCGCTTGGCTGTCTCCGGTAAATATTATTAAGTCGTTCTCGCCCTTTTCATTTTTCCAGAAATAGAAAGTACCTCGTAAAAGTCTAACGCTTCCCTTCTTACTTACAAGTACAAAGTATGGAAAGTGAGGAGAGTAAAGATGTGCAAATTTCTTAGCCTTCAAATTTTTAATTAAGTAGCGGGTTGCAATTTTCCCAACCAGTCCCAGTCCAGGAAGCCCTTCAATCATTATAGGATTTTTCAGCTCAACTTTCATAATTTCCTTGATGAACGTCTCTTTCAAAAACTCTCTCCCTCTTTAAAGCCATTCTATACTTAAGGTATTTGTCATCAGGTGAGAACTTTGGTGGATGCGGTACTTTAACGGTTCCCCCACATAATGGGCATTTATCCGCATTTAACGTGTAATTTCTGCATTTTTCACATTTCCTCATAAGCCAAACCACTATTTCTCCCTTCTAAATGTTGCCTGCCCACCAGCCTTTATAACATTTGAAACAACATTTCCTGCCACTTTTTGTAGAAGGGCCTCCGCATGTTTATAGTTATCGGCTAAAACTTCAATGCAGTACTTCGGAGCCGCAACTACATAAAACTTGATTTTTGCGTCCCGCATCTTCTCCGACTTCTTAGCATTTAAAAAAGCCTCTTTAATAACTTTCACCCCGTCGGGTTTGAGACAGCGAAGCTCAACAATGCCTTTAATTTTAACCATAGGCAAATGTATCCTTTCCCTTGCAACTTCAACAAAGACTTTTGCAAGTTCGTCAGCGACGCCTATTTTTGTTAAAACTTCCACGCCGTCTTTTGCAGCCTTCTCGAACCCTTCATACAAGCCATATTCCCTGTCGATAAGCGCCCCAGCCTTTTCATAAACCTCGTCAACGGACAGACCGGTTTTTTCAGCCACGCTGCGAAGTAATGCTTCTGCCTTCCGCTCCATTTTCCAAGAAAGCATCTTCTCGATTTTTTCTCTTTTCGTAACTCTTCTAAGGGATAAGTCTATATGACCCTTCTCCACATCAACCCGAAGAACTTTCAAAACAACCTTCTGGCCTTCTCGAACAAAATCACGTATATTCCTAATCCAAGATGACGAAACTTCAGTTATATGCAGGAGGCCTCTTTTATCAAACTCGTCAAGTCTAACATAAGCACCGTAATCAGTAACGGTTTCCACAGTGCCAATGATCAAATCGCCTACTTCAGGCCACTCTTGTCTTCGTAAAATCATAACTTAAGTCTCCTATTCAAAAACTGCAACAACTTCTCCTTTAATTTCTGCTTTCCCGCCAGAAGGTTGAGCAAGTTCAGCTCCACAAACGTTACAGCAAACCTTATTTACTGCATAACTGAAAACTATCTGCTCGTTACCACATTTTAAACATTTAATTCTCAAAAAAGAGCTCCTAGGTCTCGGAATAAGCTTCTCCCATTCAGTCATAATGCTCCCTCACTTTAAGCAATAACAAGCTTCCTTAACCGCATACCCTTTTTGTGTCTAGTGAAACCGCAAACTTTACATTTCAATTTTAGAGTCTGCTTCTTAGTGGTCTTAGCGAATTTTCGCTGAAGCGGATATTTTTGCCCTCCGTAGCCTTTCTTTTCCCGCTCGTGATGTCTTTCTCCTTTAGCCAAAGCTCTACGCTTACCAGCCTTGTAAAGCGCAACGGTGTGAACCTGATACACTCTACACCGTGGACAATAAGTTCTAACTTCCTTGGGAAAGTTCATGCGCGACACTTCCAGCTCCATAGAAATCACACCTGCACTTATACTTTTTCTAAAAGTTTACACTTAAAGACAATTATTTTAAGGAGCCCTATTTAGTCCTGTTAGCCCCATTTCACCAACATTAAAGCCGACGTTAACAGTATAATCCAAAACCAAATGTAAACGTTATTAAAGCGCAGAGAATCCGTGGCTCAGTAACAATTCTAAGTATGCGCCATCTTCAAGGAAACTTCTCGCCAGATCTGGTATGCGACGGCTTTGTGCAGGGGTTTTCAGTCTTAGATGAAAGCAATGTTGCCTTCTCCTAGGCAAGCAGAGTTAATCACGTAATTTATCAATGTTACAAAAATCGTTTCAGTATTTATTTTTGCATAAACAGAGGGAGTTAGAGTAAACCCTGCGAGTATTATGCACCGTTATATTCGGCTATATGGATTATGCCTACCCTGTAAATGATACTGGGAAGTCGAATATTGTTGAATAAGCCTTGAAAAATAAGTTTTAGATGATCTCAACTTCAACTGCTAAACCTTGTTTGACGAGAATTGAGGCATTTTCATTAGGGATTGTAGCGACATCTTCAGCTTTAAATGGACCGTAAGTCTTCAAATCGGCTCCGATTATTTCAGGGATTTCTTTCAAAAAGAGTAAAACAGTTGTTTTACGTGTAGTCTTGGGTTTTACGGCGCGTCCATGCATCACTTCTTTAACAAATTTTTGACAGGATTCTGTTAGGGACGACAATTTTGAGTATAACTCTTCTTCAAAGGCCAAAAGTCCAGAGGTTCTTTCGCCTTTAGAAGCTTTTTTCACCAGTTTTCTATAACGTAGTTGTATCAACTCAAAAAGCATGAGTTTAACATTTTGTTCCTCAATTTTAAGAAGGCTTGCCTTTGCTGTCTTTTTGTCAAGCATTTTGTTTTCTCTCACTATTTCTTTAAGGTAATCTGAGGTTTTTTCAATAAAATCAGTGGGCAGTTTTCCAACTTCTTTACTAAGTAATTCATTTTTCCAAATTTTAAATAGCTCTTCATACATTTACTCCAAAACCTCAGCCTTATTCTTACAAATGAGCAGGATAGCTGCTGATGTTGGCAGTTCAACTTTCTGGTTTTTGTAAGGTCCAAACGTTTCGCCGTTCAGCTTAAATTTTGGAGAATCGGATACGAATAAAGTTATGGTGCCTTTTTTAAAGGCTGAAGCTTTTTTGAATGGGTCAAAAACCTCAATTTCGTTTGTTGGGAACCATGTTTTTTTAAGTCCAGTTTTACCATGCAATGTTTCTGATAATCTAATTAAGCGATGTATGTCCGTGGTTACAACCGTGTCGATCTTAGCAGATTGCAAGTTAGCAACATGTTTTTTTAATATTCTTACTGTTTCTGAACCAACGCCTCTAATGCTTTTCCACCTTCCAGAAATCGTTAAATGCTTCAAGAGACTCTCTTTGTTCTGCATTATTGCTTCCGCTATGTTTCTTTTAAGTCCAATTTTTATTAAATCGTTCTCTTCTGCGTTGCGTATAAACTCAATTAATCCAACATTCAATCTTTTGCTCCATCCATAACCAGTTTGATTGCTGGTTGAAGTTTTCGCCTTAATTTCGCCTGCGTTTTGCAATGGTGTTTCAAGGCCTAAACAGGTTATGTAATCAACGATTTCTTTGCGTGCAGCAGAGTCTAAAGTTGACAGTGCCTCACTTTCGATTTGAACGTGGTATCCGCGATGTCCTGAAAAGAATGTTTGTATCTCGCTGCTTGAAAATCCGAAGTCATCCATTAATATGTCTAAGAGTTTTGTAGTTTCTGTTTTCGCTGATTCGAGGCATGTTTCACAGGGCCAGCTGGTTACACTGAACTTTTCACTATTGCAGATGGGACATTTTTCCGGTTTAACTCCTTTTCCAGCAAAACCACAAACGCCGCAAAACCATTCGTCGTGGATTTTTTCACAATTCGTCGGTATATGATCAGCATCCACATCGAAAATTAAATCTGCGCCTAACCACGCTTTCTGCGCCATTTCCGCTTCAGGGTTTTCATAATATGCGCAGGAATAGTAGACATCCATAGGGGCAGATGATCCTAAAAAATGCTTTAATTCATAGACGCTCCTGAAGCTTTTATGGCGAAGTACAAAGCCTTCAAATAAAACGAAGCCGAATTCACGTCTTTCCATGGTTGGAGGCGCTTTAGGCGAGTACGCTTGCATGTAATATTCACTAAACAGATTTTTTACAAAACCACGAGATTTCTGGTTCATTGCATTCCTTCTTTTGATGATAAATAGTTGCACGAATCTAAAAACTATATCGCTGACAAAACAAATGTTCGCTGTTCCGAGTAAGCTGCAAAAATGGAAAAGATTTCAGCATTTTATTTCAATTTTTCTTCAACAAAACTTGGAGATTTATTTAAAGTTTGGTCTTTTTCCACTTTTTGTTAATGCTTAAACATGACGCATGTGAAACTTCGCAAAATTTAACATTATCAGTCTACTGGGGGCGTTTATTTCAGCATTATTTGTTTAGGTTACATTACTGACAAGTTTCAGTTTCGTGCATTCTGATATGCCTAAACGTCTTCACTTTAAATTCTTTTTATAAAATCCTAGCGGATGCCCTACAACTTTACAAAGATCTTCAGGGTTAACGCATATTCCATGAGTTTTCAAGGTTTCACACTTTGGCGGTTTGTAACGGGTTCTTGAACCTTTCTCACCTGCTATATGTTCTACTTGATATCTTGTCATGCGCTCGTTAAAGTCTGAAAATCCTTTAAAAAGGTCTATTACGTTTTCTGCGGGCATCCCTATGTTTATAAGGAATGTTGTGAGGGTGAAGCGTCCTATGTGAGAAATGTGGCGTCCTTTGGATGCATCTTCGTACAGGGCTTTTATGCATGGCGGGAAGGCGTCTTTTTTCACAGTTTTTGGTACGCCCTCTATTTCGGTTTTGCCTACTTTTTCAATGGTTAAATTTTTCAGCTTTTCCGCAATTTCCGCTATTTTTTGAGGTAGTTTCGGCATTTCTTTTGTTTCTAAGCGTTTCTCTATATGCTGTCTAATTTCTTCGCTGAGAAGCCTTGCTGTTTCGTTTTTTGTCAGATAGACATTTCCACGTGCCAACGGCCTGTTTACAAGTTTCCATTTCTTATCCCGGAGGCTTGTTGTGTTTTTTAAATAGTCTGTGAAGTGTAGTTTAAACTCGTAGGGCACCGTGTTTTCCTCGACATTTAAGATTTTCCAGCGGAAGTTTTTCGCAAACGCTAAAATTTTCTCTTTCGGTTCAAATTTTAGATCGTTGTAAGCCTGTTTTGCCTCTGCTAAGGCGTATCGCCTTTTAATAAACTGGTTCGCCGTAGCTGCAACAATCATTATTGCCGTTGGGAAGGATAATATTTCTACTTCCACGTTTTGGAATTTTCTACTAACTAGAGCATATAATATGGCTTCTTCCACTCTTTCTTCAGCCCTCTCCAGTATTTTGGTGAACTCAAAGCTGGTTAAGTCTTCGATTTTTAAATCTAAAGTTTTTACGTATTCTGCTGCTTCTTTAAGAAAGGGATATTTGGCCAAATCGTTTTTTGTGAATTTTACTGTTGCAAGTTGCATATTTTCCACTAAGCTGTTTCAATTCTCGGCGCTAGATAAAACACCAGTTTTCCCTCTTTGGCTTGTTGGAAGTCTATTTTTATAGGCATATCAGTTGAGAACTCAAGGACTGCGATGTCTGAAGTTGCGGATGCAGCCTTAACTATTTCTGAAAGGTAACTCAAGCTGAACATGGCTTTGGACGGTTCCTTAGCCTCCAGGTCTAATAACGCATCGCTTCCCTTCTTCAGTTCTATTGTAGCTCCCATGAGGTCGCCAGCAGCGTGGAAAACAAGTTTTTCACTGTCTGCCTCTATGCGTACGTGGTCGCTTACAAGCTCGGCATCTTCTATTGCTTGGCGCAGCCCCATTGTGGTTGCTTTGGCCCTAACGTTGAAAGTTATTTTCGGTGTAGGCACATCCTCTTCTGAAACCTCGAGTGTTGGCATTGTGAAGTTTCGCGTGTATTTACCTGTTATTCTTAACTGTAAGCGCCCTGTTTTTTCATCAAGCGCAAGTTCAACAACCTCGTCCTTTGCAGCTCTTTTCAAAAGTTTAAGCAGTTCTCCTATGTTTATGCACATTTTTGTCGGCTCTGAGCAAACATACTCTTCGAAGGCTGTTCTAGGCCATTCAAAGTCCACCATGGCAACACGGGAAGGGTCCATTGATCTAAGCTTTAAAGCGTCTGGTGTTATTTGAAAGGATGCTTCGTCTACGAGGATAGATATAGCGGTAGCCATGTCTCTTAAAAGCCTAGCGTCTGCAACTTTAAGTTTAAACATGTTCATCCCTTTTAAAGGGTGATTCTTAGGGTTATAAAACTTTACACATTTAAACATGACGCCGAATGATATAAACTGTCGAAAACCTGTAAAGCTGGTTTCAGCTGTATTCCCTAAATGTGTAGCTGCATTTTGTACAGCGTAGGAACTGGGTTGACGATTCGTCGGCGCCTCTTGTCTGCACCTGCCAGACGTAGGCTGTGTTATTCCCACATTTCGGACATTCTATTCTAACTGTGGGGAGAGTTCGCAGTTTTTGTTCTTCCTTGCTTATAACCGCAACGAGTTGCTGGGGATTATGCTGTATAACTTTTGCAATTTTTGGGGCAACTTTCCCGCTTACCGTCTTTTTTGTATATCCACACTTTGGACAGACCAGGGTTAGGGATTCTTTTTTCTCTGATTTTCCCCTTTTAGGCGCGAGGCGGGTTCCGCATTTTGGACAAAATTCCATTCTTGCTTCAATCCTCGTTTGTTTTCCCATGCTCACGGTGTCTTTTAAACTTTTTCTTACAGCGATTTAAACTGACATTAGATCGTATATTGCTAATTCCTGACGCGATTAAATGGGCTACGCGTAATGCTTCAGGCATGTTACTTCGAGTTGAGGTTAGCCTTAAAATTTTTGCCGCGTCTTCAATACATATTCCAACGACTTGCATGTACACTTTCTCTTTCCCGCCTTTCACTGAAATTTCAACAGGTTCTCCAGAGCTAACAATTGCTTTCCACCGTTTCTCAAAGCATGGAAGATTTTTCAACGCGTTGCAGATTTCTTTAAGGTTCGGCTTCTCGCGAGTTACAGTGATAACTGGAAGCCTTGTTTTAGCGTTTAACTCTTTAATGTCCACAACGTTGAAACCGGCGAACGTTATTCCATCAAGCATTATTACTCTTAACTGTTTATAATGCGGAGAATTCAGAATCATTGAGGCAATTTTCTCGGTTGCATCTGTCCCGTCAATCTTAATTCTTGTGTACATTACTCCATCAATCCAGTACCCTCCACGGAAGACAACGCCTACAACAGGCACAAAACCCTTTTTTCGCGGTTCAAACTGCCCATCATCGACTCCTAGAATGCGGATTTCAGGTTTGATTGTCCGAAGTTTTTTGCAAGTCAAAATTTTCCCTCATAAAACGCATAGGTATTGATGGGGAAAACTTGCTATAAGTTTATCTTTCAGCAAATTTAAAACGGTTGAAAACCCAAAACAATGATATACCTGTGTGAAGGTCATGTTCTTTAAACACCATGCTGATTATTGCAACTTGCTTATAAACGTGGAGGAAAAGTAGATGGACATCGTGATTCATGGCGGAACCGTTGTTACAATGAAAGATAACAGGGTAATTTGGGATGGCGCAATAGTTATAGAAGGCCAAGAAATAGTTGATGTGGGAAAAACCCGTGAATTGTTGAGGAAATATCCAAGGGGTTATGAACGGATAGACGTTAAAGGCAAAGTAGTTATTCCTGGACTTGTCAACACTCACCAGCATGCGGCTATGAGTTTGTTGAGGGGATACGCGGATGACTTGCCCCTGCAAGAATGGCTTGAGAAATGGATATGGCCCATAGAAAAGCATATGACTGCCAGAGACATTTACGTCGGCGCCCTTTTGACAGCTGTAGAATCCATATTTGGCGGAACAACAACTGTGAACACGATGTACCACTATGGGACAGAGGCAAACGAGGCTAAGGCTTTTGCCGACGCTGGTTTGAGAGGAGTTGTGGGCCACGTATGTTTTTCATGGCGGAAAGCAGAGGATTTAAAAGCTCTAGAGGACTTGGCTAAGAACTGGCATAACAAGGCAGACGGGTTGATTCGCGTCAGCGTCGATCCACACTCACCTTACACTGTGGATCCTGAATATATGAGAGAACTTAAAAGGTTGCAGTGGGAGCTTAACGAAAAATATGGTTCTGTAAAAGCACCTGTAATTTGGCATATGCATGTGGCCGAAACAAGCGATGAAACGGAGAAAATTCAAAAAATTTTCAACACAGATGTCAAGGAAGGCGTTGCGAAGTATCTGGATTCTTTAAGGGTTTTAGACGGCAAAGTTGTTGCAGCACATTGTGTAGCTTTAACAGATGAAGACATAAAGGTTATAAAGCATAGGGAAGTCAAGGTTTCTCACAATCCAATTTCAAATCTTAAACTTGCCTCCGGGATAAGTCCCGTTCCAAAAATGCTTGAAAATGGCGTAACTGTTTCATTAGGCACCGACAGCCCTTGTTCCAATAATGCGGCAGACATGTTTGAAGTTATGAAAGTGGCGGCTTTGCTTCATAAAGGCATAAATAAGAATCCAACACTAATGCCTGCAACTCAAGTTTTAGGTTTGGCAACGTTGAATGGAGCGAAGGCTCTATCATGGGATCATGAAATAGGTTCAATAGAGACAGGTAAAAAAGCAGATCTAGCCATAATAAACATGGCTAAGCCGCATCTATCCCCAGTCCATAACGAAGTAAGCCATCTGGTTTATGCAGCGAAATCCATGGATGTTGAAACTGTTATAATAAACGGCAAGATAGTTATGGAAAACAGACAGTTGACAACGTTAAATTGCGAGAAAGTCATGAGCATGGCTGAAAAGGCTAAAAACCGTCTTTTAAACAGCCTTAAGCGTAATATTAAATAGCTAAGCTGCGAAATTGGCGTGAAGGAAGTGAACCGGTTGGATGGCTTTAGGGTTAAAGACGAAAGCTTGGCTTCTAAGGGGCTTCTTCAGATAGAGTGGGCTTCAACACGCATGCCGGTTTTAGACAAAATCAAGAAGAAGTTCAGCGAGACAAAACCTTTTGAAGGAGCTACAATTGGTGCATGTCTTCATGTCACGAAAGAAACCGCTGTTCTGGTTGAAGCATTCAAAGCTGGAGGGGCAAACGTTGCATTATGCGGTTCAAACCCTCTTTCAACACAGGATGATGTTGCAGCAGCTCTTGCCCATTTAGGTGTTCATGTATTTGCATGGCGGGGACAAACAACCGAAGAGTATTACTGGTGTATTGAAAAGGTTTTAGACCATAAGCCCTTAATAACTCTAGACGACGGAGCAGACCTTGTAAGCACAATCCACAGTAAAAGAACAGATGTCATAGTGAATGTTAAAGGAGGCACTGAAGAGACAACAACAGGGGTTTTAAGGCTTAAGGTGATGGAGAAAAGTGGCGCTCTTAAATATGCCATTATAGCCGTTAACGACGCTTACACAAAACACCTTTTTGATAACCGTTACGGAACTGGACAAAGCACAATAGACGGCATCTTAAGAGCCACAAACGTCTTGTTGGCTGGAAAAAATTTCGTCGTCTGCGGCTATGGATGGTGCGGAAGAGGCATTGCACTAAAAGCAAGGGGAATGGGCGCGAATGTGATAGTTGTTGAAACTGACCCGTTGAGAGCCCTTGAAGCAGTAATGGACGGATTCAACGTGATGTCCATAAGCAAGGCTGCAGAGGCGGGAGAAATATTTGTGACAGCAACCGGCAACATAAATGTCATAAGAGGCGAACACATGACGAAAATGAAAAATGGCGCGATTCTAGCAAACAGTGGACATTTCAACGTGGAAATAAACCTGAAAGATTTGGAGGAACTTTCTGCTTCAAAAAGATTGATAAGGGAGAACCTTCAAGAATTCACGTTGAGGAATGGCAGAAAGCTTTACCTCCTTGCAGAGGGAAGACTAGTAAACTTGGCGGCTGCTGAGGGACATCCATCGGAAGTTATGGACATGTCATTTGCAAATCAAGCCTTAAGCGTTGAGTATCTTGTAAAAAATGAAAAGATGCCGCCCAAAGTTTACCAAGTTCCAAGAGAAATAGATGAGAAAGTGGCAAGTTTAAAGCTTGAAGCAATGGGAATAAAGATAGACATGCTGACAAATGAACAGAAAAAATATTTAACGTCATGGGAAATGGGAACAATATAACGAAAACCATGGTAAACTTTTTAAACCATAAAAGAATAAAACATTAGGCTTGAAAAGTGGTGACGTTTGAATGGTCAGTAAAGATCAAGCAATTGGTGGGGTAATATGCGCAGTATGCATAATTATAGGGATACTTTACACCGTCGGGTTGTTTTACCTCGGCGGCAACCCGTTTCTTTGGAACCTTTCGTTTACGCTAGTTGCAATACCGGTTTTCATAGCGTTCATTGCAATTATGGCCATCGGTGCCTGGATAGGCTGGACCATGGCTACCACGCCGCCTCCGAAACCTATAGAGGAAATCACAAGCGAGATTGAAGAGGAAAAGAAAGAAGAAACTGTGGAAGAAGCAAAGGAAACAGAAGCAGCAAAAGAGGAAAAAACAGAGAAGAAAACTGAAAAGAAAACGAAAGGCGAAAAATCAACATAAAACATTAAAAATTAAAGAGTGAAATCAACTCGTCATATGTCATTGCGATATGGCTAATACGCAACTAGTATCACCCAAGCAAACGGCAAACTCCATTCATTTTTATTCCATCCGCACACTTACAAACTTCTGGTTACGGTGTAAACATGAACCATTACCATGAACACTTTCCATCACTATTGCAAGGTACATTCCTTTCCACCAACGCTTTGAGTTTAAACCTCAACATAGCTGGACGAAGTCAAAAGCCCGTCAGAAATAGTCTACGCTTCATGATGCATTATGGAGCTGCCAGCTTTTCCAAGTTTTCCTCTCCACCAGCGTAGCCAGAAGCAATTATAACATCGCCTGCTTGAATCCTCGTTTCAGGCTTAGGCCTTATACATTTGCCTTCTCTTTTTATGGCAAGAACCCACATGCCTGTTTCCTCTGGAATTCTAGTATCCTTCAAAATCTTGCCAGCTAACGGAGAGTTCTCCGCGACCTGCACATAGGCTATGGTTTCTTCCGCCTCTTCTATGGCAAGTTTCAAAACAGGATGAGGCTCCAGCCCTCGTAAAACAACCTCAGCTATTTGCGCTGCCGCATCAGCTATTTTTTCCGTCACCACACCAAGCCTTATTAATCCAAGAAATCCTTTAGCTTCCTCTTTTTTGAATCTTCTTGAGAGAACCATCAACTCAAACTCTGTGTGCAGTTTGTCCATATGCTCTTCGAGTTTCTGCACTTCTTCAGCTAGTTCCCTGCTATTCAAAAGAAGCGCCGAATAAGCTAAATCAATCATAAGCTCAGAAGTGTCCTTGAGTTCCACAAAGCGTTTAACTATCTCTTCAAATTTTTTCCGACTTTCCCCAGTCATGTTGATCCTCCAATTCTTCCAGCTTTGCCACGCAAATTTCCTTAAGCGTATTTAGCCCTTCATGTGTACCTCTAGCAATTAGAATATCGCCAGCCTTGATTTTTTCCGTTTCCTTCGGGTTTATTAACCAGTCTTTTTCCCTGAAAATTGCAATTACATCTATGCCCATCTTTGAAGCCAGTTCAAGTTGATCTATTTCTTTCCCAACAAATATTGAGTTTTCCTGTACCTTAACTTTGGCTAGGTGTTCTTCAACCCTTTCGAAGATTTCGCTTACAACCGGGTGGACGCCAATGTTTTGGGTTACTATGGCAGCTATATCCGCAGCTGCATCTGAGATTTTATCTGCCGCAGAGGCCACTTTAGAAACGCCAACCAAAGACTCAGCGTCTTCAGCGTCTCTGGCTGCAACCATTATCGTCATTTCCAAATGATAGGCTAGCGTATCTATGCGTTTTTCTAATTCCAAAACATCCTCTGCAAGTTCCCTATCGTTAAAAAGAGCGGCTGAATAGGCTAAGTCAATCATGAGTTCAGAAAGATTTTTCATTTCACGAAGAAGTTCTCTTACAGGTATCGGTTTATATTCTATCTTTTCGAAGATGGACATAGCATTTAGAGCTCTCCCACATAACATAAAGAAACAAATATTTTAATTCTTATCTTAGACAAACTGAATTCCCATCCAGAAAACCATGGCGACTAGAAGAGAAATCGTTGTCAAACTGTCAGCTAAAGAACTTTCTATTGGAATTTCAAAGTTGTCAGGATCTAAACCTCTCCGATAAGTTAGAACAGCAATGGAATAAGAAACTGCAATGATTAACGCTGCAGCAATAATGTTGACTGTGAATAGAAACAGTGTGAATTTTAGCAGATTTAGAGGAGTAAGCACAGCCTTTATAATAAGGGCTAAAACAGAATATGCGGAAAACATTATCAACGAGGCAGTCCAAGCACCTGAGACTTCAGTAAAATGATTTTTTAATGAGGAAAAAGAAGGCTTCAAAGTTCCAAGCGCAAGCTTTGTCGTGGCAGTTGACCCTACCACAGCTCCTACATCACCTACAGTGTCAATTAAAGCTGGATAAACAACATAAACAGGATAGCCCTTATAGACATCTTGCCCTTCACGTACGAGTTCATCTACCTTCCGTAAAGTTGCCCCAGCTACATTAACTATAAAAGAGACAAGTATCAATGTAAAAAAGGACTCCTTCAATGTCTTAATAAACTCTGGTTCTTTCACATTTTTGATTAAGAAATACAAGGATACAAACAGTAATGCGGAGCTCGCGAAAATCAGAACATAACTTCCAACAGGACCATACGTGAGAAAAAGGGTTAGCACTAGAATATAAATTGATGTTATGAGAAGATCTGCCACTGTGGATTCTATCGGATACAAAACTATATCTGGATCTAAACCGCGTTTGAAAGAAACGAAAGAAACAGTTAACGTAAGTGGAGAAATAACAACCAATGCCAGCGCCATTGTCGCCATAAGTACACTCATAGAACCCCAAAAATCTTCTATTGGTATGAACAACGCTGAAACCAAGCTCATCATGAAACTTGCTGCAAAAGTCAAAGTAACGATTGATTGAAAAAGTAGATAGAAGGATTTAGTGTTATCAAAAAAACGAGGCTGAACTGTTCCGAGATGGAGAGCGGTGCTTAAACGTCCACAAAATAGGCCTCCTAAAACGCCTCTCGCGCTTAATATCGGCGGATAAATAACAAGAGCCCACTGGTTGCCTTCAAAAAGCCTAGAATTGTAGGCAATTATTGTTCCTGCAACTATTCCAAAAACATTGAACGCGTAGGCCATAACTGACTGCTTCAAAGTTTTGATGAAGCTGGGATTCACATTCAAAGCCACAGTGTGAACCCTCCGTAAAGCAACGCAAAATACTTCGCAAAGATGTCAAAACAAGCATTTAAAACTGATTTTTGAGGCAAAAGCTCAAAATTATTACAAGTGATAGAAATTATGTAGAAAATTAAGGAGGAAAGCATGTAGAATTGGAAATCCATGCATCCAATTTCGCCTATAATGTCGACCAGCCGCATCATAACCGCCTTCTAGGATTTCTGGAACTTTCTCCATCCTGCATAGGCACTCCTTCAAGGGCGTTCTCTCCGGTGTGCCTCTAAGCTCCACCTTTTATATCGCTCCTGAAACAAAAATTGATTACAAACCGGCTTAATTAATTTTCCATCCATATTCAAAATTCATAATGGTTTTAATTACTTGGAGACATAATTCCCACTGCCTTCACTGTCACGGTGGAAAAATGTATACTGTGTGGATAAAGATTGATGAAAACTTGCCTTGGATTGAATTGGAAGGAGCTCACAAGTCAAAAAGGGAAGCGAGAGAAGAAGCAAACAAATGTTTAAGCAACGTTAAAGTGAAAATAATGAGGGTTAGCTGCGAACGCGAAAAGATGAAGGTTTTGGCCACGATAAAGCAATAGAAAACGCGATGTTAAAATGCTTATTCGCCTTGTGCTTTAAGTGTAGGATAACAAGTAACACATTTACATTCTTTAAGAGCAGGAAGATCTTCTCGGTGAAGTTTACATATCACTTTTTCATATCTTACTGCCGTGCATATTTCGCATAGTTTTTCTATAATGCTTTCCGGCGTGGCCTTTTCTTTAGCTAAGACTTCAGCCAGTTTTGAAATCATTTCCATGGCTTCTCGTGATTGACGTATTTCACGTGCCAACACTCCACCTCTTTCACCCTTAAAGTATTGAGTTATAGCGGCAGGCGTTAATTCCATTTTTTCAGACGCTTCTATTTTGCGCATGTTATGTTTCTCTAAAAGCTCCCTAGTGACCAGCACTCTTATTGCTGGAAGAAGATATTTCACCACTATTACGCATGGCGGTTTCAAACTTGTTCCCCCTTTACTCTTTGCGGTAAGTTTATATATTTTTAACGGTGTTAAAAAGACTTAACGGTGTTAAAGATGCACGAAAACCCGCCACCGCCGCCCTTTAACATCCTGTTACACTTTTCTGAATTATGCAGCGCCAACACGCAAATCAGAAACACGGTAAAGAGCAAACACGACGAATCCTACCCCAAAAACGGAGTATACAAAGGTTACAGATTAAAACTAACATTAACCTCGAAAAGGGAACAGGAAACAGCAGCATCTTACCGCTTCATCATTTGTTAGAATAGGTGGGCAACACATTGGAGCTTTTGAAAGGCAAACTTGAAACGACATCATTGAAAAACCTGAAAACAGCCATGCATACAAGCATCAGAGAAGCACTACCAGTTTATTCCAAATTTTTAGCAACTAAAATTGTTGACATCCCGTTGATTGTGGATAAAAACACAGGCGTACTGCTTGACGGTTATGAAGCTTTTCAAGCTCTCGACATGCTTTCTGCGGAAAAAGCGCCTGTATTTAGGGTTGATATTGAAGAAGTAAAGATAATAGCATTGAAGCCGCAGCTTGAAACTATAACAAAAGAGACTGTGCTGGAAGCCGGGCTTAAAGGGCCGAAGTTGCCGCCGAAAAGTTTCAGTGTTCTCGCCCAACCCGCTAAAATCAGTTATCCTTTAGAAAAGCTGTTGAACACAAAAGAACAAAGCAAAAAAGCATTCAGAGTCTACGATAGCACTTTAGAACTTCTCGCCAAAAACTGGCCTACGCCACTTACTAAATTAAACTCTTTTTCAACTTACAAAAGAAGCGTTTGGGCTAAGCTTGAATGCTTCAACCCTTTCAGCAACAGCGTGAAAGACAGACTAGGATGGTTTATGATTAAGGAGGCCTTAGAAAATGGTGAACTCAAAAAGGTTTTGTACGAAGCAACTTCCACAAACACTGGAATAGCCCTAGCATCTGTAGCAAACATTCTGGGATTAAAGGCAAAGCTGTACCTACCGACGACTATACAGAAGGCAAGCGACATATATTTGGAAGTCCTGGGGGCTGAAGTTGTTAGGCTGCCTGTCACGTTGACTGTTGAGGCAATAAGCCAAGTGGATTCTGAAGCAAAAGCCGACAATGCTGCCCACCTGAATCAGTTTGAAAATGACGCAAACTTCAAGGTTCACCTAAAATACACAGCGCGGGAAATCGACGAACAATTAGAGATGGCTGGGTTAAAGCCTTCCTGCATAATTGGCAGTTTAGGGACATCTGGACACATGGCTGCAATATCATTCTACTTTAAAAATAAGTATGGAGACAGTGTCAAAACAGTCGCTGTTCAGCCAGCGCCCAATGAAGTAATTCCAGGTATAAGAAGAATAGAGACAGGTATGAAATGGCTTCATTGGACAAAATTTGACGCAATAATAGATGTGAAACAATCAGAAGCCATTGAAGGCGCCATAAAAACTGCGAGAAAAGAAGGCCTTCTCATAGGGTTAAGCTCAGGAGCGGTTGTACATGCTTTCCAAAAAATTGCTGAAGAAAAAGGGGTATACGTTCTAGTTTTCCCCGACAGCGGATACAAGTATGCGGAACAATTCGAAAACCACTTTCAAGGAAATAATTCGAAAACCAAACATGAATTTTAGACTTGACGTGCTTGCTTAAGAATGCACATGGCAGTCACCTAAAAACACGCCATTAACCTTTTTCCTAAGCTCATCAATCCTCTTTTTAGCTTTCTTACGAACTTCAGAGGCAATGAGTGCGCTCTTTGCAGGATTATTGATTTTCAAAAGAAGCGCCAGTTTAACTGCATGGATATTCGCGTTTATAACTCGGACTTCAGGCTTTGAGTTAGGGGCAAGCTCATCTCTAAGTTCATCAGCAATTTCCAGCAAAGCTTTCTCTATTTCAGAAATATCCAATGCGCCGTTCAGGGTAAGCGACACGGCTATACGTGTTTCCCCAGGAGCAG
The DNA here is from genome assembly GCA_038826715.1 of Bathyarchaeia archaeon. Lineage (GTDB taxonomy): Archaea > Thermoproteota > Bathyarchaeia > Bathyarchaeales > Bathycorpusculaceae > JAWBOH01. Next base: position 4,691 of record JAWBOH010000025.1, on the reverse strand, counting down.
TTTTGTTTATTAATATGCTTCTAGTGATTTTCGAGTTAGGTATATATATCATTTCATTGTCTGGAGTAACTAACACTGTGTCCATCCAAGTTATATCCACAACTCTTCCGAAAAACTTGTCCACTTGAATCCAATCGCCTATCTTGAACTGGCGGTAGGTATTGATGACTTCGCGAGAAGCAATGTTTGACAGTATATCCTTAAAAGCGAAAGCAAATATAACTCCGCCTATCGTAAGTATCAAAAGCAGTATAGTTAACTCTAACCCAAGCTGATCTAAACTTATCAATATTCCAACCAGCCAGACTAGCCACGTTACTAAACGCCTTGTTTGTGGAGCTGCATTTGGACTAATTTTCCCCATGGCTTTTGAAAGAAAACTTCCAAGAATTCTTGAAACTATCCATGTTACTAAAAGTATAACGCCTGCAGAAGCTAGTTTAAGCAAAAGCTCGTATGGAACCTGTATATTCAGATGGAAGAACAGCAGAGCGCACGGTGCGATTTTATCCATTAAGCAACTTCTCCTAGGTTATTTCAACGCTTCTAAACTTTTCCACAATTTTCTCAACCAGTCTCACTGGACCTGAAAGCAAAACTTTGTCTTTCGCTTTGAACACGAAATCTCTCGTCGGATAAACAAGTTCGCCTTCACGAAATATACACACTATTCTGCATTCTTCAGGAGCACCTAACTGGTTTACGGTTTTGCCTATTACACTTCCATTGGAGGGAATTGTAACCTTCGTTATCTTGAAATCGGCATTTTGATCTTCATACAAAGTCTCTGCAGAGAAACTTTCCAAAGCGTTTAGGAAAAGTCGACGCGTTTCCAGAGATGGACATATTGCAATGTCCGCTCCTGCCTCTTTAATTTTCTTCATGTTATCGGGTTGGTGTACCCTTGCAATTACGAAGGGTATGCCATACTGGCCTTTAGCAATCTGGCAAACTTTAAGGTTAATTTCGTCGTTACTGGTCAAAGCTAACAGTGCATCTGTCTTGTCCGCTTCAATGCTTCTCCAAATTTCAGGGTCAGCGCCGCTTGCATTGAAAATCGCGGCATCTGAGTGCTCAGCTATTTCCCTGCACTTTTTCTCGTCGCTTTCTATAACTGCAATTATGTGACCTCTCTCTGACAAGTAATTGATTATGGGCATTCCAATGTCGCCGGCGCCTACCACAATTATTCTCAATTGAATATTCCTGGTTTCAGTATTGAAGAAGAACTTTCATAAAAACTTAGCCGTAACTATTAGCATGCGAATCCTTTTTCTGCATCTTCCCCGTCAATTTTAATAAGCCTACTCCTACAAAACCAAATACCAAACCTAAAACGATTGAACCTATGCTTAAAGTCAAGATCATAAAGGTCGACGTTAAGATAGCCATTATTGGCAAGTAAGGATACAGTGGAACTTTGAAGGGACGATAAAGGTGCGGCTCAGATTTTCTTAAACGCATTAACGCTAAAGCCACAGTGACAGCGGTTACATTATAGCCCAGTGCAATTACGTACACTATAAAATCAACAGATTTCGTCAAAACAAAAACTATGGCCAGAAGCGAGGTAAGAGCTAAAGAATAATGCGGCGACTTATATTTCCGGTGAACCTTCTTAAAAATTGGGGGCAGAAGATTACATCTACCTAAGGAGTAAGCTATCCGCGCTCCTCCAGCCATACTACCATTAATCGTTGATAAGGTTGCAATTACGCTTCCCACAGTGACAACAATAACGCCTGATTCCCCCATGAAAAAGTTCGCTGCGTCCTGCAGAGGTGTAGACGATCCAACATATACTTCTGGCGGTGCGCCTCCAATTGTAGCCATGGCTGTACCTGTAAAAAGCACGGTTATAATGACTAACGATAAGAAAAGAGCTCTAGGAATAGTCTTACCCGCCGTCCTCACCTCTTCAGAAAGCTGTGTTATTGTTTCGTACCCTGCATATGTTGGAAAAATATAACTTACCATAAGTATTGCCGGCGAGAATCCTTTAGGAAACAAAGGATCAAACCTTCGAGGTTCAAAATTCTGGGAAGAACCAATCATGTAAAGGCAAAGCGAAGAAACCAAAATTGCAGTGAGAATGAGCTGCACCGTACCCATGGTTTTGGCTCCTCTAAAATTAATTAAAGCAAAAACAACCAAAGTAATTACTGCAAAAGTGTATGGTTCCAGCCATCTTAAGAAATAATTAACAGAAAACGCGAACACAATAGCGCCTAAAGCGCAATCCGTAATACTGCCTATCCAATCAAACCATCCTGCAAGAAAAGTTGGAACTCTCTCACCAAACGCCCTCCTAACAAAGCTTACTGCACCGCCAGCGCCGCCCGGCACACTTGCTCCAAGCTCCGCATAAGAAAAACCGTCAAGCAAAGCGAAAAAAGCTCCAACCAAGAAAGTTATCATTACGCCGGGTCCAGCTGCCTCCACAGCCCTTCCCATAACGGCGAACATAGTGCCGCAAATCGCTGTGCCCACTCCGAGAAATGTTACTTGAACAAGATTTAAAGCCCTCTTTAAAGGGATTTCACCAATCGAACCCACAGGTCGATTATTTAAGCCTCTTTTGAAACGCGGCTTATCCACACAATCCCACAGCGGACCTGTATTAATCAAAGTGGCTTATAGATATTCTTCAAAACGATTTTAAATTTAAAGCATAAAACACGCCATGACTTTAAAGTTACGTCTAAGAGACAACCGACATGACGATTCTAATAGCAAAGCTAAGACGTTAGCAAATCTAAAGGCAGCGTTCCTTTCGATAAAGTTAAAATTGTAAATCTCTTCGCATCATGTTAGCAAAAACTGGCAGAAAAGTCGGCAGTGTCTGTTCACGGAATCTAATTGCCGCGCCTTTCTCTCCTGATCACGTTGCCTTAAAATAAGGAAAACTGCATGGAGTTAGCGGGCTTCAAGCTACTTCATGCTTCAGCTTTATAGCTTGCGGAAAACCATTTACAACTTTTGCAGAAAACGAAAAACTTATTTCGAAACCATAAGGCAACAAAAGCGGACTAATTGCAGTAGTTTAGCATTTTTCGCTAATCAATAGGATCTTCGGTCAATTTTGCATGGCGCCGGGAGTGGGATTTGAACCCACGCGGCCCGTAAGGGCCACAGGCTTTCCTACCTGCATGAAAACTTTTAAGCCTCAAGGCCTGCGCGTTATCCACTCCGCCATCCCGGCATAACCGTATTTCTTAACATTCTTGAACCTTAAATCTTTATCCAAAGCATTTCCATGAAAAGTGAAACGGCAACTTTAAGCAGCTCCACCTCACCAGTAGGCTGTTCCATATTGTCTTTATTGAAGGATCAGGAATTCTAATCAAAACTTCAAAATGAAGAACAAATGTCGCTTACCTGCAGCATTGACACCGAAAAGTTAAACTAAACGAATCGAAAATGCGTGTAAATGAAGAGGTATTAGAAGGCCAATTCCAGTTATGTGTTTATGAAGGGCTGAAGGGGATGCATTCTTCCAGGTTTAATTCTTTAAGTTTTTTTCTGGTGGGTATGCCTTCTTCACTCCATTCTCTGTAGTTGTAGTAGTCGTTTAGCATTGCGCCTAGGAATGGGACTCCTGACATTTGCCGTTTATGGGTTAGCAGTCTCGGCGGTAATGTGTCGTCTTTCCGGCTTACGCCGCGCCTAACGTTGAACATTCTTTTAAGGTTGAAGACGCGTTCGCCAACAAGCATGAACTCAGCTAAACCCATATTCCAACCAGTAACGCTGTTTAAAAGTTCCACAAAATAAGAAGGCCTAATCCTCGCAGCGCTGAAAATGCATACAACCAAGGAGTCTAAAACGTTGCTGTAGTTCTGCATTTTTGCCGTAAGCTCAGCTTTGCCTTCTATAGCAAGACGATTCGGCATGGCGTGGCAACCTAAATCTGGCATGGAAAAAGGTTCAGGTCTTTCAAGGTAGTTTTCAACAAGGTCTCCTGGAAAGGTTTCCATGTGGGCGGCTCCAATGCTTCCTGTGGCATAGCCTAAAGCCCTCGTCATGTGACTTCTCGGATCATGGGCTGGAAGCTCGAGTCCCTTCACGTGCATGGCGTACTCTTGGGCGAGGCCTCCAATTTTTTCAGCTGCTCTTTTAACGCCTTCACCTAAAAGCCTGCCGAAACCTTCCCTTTCACCTATTTTCCTCACCATTTCAAGCACTGCTTCAGCGTTACCCCAAGTCAAATCAACACCGTCAACATCTTTGCTTGTCACGAGGCCCTTTTCAAAACATTCCATGGCGAAGGAAATCGCCATACCCGTTGATATCGTGTCTAAACCATACCTGTTACACAGCGAATAAGCTTTTTGAAGCGCATCCGCATCACTAATCAAACAGTTTACTCCCACAGGCCCTAAATGTTCCCAATTCATATGTCTTTCACCTTCCATTGTCAATTTTGACTCAAAATCTTGGTAGGGACAGCCGCGGCAGAAATATGGCTTGGTTTTACGTAATTCTTCAGCTAAGATGTTTCCAGCTTCAAAAAAGCTTTCACGCCAATTTTTAACAGGGCCTCCAATCTTGATGAAACGTTTAAGCACTTCCACGTGAAGATCCATCACTTTTTCCAGTTTTTCAGGTGGGTTTTGCTCGTAGATTTGTTTCACTGTGTTTTCCAGTCTTTTTTCGTCTGCGATTTTTATGGGTTGTGTTCCTCGAACTGC
>JAWBOH010000024.1:0-26869 GCA_038826715.1 Bathyarchaeia archaeon | reverse complement strand
AGGGCAGTTCAGCGTAATGTTCCTAGCGCCATAAGGGGTATAAAACCTAAAATTTCTTACCCCTCGTAAATAGGCAGAGAAAAGGTTTTAAATGGGAGTGGGGAGTAAAAGGAATTAGGGGCGGAATAGTGGCTAAATGGGTTTTTAAACCCATTACCTACTACCCCCTAGTAGAATAGCCACTTTCCGTCCCCTAAAGCTAAAAATAATCCTAAGTTAGGCTTTTCTGGAGAAAAACGTTAAATATTTCTTAAGCGTATGGATATATCGGAAAAATATAGGGGGTGGTAGGTAAATGGGTAATGCTGTTAAAGTAGTAAACCTAAGACTAGATAGTTTCGGCTCTTTTCTGGGAATGGAAAAGGGCTGTATAATCGTTAGAGATAGAAATGGGAAAGAAGAAAAATATCCGCTGTTTGAAGCAGAAATAGGAGAGGTTGTTCTACAAAGCGGTAATCTGGTAAGCACAGGAGTTCTATCAGCCTTAGGGTTTTGGGGAATAGATGTACTGATAACTACTGCTAACGGGAGACCTATTGCTATGCTTAAGAATTTAGAGGATGATGCGCACGTTAAAACTAGGATTAACCAATACGAAGCTATTAAAAACGGTAAGGGAATCTATACCGCTAAACAAATTGTTCTGGCGAAAATATCAGGGCAAAACCAAGTACTACGAAAATACGGATTAAGGCAACATGATGTTATGGGGATTAAAGAGGCTATAAGTAGGCTTGATGGAGATTTAAATACGGTTAGGAAAAGGCTTATGGTTATTGAGGCTAAGGCTAGTAAACGATATTTTCAACAAATATTTCTGCTATTTCCTAAAGAGTTAAGACCAGAAAATAGAAAGACCTTTCATGCTTATGATGGGGTTAATAATCTCTTTAACTTAGCCTACGAATTGTTGTTTTGGAAGTGTTATCGAGCTATAATTAAGGCGCATCTAGAAACACATTTAGGGTTTATGCATATCCTAATGCACGGAAGACCTAGTTTGGTCTGCGATTTTGTAGAAGTCTACCGTTATCTTGTGGATGATTTCTTAATACGGTTTGCTCAAAAATTAAAGGCTAAGGATTTCGAGGCTAAGAATGAGATGTTCAACGGAAAGAAGGGGAAAAGAATATACCTTAATAAACGCAAAACCAACAAATTAACAGACGCTTTGCATGAATACTTTAGACGTAAGGTTGATATTCCCAGAGTTAAAAGAGGCTTTAAACAAGAAATTGAATCGCTAATAAATGAAGAGGCTTTATTATTAGCGAAATTTTTACGTGGAGAAAAAAGTGAATGGATTCCTAGGGTTGTGGGGTTATGCGATTAAGAATCCCACCTAAAAAGATATGTGAAAAATTCTTAATAACCTACGAGCTAGAAGGGTGTCAAAAAGCCGTAAACTTTCTAGCCTCTTATTACGGAATACGCAAAATGAAAATAGTTTTAAACGGGAAAAAGGTGGGGAAGGGAAGCTATAAAGCGTGTTATGATGGAGGCAAAGCATACTTTAGAAAGCAAGGCTTAAACAAAAGGGTAGTTCTGCATGAATTGTATCACCATATCGTAGCGGTTTATCCTTTGGAGATGTCCAGAAGTGAAGAGGAAAAAGAGGCTAATAGGTTTGCCAAAGAAGTTTTATGTCGCGGTAGAACTTTCTAGAATCTTTTTCTCAACAGCCCTACGCCACCAATAAGGCTCATAGGGCATAGGTTCTCCTCGAATAAAGCTTATAGCGTTAGTCTTGCAAGTTTGCCTGAACTTACAATATCGGCAGTCCTCCTCCAGCTTACAAGCAATAAAAGGCTTAAGGTGGTTTTTGGAAGGATTCTTTAGAAGTTCTTTGGCTTTACGTATAGCTTCGCCATTCAAAGGCTCTATCCATGAAGAACTGTGCCTTTTTTTATGACTTTCTTTTTCTTCCACTTTGGAAAAGGATTTGTTCCGCTGTGGAGTTTGTTATCGCTTTTCTTTCCCACTCATTTCTCACCTTCCTTTTTAGCTAACTGTCCCTTGAGGACTTTGATTTTCCCCTCTAACAGAACCATCCTAGCCTTTTCTTTGGGTGTTAATGGTCTTAAATTTAGGATTTCTATGCCCTTTAAATAATCTAATTTCCTTTCAAGCTCCATAATCTCGTACTTAATCTCGCGGTCTTTTTCGTTTGCTATTACGGGTTTAATTTTGGGTTTGAAAGTCTTTTGTTTCAACGTGGTATGTCCAAAGGCTTTGGCTATCTTGTATTCTTTGTAGCGGATTCTAGGTTTTTCTTCGGGCATATCTGTCACCGGATAAGACTATGACCAGCATAATAATCACCAAAATCGACTTTAATCTCAAATCCATCATCGCTTAAAAGACTCCCTTGAAAGGGAAATTTATAAGAAACCGTAGGTTTCTTATTAGACGATGTAGTTTTGCCTTCTTTTTCTGTCCCTTCTAAGGTTAAGCTCAGTCATCATAGCATAAATCGTGTCCAGATACTCTTCTGGCTCTAATTGTAATTTTCTATGTTTACGTTTAGCCTTACTCAATCTCAATCACCCAAGGCTTTCTTTTCTTTTTGTTTTCTGGCAGATTAAAGCTCGAAATTTCAACAGCCCTCAAAAGACATTCCCAATGTTTTTCACAAGCCTCGCAATCTACGACTAACGTACAGCCCAACAGAGCTTTTATGCCTTTGGACTTGTCTTTATTCGCCATAGAATCACTTTCCCAGTTTTCTACACATAACCCAATACCTAGTAAAAGACATAACCCCACGATTGTCTCCGTTTCTGAAGTAGTAAATAGGTTTGGGCGGTGGAATCTTGTCGTTTTTAGAATTGACTCGAATGGTTATAGAACCGAATTGGCGTAGAGCGGTAAAGCCTTTATTTACCATCCCTAAACGGTAAGCTTCTTGAACGTGCCATTGAATCTCATCCCACGATAAAGGCTTACCGAAGATTATGCAATAATTCCCCAAACGATTTCCGAGTAAATCTAGTTGTGGAGTGTCTGAAGTTTTAAAGACCGCTACACTTCCCAATTTGTGGAATTTCGCATATTCTTTGGCGAACTCTATTACTTCATCCTCTCTTTTCAAATCACAGTCAAGCATCAAAATACTAGATGACGTATATCCCAGAACAACATTTCCTTCGCTATCTCTCATATTTCACACCAACCTTATACCATTCAACCTTTCTAACCTTAACCCAATCAGTCTTCTCGAATAGCTCGCCGAAAGAAGAGAAAACTTCTCCTTGTTTGTGTACGGGTATAGTTTTATCGAGCTTTATAGAATTACACGTCGCCACTATCAAGTTAAACAAATTCCGTCTATACCTCATCATTCTACGGCTAATTTTCACTCCAAAGCTTATCCGCTTCCTTTTTCCTTGCATAGTTTTAACTTGACCGTAAACTCTAAGGATTCCTTCAGCCCTAGCTCCTATCCTCATCGGGTCAAATCTAGATGGATGTGGTCTAAGTAGTATGTTTGGCATATTTACGCTTCTTCCTTCTTTTTAGCGTAAAATCCAACCTAGGTCTCGTAGGAATTCCATTTTCTCGAGAAATACCTACGTCCATAGGTTTTGGTGGGATGTAAGGTTTACGCACAAGCTTACCGCTCTTCGTTTTAATCATGATAGCCTTTTCTTCAGCGATTTGTTTCCTAAGCTTTATCAGCCTTCTTTCCTTCGACATTATACCGTCTAAGGTTGGACAGTCGTTCATGTTTTAGTCCACCCTACATAATCCCTCAAAGGCTTTTGTTCGAAACCTATCCACTCAGAAAGAAATTTGATTAAATCCACATCTTCCTCTGTAACCCATTTAGGTCTATTACTTCCCAGACATCTATCCCTTATCACAGAAGCTTTAGCCAAAGAGATTAGTTGTTGCCCTAATCGGAATCCTCTGCTTCCTAGCTTTTGAGCTAAATCCTTCGTTAAATCCTTCAGTTTTTCGGCTTGAGGTTTCGTCAGATAAACCTCGATTTTCTCTGGCGGAAATTTCAAAGGTATTCGTTTGATATACTTCTTTCTGTGTGAACCATCGAATATCTCGTCAAGGATTCGACTTACTTGAGAGGCGCTATAATCCATACAAAACGGAATAAACCTCGTTATGTATCCACCCTTCAAAAGATTAGCTCTGATGCTTCCACTCTTTGTAAAGAACCCAAAAGTCGTTATTCCAGCTATTATTTGAGCTTTAAAGCCTCTGAACTTTTCTAAGTCTTTGTAATCAAACAAATACGTAGCTTCAGGGTTTAATCCGTCCCAAGTAATAGCGTCTAGGAATTGAATAGTTCTTTCTACAACATCTTGTTTTTGTTTATAGATAGCGTCTAAGTCAGGAATTACGAATGTTACTGGTTTGTTTGTCTTTATTATTTCGTCTTCAAGCATATTCAAAACTCCTACGTGAGAGAAGCGTCTGATGGATATTATTCCGAAATTTCCTACATATTTAGCGGGCAATTCTGTTTTAGCGGTTTCTGGCTCTGCTACTAACAGAAGATTAACGAACCTTTCACCTTTTACGTATCGGCTGTAAAACGCTAGTTCAGTCATCGCTTGAGGTGCTTGGACTCCTATTAATTCGGTTTCCATAGGTTTTATCGGCATATCATATAGCCCTTCCTAGCGAGGGGTAAGAAATTAGAAATTTTATACCCCCTCGTGATAGATGCCTAATAACGGGTCAAAAATCAGTAAAAACTTAACCTTTAACTGTTCAGACAAAGGGCATTAACGAGCCTCCTTTTTAGCTATTGCTGGCTGGAAACCCAGCCTAGATTTCAATTCGGTCTTTTTCTGGTTAAACCACTTATCGAATAGTTTGTCTATGAAATCGCTAGCTTCTCTGCCTCCAGATAAGACAAAGTTTATGAACTCGCTTCTAGACATTCCCACGCCTTCTGCTACTTCGTCTATCCATTCCACTATGTCTCTGTCGAGCGTTATGCTTATCTTCACTTTTTCATTCATATCTTTCGCTCCTAATCTTACTCGGTAGTATTCAATACGACTCTAATATTTAAGCTTTACGCTATCGAATAGATATATCCTTCTTATCGGATTTCAAGCCTATTTCCGAACCTTTCGTAAGAATAACCTTAAATCTTAGCCCTTCAGCCCTAATCTCCTTTCTGTTTTTAGCTCCCACTCCCATTTAAAACCTTTTCTCTGCCTATTTACGAGGGGTAAGAAATTTTAGGTTTTATACCCCTTATGGCGCTAGGAACATTACGCTGAACTGCCCTAATAGTCTTTATTCCACTTTCAAAACTCGAAATACCCTTATCCATGCACACACTCAGCCCTATTCAGGCTCACCCACGCTTGGCTGAGCGCTCAGCCCAGCGTAAATTTTATAGCAGAACGCAAGCGTAGGTGAGCTGTGTGTGCATTTAAAAGTTATTGTAGATTTTAGCCCCAGCTACCAGAACCTTTTGCTTATTGCTTTGCGCTCCGCTTCCAAAACAAGTTCATAAAATTTGTCGTCAAGCCGTGGATTTTTCTCAAGAACTTCTTTAATGTCTGATGGTTGAACCTTTCTAGCACATAGGGCTATAGCAGCAGCCTTTCCATATTTTTCCAACAACCGCGCTGTTTGAACCGCCTGCTTCTGTAGTTTTTCCTCGCCTTTCGTAAGTTTTTCTCCTTTCTTTTCAATTAATGGAATAACTTTTTCCTCTTCAACTTTTAACAGTCCAATTGATTCTGCACCGCATTTTGGACATTTAGGCTTGTCGGGCAATTCTTTCGTCCGCATTATATCCATGTAACTCCAACAGTTTGTGCAGATGAAAACGCAGGTTTCGTTCAGAAGCCTTGCCTTAGCTGACTCTATAAGCACTGCTCGCATTCTTTCAGGCGGAATCAAATCTGTTTTTATGCTTACCCGTTCAATGCCCACACGTGCAATTGGAGTAGCATTTCCGCCGGTTTCAATTTTCTCCACAGTTATTTCATGCCCGCGTATTTTTTCTAAAACATAAACGAGCCTTTCAAGGTCTAGGTCTTTAATGAAAACTTCTTTCAGGGCTTCTTCAAAAATCGGGGTTCCTTCGAAACTTTTCAAAAGTCTTTGGAGGCTTACGTTGCTAAAGTCTGCCCACTTCTCCAAAGCTCCAAAACGTCTTGCCACGTGGATTATCCGCCTCTTGAAAAGCCCCGTTTTCACTGTAGCCCTTGTCAGCTTTTCCCTTACAGCCAGCTGTCCCATACATGCCATCTCCTTGAACAGTGCGGTTATATGCTCTGCATTTACGGCTTCCATCGTCTGTATGAATATCCGATAGGGGTCATGTTGGACAATAATGCCGTAGCCTACACTTTCAGAAAGCAGTTGTCCTACAAGTTGAGCCATAGCCCTGTTTGTTAGAGAACCGAAATGAGCGTGGACAATTACAAAGTCTTCCCATTCCTCAATTACTATACGCTTGTCTGTGGGAACCGGGATTCCGGAACTTGCCTGCTCAAATGTTTCAGCCACAGCGTCTTGAATTGTCTCCCTTTCGGCTGGATACTGCTGGCTTAGTTTGACGGCGAGTTCACCTTGCGAAACGCCATTGCGTGTTTGTTCCTCTACGAACCGTCTGATGCTGCCGACTTCCTGCGCTATTTCAAAGGGAACAGGAATTTCTTCACCTATCCAGCTTGGTATAGCTCCAGTGGGGTCGTCGACAGGTTTAACGTATGCCTTGTCTCCTGAAATGTGGAGGATTCTCCATGGGCTTCCGCGGATTATGAATTTTATTCCAGGCTTACCGTATTCAGCCATGAAGGCTTCATCTAAAACTCCTATGGCTGAACCTGTCGACTCGTCAATTACAAGGTACTGTTTCTCTTCAGGTATCATGGACAAGTTGCCGAAATAATATTCAAATAGTGCTTTCGTCCTTCGCGGTTTCAGCACAACTTTGTCTTCGAAGGAAACCCAAGCTAGCCTTGGAAAGCGCTGATGCATGTAGGTGAGTATTTTTTCTACATCCTCTATTTTCAAGTCTGTGTATGGGTAGGCGTTTCTGAAAATTTCTAAAATTTCGCTGAATTCAAGCCTTTTATTTTTGAGGAGTAAGCCTGCTATCTGATGGGCTAATGCGTCGTAAGGTTTTGGAGGGATGTCGACGGGTTCTAAGTCTTCCATTAGAGCTCTTTTCGCTATGGCTAGCGCTTCCAAAGTGTCGTCAGAATCCATTGTAACGATTACTCCTTGAGCTATGTGTCCTATTCTATGGCCGCTTCTTCCAACACGCTGAATAAGCCTTGTAACTTGTCTCGGACTCATATACTGTATTACCAGATCTATTCGGCCTACATCTATGCCCAATTCCAAGCTGCTAGTGCATACAAGCCCTTTCAACTCGCCGTTTTTTAAACCTCTTTCCGCAGCTATGCGTGATGGTTTCGCTAAAGAGCCATGATGTATCGAAACTGGGAAGTCTATGTCCCAAACTTTTAAGCGGCTTGCCAAAACTTCTGAGATGGCCCGTGTATTCGTGAATAGAAGAACTGACTTGTGTTTACTTATATAATCACGGATAACTCTAAGTCTTGCAGCTACCTCTGGATGCGTGTAAAGCTGCTCTGCAAGCCTAAAGTCACCTGTTTCAGGCTTTTCAAAAACTATTTTTAAACGCATCTTCCTTGCAACTGGAACCCTTACGATTTCAACCTGCCTGTTGTTTCCAACAAGGAATCGTGCAACCTTTTCAGGGCTGCCTATGGTAGCGGACAACCCTATAATCTGGAAGTCTCCTCCAATCATGGCTCTCAACCTTTCAAGCGCTAAGGTGAGCTGACTTCCCCTTTTACTGTCAGCCATTTCATGCACTTCGTCGATTATCACCCAGCGAACCTGCAGGAGATGCTGCCTCATAATCCAGCCGACTAAAATTGCCTGCAATGTTTCAGGAGTTGTTATCAAAACGTCAGGCGGGCTTCTTGCCTGCCTTGCCCGTTCTTTTGTTTCCGTATCTCCATGCCTAACAGCCAACTTAATGTCTAGGTTGTTACACCACCATTCAAGGCGTTCAAGCATGTCACGGTTTAAAGCTCTTAAAGGCGTTATGTAAAGAACCTTTATTCCTGGAGTTTTAGGCCCTTGTATAAGCATGCTTAAAACTGGGAGAAAAGCAGCTTCAGTTTTACCAGTGGCTGTAGGCGAAATAAGTAAAACATTTTTTCCTTCAAGGATTAAAGGTATGGTTTTTTCCTGAGGTTCCGTAGGCTTCGAGAACCCCTTCTGCTCAACCAGCCTTCGAACAGGCTTAACCAGAAGGTCGAAAGAGCTTTTCAAAGACATTTAAATCGTTTTAACTTTGAATGCTGATAGGAATAGCTAAAGCCAAAGGTAAAAGCATTTTGCACTTGGAAGCCTTTAATCTGCGGGAATCACGGTTAAGGCAGCTTTTATTCTTATATTTTCAGTTTCGGATGGAAGTTAAAGCTTGCTTAGAACCTCTTCGTCTATTTCTTCTTCACCTATCTTGAAAGTTTCCGGTTCCTCGCGCTTCAGTATAGCCCTTAAAGCTTCGGGAGCAAGTTGTTTCACAAGTTCAAGAATCTCTCTTCTTGCAGCCTTGAAATGTTTCGCCAGTAAAGGCTTGTCTTTATAAATTTTCCCGGCTAAGGGACATATTTTTTCCATCTTCAAGTACCACTCAATTTTTCCAGAATTCTTGTTTATGTCGAAGGTTACTGGTCCAGCGACGCATGTTTCAGGCTTAACCGGGTGTATGATGCATTTTCGTGTGTTTTTGTCATAGAATATGCAGTTGCCTTTCACGTCTTCCTTTGGAAAAACGTATTCCTCGCGGAGGAACGGGTTTTCAACACGGATGCCTTTTTCTTCCAAGTATTCCATAATGATTTTTCCACGTTTTTCAGTTATCGGCGGTCTAGCTTCTTGGCAACAGTAGATTTTGCACTCGCCGCAAACATTGAAGAAGTTATTTTGCCTTTCACCTTCAATTTTCATATATCCTTCTAACCTCCATTAAAGGAAAGGCTCATTGGTTTTCAAGCTGTTTAAAAGTTTTGAATAAACATCCACTATTGCTTCATCAAAACTTGTTTTCTGCGCTCTAACATTGACTCTCCTCCTTATAACGTCTGACAGGCTTCCACTGTCTATACGCTTCTCCACTAATGAGAGATACTCCTTTTCCTCTCTTGTAGCGTTTTCCCAAGCAGTTCGCAGGAAACGCTTACACACATGCCTAGCCGTCGGGCCGTCAGGATGCCTAACTTCCGCGTCAAGCCCGCGTCTAATCACAGATTTGAAGTCTTCCACAAGTAAAGTCGTAGGCTGAAGCTGAAATTCGCCTTCCACCATAAACCCTCTAAGCAGGGCCCTTATGAAACAGGTTAACGCTACATCTGACTTTACACATTCCTGCTCATCCATAACCCTTATTTCTAACGCTTTTCTGTCAAAACGAAGAACAACTCCTCTTGAATTAACCCATTCCTTATTAAGGATGCATTTATTGGCGCCTGCAATAGCCAAATCTGCCGAATACTTAGCTATAACATCCTTTCTGTACTGTTTGAAAGAATTTATGTATTCTGGCACAACATTTCCAGTAATAGAGGGAATTTCCCTCTGGCTTTCCATGTAGAAGTAAAGCCTATTATCTACATAGTCTCCGAAACAACCTTCATAAATAGGCGACGACGCTGCAACGGCTGGAAGATAAGTGCAAACGTTTGCGAGCAAATTATGTATTAAAACGCCTTTAGCCTCATCAAAGTATGGAAGGTTAAGCTGAAAACTTTGAATGTTAAGCCAGCCATGCTGTTTAACGTTGAAAATTCTGTTAAGGGCTTCATAAATCTGCCTGTGCCTATGAGGCCATACTCCTGTTTCTTCAAGCCTTAACGTCGGATGCATCCCTGTTCCTAGAAGGTAAGCCTTATAATGCTTTTCCAAAAAGTTGCTGACAGTTAAAACCGCGTTATACATTTCCTTTTCAAAGATCTTCGGAGATTTGAAGGGTCTGTTTGGTTTAACCTCAATAACGTGAAGTTGCAATTCTTTTCCAAAAGTGAAACGGCCAAGTTTAACAAAGTTCACAATTCGTCCATAAACGTCTTTTATCACTTTGTCAGCTATGGGTAATGCCTTCAAATCCTCGTTGACCAGTGAGAACTCATGTTCCGGTCCGAGAACCTCTAAGGTTCTATACGTACAGACAGACCTCTTAATCAGAGTTTCTGCAGCCAGCCAAAATATAAACTTATCTAAGACATGCAACGTTATTGACGACTCCACATTGAACAATGCGTATAAAAGCATCATAAACAGCTCCGGATAACAGTTAATTTTAAATATCAAAATGATGTTAGCTGATTTCCGTTTGTCTGGTGTCTTACGCGTGTTGGTCGTCTCAAACATCGACCTAAAAACAACAGCGCCCATTGCAAAACCGTCAGATTTCCTTAAGTCATCTTTAAGGGATTTCATCCTCAACGTTAACAACGATTACAGATACATGAAAACAGGTTATTATGTTTCACTCCACGCTGAAGCCCTTGGAAACAGGGTGATCCCCACCACAGAAAATGCCGTAGACGCCTATAGACTGCCAATACTTTTAGTTAGAGCATTGAAAAACGGAGTGCCTGTTATCCCATACATTGTTACAGGCTCTGCAAAACAGGTAATGATGCAGTTTAGTTTTCCAGTGGTTGTTTTCGCAGTTAATCCATTATCCTTTAACGGCTATCAGACTGCAAAAAACAGAACCGCTCTCTACAAGGCTATTAAAAGTTTAAGCATGAACTACAGATATGTCGTTTGCGCTCAGCCTCTATATGGCGAAATGATTTCATATAAATCATTTTTCGGCGAATGCGAAGTTAAAGATGAAGGGGCAAAAGAAATCGCTAGAAAAATTTACGAAACCTTTAATGTCCCAGTATGTAAACTGCATGTTCAACTTTTCAATGGTAAAGCCTATTTGTGCGGGTTTCAACCTGTAAAATATGAGGAAATTACGCCTTCAGATCTGGATGTCATTTCTAAAATGGTTTCTCAGTTTTCTGAGAAAGGCGGGTTTAATTGACAAGGATAGCGTGTTTTGTTGAAAAATACAATTTCTCCCATTCAATGGAAGCAGGAGCTCTGCAAGCGTTTAAACAGGCGGCTGAACAGATGGGACATGAATTCAACTTCATGTTCAGAGATAAGCTTTCAGAAATCCCAAAATACGACGCAGTTTTCATAAGAGCCACCACAGATCCAATGTACATTTCTTACGTAGTTTCTAAAACTGCTTGGGAACTAGGTTTAAAAGTAATCGATGATCCTGAATCGATAAGGATTTGCGCCAACAAAATTCACCAGTATAAGCTCTTCGAAAAATACAATGTTCCACACATCCCAACCTTTTTCCTAAGCAAGGAAGAGTTCCATCATAGACAGATTTCTGAAATGTTCACGCTTCTTGGAAAGCCTGTGGTTATAAAAGCACCTTACACAAGCTTTTCAAAATACGTGGAAAAAGTTTCATGTGAAACGAGCTTCAGAGAAGTTGCCAAACGCTTTTTCAGAAAGTCAGACTTCATTGTAGTGCAGAAGTTTATGCCCTCGCGCTTCGACTGGCGAGTCGGCGTTCTAAACAATCAAGTGTTATACGTATGCAAATACATGATGCCTAAAGGCAAATGGAAGCATGGTGTAAAACGACGCGGAAAACCAACCTTCATATGGGGGAGAACGGTCACACTAAAACGGGATAACGCCCCCAAAATGCTGAAAGAAACTGCTCTAAAAGCTTGCAGTGTTGTGGGTAAAGGCCTCTACGGAGTTGATGTCAAAGAGGTTAACGGGGGCTATGTGGTGGTTGAGGTTAACGATAATCCAAGCATATACAAAGGCCAGGAAGACCTTAGAGACAGAGACATATACGAAAAAATAATACAATATTTGGCTGAGTAAGCCTTCCCCTAAAAGTATGCAAAACCAAAACATGCTCAACGCGTTGAAAAGTCTCTATTGGAAGTTAAAAGGGCTTTTGCGCAGCAAATTGCTTAAACATGTCTAACTTTTGCAAAGCATAAAAACATAAAAGCCTAAAACATGCAGCAGTCCAATTAGCCTACAAAATCAAGCTGCCTAAGCCGCAGAATCTAAACTCTCTAGTCGAAATAGCAATGTTACACTTAGCATCTCGAAATGGCGCACAGCAAACATCTTCCACGTTAAATTTTAGTCCCCAAACCCAAACCCAAAAAGACTGACATTGAAAGGTTCAAAAGCAGTTTCATGACATAATTGAAAAGTCGAAGAGGATAGACGTTACTGTTACTAGGGTTTCAATGCTTGAATGAATAAGTGATGTTTTGTTAATCTTGGCAAAATGAAAATTCTTGCGAATCTCGCTGACCTCCAGAATCTTTTAAGGTCAATAAAAGATACTTTAAGAATTTCAAATCCTGCTTTTTGCAGAAGATGCTTAAGTTCATGCAAGCGCCAACCATATATATGTTCGCTGATTTCAAGTTTTTCGGGTTTTATAATCCACCAAAAATACGACCCAATGAACATTATGTTGGGAGTTGTTAATTCTAGTATCCCCTTACGCTTCAATACGCGATAAATTTCATTTAAAACCTCTTTTGGAGAATCTACATGCTCAATAACCTCATACATTACAACCTTTGAAAACGTTTCTGATTTAAACGGTAGATGATGCGCGTCTGAAATTATGTTAGCTTTTCCACGAATTATATCAAGCTTTATTTGCGCTTCTTCACTTGGCATATGCGTAGCGGCATATCCACATCCAATGTCAAGAACTAATCCTTGCGATAACATGCAAACCACATACCCAAAAACTAAACAGAGGGAAGCCTAGGTTTCCACGTTGAAAGCTCATCTCTTAAGTGTTTGGCTAAAAGGTAGGCTTCCTCGTTAATGAGGGTTTCAACCGTTTGGCTTTTGCCCCATTTAATTCTAGGAATATCCACTTTAGCCTCAAACAATTGACTAAGCTTCTGAGCTAATTCCCTAGTCTTTTCCCTACCTAAAACTTGCCTTTTCCCTAAACGGTTAGAGCTGAACCATTCAGTTTTAACCGTGAAATCCTTAGCTGTTAAGGTTTGGCTGAACTCTATAAGGAAATCATCTATGAGATAACGGTATAATTCCATCATGTCGCACACTAAACTTGGCTTGCCAAACTGTTCGCTGTGAACAAACCCTAGAGGGGGCTCTAAATGAGCATTCAAAACAGCCATGTAAACCCTAAACTTGAGAAGCGTGTAAGCCAAATTGAAAGTGTTGTTTAAGCCGTCATAGGCTTTCCATCCCTTACGATTTTCAGCCTTAAAAGGCATTAGCCTAAAGATTTCATGGTAATAATGCTCTGAAGCTTTACCTTCAATAGGTAAAAGCCTTCTCCTAACATCCTTTAGGCTTTCAGAGTTTAAACCTTCAATCCTAGACTTGTACAATGCTAAGTCAAGCTCTCTTAAGCCGTATTTCCTTAAAACCATGTTTTGGCTTTCAATCTTGCTCAAAACTATTGTTTTAGCTATGGTTATGCCTTTACCATTATGTAGGGCTTCATATTGAGCTATCCTAGTCTTAACAATAATTGGGATATTCCAGAAACCGCAAGAAGCCAAAACTCCCGTGCTTATGAAGTTTCCAGAAGTTAAAACTATTTCACCTATCTCATTTTCAAATAAGGGAATGCGTTCCGTGTTGCCTTGTTTGTCTCTGACTACGAAACAGCCCTTCTCCATGCCAAGATAAGAACCGTTGCCTTCAAGATTAATAGTTAAACCTTTAGCCTTCATTTAGTCAGCCTCCGCCAAAAAGATTTATTCTTTAACTTGTTCTGCTTCTGAAGAGCTTCTTCTATCAGCTTAGGCAACTGTTCTTTTATAGCCTCAATATTTCGCCCTTTTATCTTAATGGTTCTTGCATCTTTTAACGCTTCTAAAAATGTCTTTAAAGGATCATCTGCATTAATTTCCTTTAACGCTTCACAGAGAACCCTTAATTGTGCTTCTGCTACTGCTATCTCCTTATCTAATATCGGGAGTTCTATTGTAAGTTCAATTTCCTTACCTATAATCGAGTTTTCCTTAGGCTCTTTAGCATACCATAAGCCCTTTTCGCTATACACTTTTCCCATCAGTTCAAGAGTGTTGAGGTAGCGGTGAACTGTTGTTCTGTAGCTTTCAGGTTTTCCGAGCTTCTTAGCTATTCCCACAGCGGATATTCCTGTGCTACTTTGTTGCACGACTTTGTAGATACTGTCTAACTTTTCCATGTATTCATGTTTTTTCTTATCCATTTTTGTCGCCACACAACACAAATATTTAACAGTAGCGACAATTAAAGGTTGTGGTGAATATGAAAACCATTATGCTAAGAATAAGAGTTGAGCCAGAATTCAAAGAGCTACTTCAGAGAGCCATACGAGAGCACAGAGCCAAAACCATGAGCCAACTAATACGAGAAGCAGTTATCAACTTCTTACAAGGAGATGTGAAAGTAAAGCATGGCTAACTGTTTGAACTGTGGAAAACGCATTCCTGAAGGCTTAGACTTCTGCGGTAAAGACTGCATAGAAAACTATGAAAAAAGAAGCCTTCAACCGTTAAACAAACTGCTGTTTTTTATACGCAGTTCGATAAGGGTTTCGGAAGCGATAGAAGAAGCAGAAACATAGACAAGATTATAGCTTTACTTAAGCAGGGCGTAGATGAAAATCACATTAAAATCATGTTAAGACGCTATTTCAAGCCAAGCACTATTGATGACTATTTAGAAACAGCCAAACTCAGCATGGAATTACAGGAGGCTCATAATGGAAATAGACCTTAACTCTATTTTTGAGCAAACTCATGACCGCTGTCGGTTCTGCGGTAAATGGATTCCTAAGCGCCAAATTTAAGAAGCCTCAACCTCTACAGCGAATAAGCTCCTAAGTTTTTTGTTTGTTTGATTGTTTGTTTATATACCCTCTCTGTCTGTGTCTTTGGGTTTGGGTTTGGGGGTTAAATTTTAGTCAAATTTCCGCTATGCGGTATAGTCATAAATATGTTCTGTTACACTTTAATAAATTGGTGGAGAAAATGAGTGAAAAAAACATTGTGAAAATAGCTGAAAACGTTTATTGGGTGGGAACACGGGACTGGAACCGCAGGCTTTTTGATGCATTGATAACTCTTCCAAAAGGAACATCCTACAACGCTTACCTAGTTAGAGGGAAAGATGGAGAAGCCCTTATAGACACGGTGAACCCAGGTTTTGAAAAGGAGCTTGAAGGAAAGATCCGTTTGCTTACAAAACTTGAAAAAATAGACTATGTTGTTATGAACCACGCTGAGCCTGACCATGCTGGCGCCATACCTCACATTATGAGAATTGCTTCAAAAGCTAAATTGGTGGCTACGAGTAGAGGCGCTAAAATGGCTCAGGTTTTTTATAACGTTCCACAAGATAGGATAAAAGTTGTAGGTGACAATGACATCGTCAGTTTAGGCGGCAAAACGCTACGTTTCCTCGAGGCACCTATGCTTCACTGGCCGGAGACAATGTTCACATATCTTGAAGAGGATGAGATCCTATTCTCATGCGACTTTTTCGGCTCCCATCTGGCAGGCAACGTCTACAGCGACGAGGTTGAAGACTTGATTACCCACGCCCAAAGATACTGGGGTGAGATAATGATGCCTTTCAGGGCTATGGCGCAGAAAGCGCTTGAAAAAATTGCTAGCCTAAACATTAAAATAATAGCTCCAAGCCATGGTCCTATCCATAGAAAACCGGACCGCATTCTTAAAGCTTATAAAAGGTGGGCTAATGGTGAAACACGTCTGAAGGCGACAATAGCCTATGTAACCATGTGGAACAGCACAGAGGTCATGGTTAAGCAGATGGCTGAAACATTGGCGTCAGAAGACATTGAAGTTGCCTTCCACAATCTAGCTGTAACAGACATCGGAGACTTAGCTGGAGATCTTGCAGATTCAAAAGCCATCATTTTGGGAGCTCCAACAGTTATAGGCGGAGCTCACCCATTAGCCGTTTACGCTGCTTACCTCTTTAAAATTTTACGCCCGCCGACAAAGCTTGCTGTCCTCCTAAGCTCTTATGGCTGGGGCGGAGGAGCAATAAAGCAAATTCAAGAAATTCTCAGCCAATTAAAAATTGAAGTCGTCGCAGCACTTGAAATAAACGGTCCGCCTACAGAGGCAAACATAAGGCAAATAATTGAAACCAGCAAATTACTAGCCAAAAAAATTAAGGAGAAAGCCTAAAATGGAAGGAACAGCTGAAAAGGAAAAACCGTCAGAGGAAAAACTGCATTTTGAAAATGGCTCTTTATCAGAAATTGAGATTGAAGCAATTCTAGACACTTTGCCCGTAGACTTAACCTTTGTGGATAAGGATGATGCTGTAAAATATTTTAGCAAAGGTGAAAAACGCATATTTCCACGTACAAAGGCAATTCTAGGCAGGAAAGTGCAGTTATGCCACCCGCAGAAGAGCGTACACATAGTTAACCAAATCCTTGAAGCATTTAAAAAAGGTGAAAAAGACGTTGCAGAATTCTGGATTCAAGTCCGTGGCCGTCTAATTCACATAAGATATTTTGCAGTTAGAGATAAAAACGGTAAATATTTAGGAACTATGGAAGTGTCTCAAGACCTAACAGACTTGAAGAAAATTGAAGGGGAAAAAAGGCTTCTTGAATGGAAACGTTAACTCTGAAAAGTTATGGAAGACAATTGGCAAAGCATAGGTAAACTATACTCTTTAAACTGCGAAAGTCTACGCTATTCATAACCGTCGCGGAGAACATTGAACACGGAAAGTTTCAAACCCTAGTCTTTTCGAATGCATTTTCTACTTCTTCCCTTATTATGTGGCCGCCTATGTGTAGGATTGGCTCATTAACCTCTGGGTCAACGTTCATTGTTGCCGTGCATGGATAGCTGTGATGCGCTTTCGCAATGGTGTCGTACAAAATTTGCCTTCTCGCTTGAACGCCTCTAAGCTTTCTAGCCACGTACCATGTGGAGCCGCATGGAGCACTTCGCCTAACAGTTACCGCTTCTACAACTTCGCTTTCACCGATTGATGTTGTTGAAACTTCAATTTTTGGACGACCTATGTGCAACTCATTGACAAAACGTGAAACCAGCGGCTTATCCCGTGATGGTTCCAGAGAACAGAAGGGTTTTGGAAAAGCGCATTCCAAACCTAACTCTACGCAACGTTCTTCAACCTGCTTCCTTAAACCAGATGGAACCTCGCTGAAATCTTCCACAGGCACAATTAAACCCTTTAATCCAGCTTTTTCGACGCTGAAAGGCAGCTCTAACAGCAAGTCTTTATGCAAGCCTGAAGCTACACATAAATCAGCCTTAACAATGTTTTTAGGCATGTAATCTTCAGGTCGGTCTATGAATGCAGGCAAATCTGAAGGTTTCGGAAGTTCTATAGCAGCGCGGATGTTGCGTACATAACTGTAAACACCATACTTACATGAATCACAGTGTAAACCGCAAGACTTACAGAAACTAGGATCGTTAATAAGATTTCTTATAACCCGTTCTGCAAACTCGCCGCTGTAAACGAAAACCAAAGTTAAAAGTTCTATTTTGCTAGCCAAACCTTCCCACGCTGAAAGCCTAAACGCATTTCCAAAATCTTGAAGCAGTTCGAAACAGGATCAGGAAAAACATTATTTGAAGCTGGCGGAGCAGCTGCGTCCACAGTTAACATATACCTATTGCACCCGTCGGATTTCTATCCTTATCATTTTCCAATCCTTTTTAACACCATGCAAAGAATTTATGCCTCCGACAATGGTTCCTCCCAAAATCTCTGCAACAAACTTGTTAAGACTTATCTCATCACCGTCGACGAAAAGCTTAACATCCAACGGATTCACCTCAAAAATAGAGGGGTTTAACAAAGTAAAAGCCTTTTGCAAACTGTCAGCATTCATAGAGTAAAGTGCATTTCAAAACAGCAAGCTTTCTCATCTGTAAGGATTTTAAAATGGATTAAACTCTTAATCAATTTAGATCCCCCCCCCAATTATAGAATAAAGCCGGTAAAAGACAGTTTTTAAAGCAGCTGTTTTGAGGCTAAGCTTTTAGCCTGCACCTTTTTAAACGCATAAAAGTGACTGTAAGGTGATGTCTCCGGCTAGTTTAATTTTGCGCGTTACCCTTTTTGTGTAGAGGTTTTAAAGCTGCCGTCGCACCTATGCCTATAACTGCCAACATCATCACATAGGGGAATACCATTATGTAGGATCCGAAAAGGTCTTTAGCTTGCCCGGCTAAGATGTTGCCTACAACCGCTCCGGCACCGTACGCAGTGAAAACCAACCCGTAGTTACGAGCGTAATCTTTGGTTCCGAAAAAGTAGGCGGTTGCAGCTGGGGCTAACGCAAGCCATCCGCCTAGGTTTAACCATAAAATCGCGAAGGTTAAAATGTAAGCTGGAATCGAAGAGGGATTTGTGAAGATCAGCAGAGAAGCCAAGAATATAAGAATGAAAGATATTGTCGCCATTCTTTTTGGAGCAAGCTTATCCGTTATCCAACCAAACAATGGACGGCCGAAACCATTGCAGCATGCAAAGGGAACTATTAAGAGTGTCAGCAAAAATGATATCTCCTTTTCGCTTATGCCAGCTTTACCAGCTACTTCTAATCCGACAGATTTGGCAACCCCTATCGCCATTAATCCAGCAAGCGTTCCAATAGTATAACATATCCACAACGCATAAAAAGACATTGTTTTAACCATTTCATTTCTAGCCAACTCAACCTTCGCAGCAGCTTTCGTTTCTACAGGTTTCCACCCTTCCGGTTTCCAGCCCACTGGAGGAAAACGCAAAAACAAAGCGAAAAGAACGATCAAAACAAAGAATGTGACGCCGAGAATTTGAAACATGGCGAAAACGCTGAAACTTTCCACTAAAAAATCCACAAGCGGTCCAAACAAAGCTGCTGAAAAACCAAATCCGAGAACAGTTAAACCTACAGCTAAGCCCCTTTTGTCTGGAAACCACCTGGTAGAGGTTACAATTGGACAATTGTAAGCAATTCCCACACCTAAACCGCCGATCACCCCGTAAAGGAATATTAATACCCAAGGAGAAGTTGCAAAAGAGGCTAAAAACCATCCTAAACCGACGAAAACCGCCCCAACAATTGCAATTTTCTTCGGACCATATTTTTCAAGGTATTTCCCCGTTAAAGGCATAGTAATTGCAAAAACGAAAAGGAAAACTATGAATGGAACCTGCATTTCAGTGGATGTAACGGCTAAACCATAACCAGTTGGAGGAGGAGCCTCAAAAATCTTCCTCAATGGAACAGCAATTACACTATAAGCGTAAATCGCGCCTAGACACAACATTATGACCATGCCGGCTATTACGAAAAACCATCTTCCCCTCTCAGCTTTCAAACCAAACACTTTAAGCGGTTCCTGCATTTCAACATCACTTAAACCGTTGGTTTTGTAGGCTTATTAGCGCGCGTCTATTCAAACGTGGCTTATATGTTTTTCCATATGCAGATAAGCCACACATCATGAAAAGGTAGATCAAACCTCAAAAACTGCGTGTTCAAACTTTTAATCTTCGGTGTCAGGCGCACATCCGTTCACAGATAACCTTATGAACCAAACAAGTAAACACTAAATTTGAGGATGCATAAATGAATGAACTTGGAGTTAAAACGGATAATGTCAAGCAAAATATTCAGGTTCATCCGTACCTTTCGTTTTCTTCCTACTCATCACTGTTTTAGATATTATACTCGCAGGATTGTTGCTTCCATCCTCAGCGGCTGTTCTCTTCCTGTTTATTGCAATAGCCTCCGCGATGCTTCTGCCTGCGACTTTAGCCGTTAACAAAGAATGGGAAGAAGCCATCATACTTTGCTTCGGCAAATTTCAAAGACTGGTGGGTCCAGGACTTTTCTTTAAGTGGCCGTTTGCAGAAAGTTTTCTGAAACAGAACAAACGTATTGTAGCCTTAGATGTTTCGAGACAGGAAGTTATGACTAAAGATAACATAAGCGTAAGCATAGACGCTGTTGTATTCGCCAAAGTGGTAAACACAAAAGAAAGTCTAATAAACATTAGAAACCTGTGGGACAGACTTTCCGCCCTCGCAAAAGCATCAAAGGCAGAGAAAGCAGAACAAAAAGAAAAAGAAGAAAAACAATAGAGCAGAGACACGTATTAAACCGTTAAAAACCCCGGCGCGACCAAACATTCCATCTAAACCTTGCTTGATAGAATACATAACTGCGCATAAAATACACTTCCCAGACAGACCGCAAAAAATCCAGAAACATAAATAAGCATCCAAAAAGTTAATGAATTTCAACGAACTATTCCAAAAATCACCTGAGCATGCCGAGGTAGCTCAGCCTGGGAGAGCGCCCGGCTGAAGACCGGGTTGTCGCCGGTTCAAACCCGGCCCTCGGCACTTCCATGGACTTTTGGCACAGATTCGCGACACTTTGGATGGACCCGCGACAGTTCACTTTCTTTTTCGGAAGAAGGTTAAATCGTTTTTTTGGCACACGTATTCAAACCCCGCTTCTATGAGTTCTTGTATTGCGCTTGGTGTTTTGGCCACTCTGCATATGTAGTCGTCTTCGTTTAGGTTTTGGACAAGCTGCGTGTATCTCAGTGTGTTCTTGATGTTTTTGTGACCTAACACCTGCATTGTGCGGAGAATGTCTTTTTGTTTTGGCGTATTCCATGGTGGCTTTCCAGTGGCGAAGCATGTGGAAGGTTATTTGCAATAACCTTGGGTTTCCAAGCTTGAAGGCTGCGCGCCTGCGATACCTGTCAAAGCTTCTCCGCAGGTTGTTAAGCTTTCTGTAATGGTAAAATATATAGTCGCCTTCTTTTGGAAGCTTGTTAAGCCTTGCCATCAGCGTGTTGGACATGCGGAATATGCGTGGGTTGCTTCCTTTCTCGGCTGTTATGCTATGGTTTGTCTTTCAAAGTCAACGTCTATCCATTTGAGGTTTCTGAGGAAGGTCGCGACGTACTGAGGCTGCACGTTTCTATTGGGAAGCCCTACGCCAAATCCTTCCAGCCGAGTTGGGCTTTACTGGACGCGAAACAAGAGGCGCCCGCGACTCCTTTAACGCCATGTTAAATTTTGGCTATCAAACAATCCTTTTTCCAGAAGTTTGGAAGGCTATAAGCTATGCTGGCTTAGACTTTTATGCGGGTTATCTGCACGCTGATAGGCCTGGTAAGCCTTCGCTTGTTCTGGATTTGATGGAGGAGTTTCGGCAACAGGTTGTGGATAGAACTCTTATTGGCTTAATAACAAAGAATGTAATTAAGCCTGATGAGATTGTTGTTGCTGAGGCTTTTGAAGAGGGCAGAGTTTTAAGCAAAGAGGCAATTAAAACTTTGCTTACGAGTTTTCAGGAACGTTTGGATACAGAGGTTATGTTTGACGGGCAAAAGAGCTCCATCAAAGGCTTTATTCACCATCAGGCACGGCGTGTTGCACGTTTTCTTTTGCGTGAGGCTGATTATGCGCCATTTGCTTTGGGCTGGTGAAACGAAATGCGTTACTTGGTGATTTATGACATTACGAATGATAATTTGCGGGCTTTAATTGCTGAAACGCTGAAGGATTATGGATTGCAACGTATCCAATACAGCGCATTCATTGGCATTCTGCGCCACGACGAATTAAACAGCCTTATTGTGGACTTAAAGAATCTGATTAAGGATTTGGTTGAAAATGTTCAGCTTTATCCCCTCTGCAACACTTGTTTTAAGGGAAGACGGGAAGTTGGTAAACCTAAAAAGTACGAATTAAAGGAAGAGAAAGAGAAGGTGGCTTATTTCTGAAATGCACAACTCTTATGTATGCGTTTGATATCTTTTGTTTACGGTGACGAAGTTGACCCTTAAGCCTTTAGCTGTAAGAATTCCAGAGAAAATGGAAAGGGAAATTCAAGAGGTGGTTAAGCGGGAGGGTTTGGATAGGGCCACTGTTGTTAGGACTCTTCTTGAGTTGGGTATTGGCGAGTGGCGTAAGCAAACAGCCCTTAAGCTGCTACGGGATGGGAAGGTGACCTTTGCTAAGGCTGCGGAAATGGCCAAGCTTTCGCTTTGGGAGTTCGCCGACCTAGTAAAGCAGCGCAACATCGAATGGGTTAGATATTCGCCTCAGGAAATTGATAAGGAGTTTAAGGAAGCATCTGCGGCGGCAAAGTAGAAATGAAGCCGCTTGTGTTCAATTCCACTCCGTTAATTTACATAACGAAGATCGGGTTAAGCAGAATTTTTGAAGAGTTAAAAGAGGAGAAATTAACTTCTCCAAGTGTTAAACGTGAGGTTGTGGATGAAGGCAAGCGCAAGGGCGTTGCGGACGCCATGGTTTTAGAAAGGTTATTTCAAAAAGACGTTTTCAAAGTTGTAAAACCTAAAGACAAAAGTCTCCTAGAAACTTTTTTACAAACAAGGGGGCTTCATGTGACTGACGCTGAAGTCTTAGCCATAGCGAAGGAACGCGACGGAATAGCCATAATCGACGATGAGGTTGCGAGGAAAACAGCAAAAATATATGGGATAGCCTACGCTGGAACCCCCGACATTTTGGTTAAGGCGTTTTCTCAGGGACTCATTACAAAGGAAACGACGAGACAAGCGATAAACGATATGATTTTTGCTGGTTGGAGATGTAGCGTTGAAACTTATGCGAAGATAATTGAAAGCATAGAAAAGCTGGGAAAGGGCAGGTAATGAGCAAGACTGGAAAACAGCAGAATTTACCCATCTCAGATATTGCTGAACCTCTGGTTTCCGTTACTGATGTTAAGCATTATGTTTATTGTCCGAGACTTGTGTATTTTGACAGGGTTTTGCATGCTCAACCCGTTTTGGCTCTCAGCAAGAGGAAAGCCAAGAACTACATATGGAATATGTGCGTAAAGAACTAAGGCGAAAAGATGCTGTTTACTATTCATCCGAATTTGTTGGCGCTGATAAGCTTCTCTTCGTTCCACTTGTTTCGAAACGGCTTCAGCTTCAAGGCGTAGTGGACTGCATAATAAGGACAGCGAAGGGTGAGTATGTTTCAGTTGAGTACAAGAACATGAACTCTGATAGAGGAAAAGCCTACATGGACCATAAGTACCAGCTTGTGGCTTATGCTTTGCTTGTGGAGGGAAATTTTGGCACAGTTGTTAAGCGGGGCTTTGTGGGTTTCTTCCCTTAAACGCACCTGCGATTTTACGGGCCGCTTTGCAGAGATAGGCGCGAACGGCTCTTGTGGATGTGTTATAAATTGGCAAGGTGCCTTCCAGTTTTCTGTTTGCCAAATGCTGCCTAATCAGCCTAATGGCCCAGCCGCCAAGGAACGTAAGAATTGTATGCCGGTCTTCTTCCTTGTTAAGTCCAGACACATCGGTGTTATGCCTTTCTCCAGCTCATCTTCAATGTTGCCGCAATTTAATGCTAGAAGGCCAGAAATGCTTAATCCGTTTTGAAGAATCGAAGCAGCAATACTCCTATACATTGGTCTGTCCATGGCAGTTAAGAAATCGCCTATTTCAGCTAGTGCCCACGGATGCTTTCGGTTGACTGGAGTTGCTGGCGGAAGACACACATAGCGCAGGGTTATGGGTATGTCATAATATTTTGCTAGGCTTTGAACCGCTCCAACGTAAACCCTTACAGTTTTAAGCGCGTAGCCTCAATCGCGGAGCCACCCAGCAAAGCCATTAAGGGTTTTTGCAGCCACCCACTTCCTCTCGCGCCTAGGCAAAATAAAATCAAGCTCAACACGATCAAGAAAATCTCTAGAACCCTGATTATTATAAAACTCTCTAAAAACCTCTAGCCCCTTACTATAAATGCTACGCTACCCTCCTTCAGGACGGAAATAAATCCATCCGCAACAGAATCATTAACACGCGTCAAAATCTTTAACAGCAAATATACATTAAACCTTACGGTGATTGAAATGAAAACTGCCTAAAAACTAAAACAAGGAGCAGAAGAAAGGCACCGAACCTTTTCTCCGATTTTTGAGATATGTTTTTGAGGCAAGAGTTATTTCGGAAGGTGTGAGGATGATTAAGCGATGTCTATGCGGTTAAGGTATGTTAAGGCCGTTGACGTGAAGAGGCGGATTGACGAAATTCTTGAAGCTTTAGACTTGTTTCATATAGTGCCTCAGTTTGTTTTTTGTGTCAGAAGTGAAGGTTCTAAATCCAAGCGTACGATTGCGCGAATTCATGGTTTGGGGAAAATTTGGCAGGTAACTCTTAATCTTCCGCCCTCGTACATCATAGAGGTTATTTCTGAACGTTATGATAGGCTGTCTGAAGAGGAAAAGGATAAAACCTTAATCCACGAGTTGCTGCATATTCCCTGGGGGTTTTCTGGAGGTTTCAGGCCGCATAAGGCATATGTGAGCCGTGAAAGGGTGGAGCAGCTTTATGGAAAGTTGAAACAGAAGAGAACTGGATATAAACGTGGTGAAGATTTTTAAGCAACTGAAAGGTTGAAATGAAAGGTTTCAGCTAAACGTGGGATGTGCTACGGTAAGGCATGAGTTGAAAAGTTTGTGGCATAACGGCGTTTATGTTCCTTCATATGATTATAGAGGGTTATCTGTAAAAATCAACGGGAAACAGGTAAAGCTCAGTCCAAAAACTGAACAGATGGCTGTGGCTTTCGTGAAAAAGTTGCAGTCCGCATCGCCGCCTGACAAAGTTTTCTACATCAACTTTATACAAGATTTTCTGCAGCAGTTGCAGGGGGAAAATCAGAGTTTAGATTTTTCAGAACCCTTTCGCATGGAAAATTGTAAGGAAATAGAGTTAAACGACTTTAACTTCCAAACTTTTAAGGGTTCGCAGATTGATTTTTCAGAAGTTTCAGCTTTTTTGGACCAGGATAAACTTTGGAGACAGAGTTTGACTAAAAAAGAGAAGAAAAGGCTTGCAAAACAGAGAAAGGCTCAAAGAGAAGCGTTGAAAAAGAGGTTTGGCTATGCTCTGGTTGATGGAAAGCGTATAGAAATCGCGAATTGGACAGTTGAGCCTTCATGCCTTTTCATGGGGAGAGGAAACCATCCGAAGAGAGGCAGGTGGAAAGAAGGGCCAAGGGAAGAAGACATAATATTGAACCTCTCGCCAGACGCGCCTAAACCGCCTGGAAACTGGAAGGATATTGTTTGGGAGCCGAATAGACTGTACATTGCAAAGTGGCAGGACAAACTAACCGGCAAAATTAAGTATGTCTGGTTTTCCGACTCTGCCTTCATGAAACAGAAACGGGAATATGAAAAGTTTAGGAAAGCTGAAAAGCTTAGAGATGTATATCCAAAAATTGAAGATCACATAATTAAAAATCTGGAAGCTGAAGATGAGGAAAGGCGGAAAGTGTCTACGGTTTGCTGGCTGATTCTGGCCTTAAACATGAGGGTGGGCGACGAAAAAGACCCTGGGGAAGCCGACACTGTAGGTGCCATAACCTTAAGGCCTGAACATATCCGCGTAGAAGGCGACACGTTACATTTTAATTTTTTGGGAAAGGACTCTGTGCGATGGGAAAAATCTGTGAAAGCTCCTTGCACGGTTATAAGAAACATTGAGCATTTCGCTGAAACCTGCAGGGAGCACCTTTTTGAAGGAATAAACTCAAAAAAAGTCTCTGCATTCTTATCTGAGAAAATGAAGGGGTTAACTGCCAAGGTCTTTAGAACGTGGAGAACAACAGAAGCTGTTAGGAAGTATCTGGACAGATGTGATGTGAAAAAGGAAGATGCTGAACATTTCAAACATTTTCACGCCAAAATGGCGAACCTTGAAGGTGCAAAAATAGCTAATCACAAAAGGAAAATTCCGGCAAACTTAGACGAAAGGTTAGCGAAAAAGGAAATCCGCCTTAAAGAGCTGATGCGTCAATTAGCAGAAAAACAAGCAAAAGGCAAGGATGCAAAGCAGATTTTAACCCGAATTGAAAAGACGAAGCTTGAAATAGCTTTAATAAAGGAAACAAAAGAGTGGAATTTGGGAACTTCTCTTAAATCTTACATTGACCCCAGGGTATATGTTCAATGGGCTGCAAAGGTTGACTTCAACTTGGAAAAACTGTACCCTAAAAATTTGAGAAAAAAATTTAAATGGGCTTTAAAAAAACTGCAAGGATTTAGTGTCTCTTGAAGTACGTTTTCATCATTGAAGATAGCTGGCAAAGCCTGCGATCTACTGTGGATGAACATCGCCTTCAAATTATTCACGCTGCAAGTTTAAGGTTGCGAAACGTTGAGAATAGACTTGACGAGTTTCACTTTGCGACGGTCAAAAACTGGCTGGATATACAAACGGAAACGAGCCGGCTTGAAAGGTTCAAGTGATACTTTCCAGAAAACATGAAATGTAGACGCCTGCAGTCTTTCGCCTTAAAGGAACCTATTTATACGCTTCTAATCATTTTTATGTGGATGCGTATGCCTTCTAGAAAATATGGATTCATAATCGTCCTACTTGTTGTAGGCTTTATGATTTATGCCTGGATATCCAGTTTTGGACTTTGTCTGCCTTCCTTAGAAGGATATATGCCCCTTTTTAATGCAGATGCGTGGATTTTGGTTTATCTGGGACTTGCCGCCACTGCCTCTGCTCTTTTTTCTGTTTTCATAGAGTTTAGGCTTTCAAGTTCAGCTGCCTTCATCGGTTGGGTTCTCTATTTTCCAGTGCTTTTCAACATTTTGATTCCTATGTTTATCCTTTTTTTCTCCGTGATAGGAGTTTTTTACACTCCCTGGCTTACATTCACACAGTTTGATTTTGCCAACGTGCTTATCAACGGGATTA
>JAWBOH010000023.1:0-28471 GCA_038826715.1 Bathyarchaeia archaeon | reverse complement strand
ACGCTCGAACCGACCGCCTTTTCTGAACTGCTTCAAACACTTCCATCATCAACCACCACACATTAAGCATCTTTTAGAAACAGCTTGGTAAAGTTTATCTTTAACGAAACGTAGGCTACAAATTCAAGCAAATGAAGGCATGCTAAATGATTAAGGCCGTTATCTTTGATCTTGACGGAACCATTGTAAAATTCAACATAGACTTCAGATCTGTCAGAGCAGAGGTTAGAAGTTTCCTAATAACGCAGGGGATCCCTGCATCTGTACTGTCCCTCAACGAAGGCTTGTTTGAAATGTTAAAGAAAACTGAGATTTTCCTGAAGAACAATGGCAGAATGGAGAGAGAAATAGAATGGCTACGTGGGAAAGCTTTAGCGATAGCTGAAAAATTCGAGTTGGAAGCAGCTAAAACCACAAGCTTATTGCCTGGAGTGACGGAGACTCTTAAAACCTTAAAGGACATGGGATTAAAAATGGGCATATGCACAGTTAACAGCGAAAAATCAGTAAACTACATTCTCAAAAGGTTCGGGATAGGCGAGTTCTTTGACGCGGTAACTTCAAGAGACAAAGTCAAAAATGTTAAACCAAACGTGGAACATCTTAAAACGACGCTGAAAGCTCTAAAAGTAACTGCGAAAGAGGCTTTAGTTGTCGGAGACAGTGTTGCCGATATAAAATGTGCAAAAGAACTGAAAATCTTAGCGGTAGGCTTAACAACAGGCGTTTCAACAGAAAAAGAACTTATAAGCGCAGAGGCAAACTACTTGATAAACTCAATAGCAGACCTGCCTGCTCTTATAGAAAAATATCAAAGACCGAATTCTTTGGAGAACTTTGAAATTCAAGCCTAAACCAGCATACAACTCAAGCTGTTTAATATTTGCCTGCGAAACCGATTATTCTGATAGGTAAGCGTCCAGTAGAAAATTCATTACGTTACGAGAGTCTTCATAAAACGAATACTTCACGCATGTAGTTGACATAAATATCGATGAAAAGTTAACTTTTATATACGAACAATAATTCAAAAGTTTGTATGCCGTATCCAAGGATATTCATTATAATTTGTTTAGCTGCTTTTTGCACTCTTCTTCCATATTCAATTGTGCTTCCAATGTTACCTCTTTATGCAGCGCGTGAACTGCACGCTTCAGACGAAACGGTTGGGTTAGTTGTTTCAAGCTTTTTCATCGCGAGAATCTGCATCGAACTGCCCGGCGGACTGATTGCAGACAGAATCGGGCGGAGAAAACCAATAATCTTAGGAATGTTTCTCAGTTTTGCCGGCGGACTTGTCCTTAGTTTAGCTCCTAACATTGCTTTGCTTATGTTAGGAAGGGCGGTTTGGGGAGCAGGGACAGCCCTCTTCTTAACTGCAACTTACAGTCTACTCTTTGATCTTTTTCCTCCAAGTTTCAGGGGAAAATCTACAGGAACGTTTCAAAGCGTAGAACTTGTTGGAAGCTTCATCGGCGCGCCTATAGGCGGTACGCTTGCAGAATTCTTTGGCATAAAACAGATATTCTACTTAAGCGTCGTCATACTAGCTGTTGGGCTCGTCATAACTTCATTGTATAAAGGGTTAAAAATTGAGGGAGAAGTAAGGAAGGGACATGAGCATACTCATTTCAGTTTAAAAACAGCGGTTAATCTTTTCAAAAATTGGGGACTAATCGTTGTAAGCATCGGAGCCTTTGTGAGACTGCTTCTGCTGCAGGGTATCAAAGCAACAATCCTTCCAATTTATCTAGACGGTTTTGGAATATCAGAAGTTTGGATCGGCCTTGTAGTGGGAGTATCGTCGCTTGGACAAATATTTGCAACCTTAATCTCTGGAATGATAACAAGGAAAACAGGGAGCAAACGCATGCTATTGATCGGCTTTGCCTTGGATTCGATTGCAGTTCTCTCTTATGCTTTTACAGATAGACTAGAATTCTTCATACCAATATCGTTTCTGGAAGGGTCAGCTTCAGGCATAGAGTTAATCAACTTAACCGTTTTGGTTTCAGATATTGCACCAGCAAATGCTAGGGGTGCAAGTCTAGGTGTTTACCGTACATTCCTTGATGCCGGGGCCATTGTGGGGCCAATAGCATTAACATTCATAAACATGGCTACTAACAACGTAAAATCATGTTTCTACTTCAGCAGCCTGCTAGTTGCCGCAACTTTCTTTATAACTTTAACTTTAAAAGAAACTTATGATAAGACAGGAAACGTGAACTATTAGATTAAATCGAGACAGACAAATGGCTTGGAAGCTTTGTTAAGCCAAGTCGTAAAGCTTAGAAACTTGCTAACCACAAGTAAATGATAGCACTACATTTTCACATGTTAGCCGTAGCAAACTTCAAAGAAAACACAAACGGGTCAAAAATGTTAAGCTTTGTGGAATCTAGATAGGTTTGAAGTAGTATCTGGACCACTGGGGCCACTCTTGAGTTGTCACGGTTTCCTCAAACTCCATTTGAAGGAACATTCCAACTTTTATCTTGTCTGGAGTTATCCCTTTAATCATTCCTGGAATTTTTACACCTTGTTCAAGCTGGACTATGCCAACTGCGTATGGCGCCACGCTTTGAAACTGTGTTGGTGCAACGTGAATCACCGTGTACGTTAATAGTTGACCCTTTCTCGGAAGCTCAACCCATTCAAATTCTGTTGAAAGACAATTATCACAGAGCGGCCGCGGAGGCAAATGTACTTTTCCGCATTTTCTGCATTTTCCTCCAATCAACCTTTTCTCGTTTATGTTTCTATAGAACTGTTCAATCGTAAAAGGTTGAAGCTGTCCACTCATGTTTCAACCCCTCTTGTAAATGTGAACAGCAGCGGTGACTCCTGCACCGCCGACATTATGGGTCAAGCCTATTTCTGCGTCAGGCACCTGTCGTTTTCCAGCTTGCCCAGTAAGTTGTAAGTATACCTCGTATGCTTGAGCTGTTCCCGTAGCACCCACAGGGTGGCCTTTCGCTTTTAAGCCTCCACTTGTGTTCACAGGTATTCTGCCTTTAAGGGTTGTTTCACCCTTTTCAGCTAAGGCTCCGCCCTCGCCGGGTTTGCAGAAGCCTAAATCTTCATATGCTATTATTTCAGCTATTGTGAAACAATCGTGGACTTCCGCTACGTCTATTTTTTCAGGTTTCAAGTCAGCCATTTCATAGGCTTGTTTTGCGGCTAGTTTTGCGGCTTTAAGGGATGTAAAGTCTTCTCTTTCATAAACGCCTATTGTATCGCATGCTTGTCCACTTCCAATTATGTGAACAGGTGTGTCTGTATATTTCTTGGCCAGTTCAGGTTTGGTGAGTATTATGCAGCTTCCTCCGTCAGTTATAAGTGAGCAGTCGTAAAGTTTCAGCGGCCAAGCTATAACCCTTGAAGAAAGAGCTTGTTCAAGAGTTATTTCCTTTTGCATATGCGCCTTCGGGTTTAGGCTTCCGTTGAAATGGTTTTTTACTGCAATGTGAGCTAGATGGGCTTCTGTTGTGCCGTATTTGTGCATGTGTGCAGTCGCCATAAGCGCATACAACCCTGGGAAAGTTAAGCCATTCCACTGTTCACATGGATAATCTGAGGCCATAGCTAAAAACTCTGTGACTTCCGGAGTGCTCCTATGGGTCATTTTTTCAACGCCTCCAACCATTACTACATCGCATAAACCTGAAGCCACTGCGTAAATTGCAGCTCTTATAGCCACTCCTGAAGAGCTGCATGCTGCCTCTGTTCTTGTTGCCTGTACAGGCAGCAGCCCAGCCCAGTCAGCTGCAGTTGCACCAGTATGCCCCTGATGCTCATATGATTCACCCATGTGTCCAATGAAAAGGGCTTTTATGTCCTTTTTAGGATTAAGGTTTGGACATCTTTCATAAGCTTCTTTGGCTGCTTGCGCAAAGATTTCACGAGCATACAAGCCTTCAAGCTTTCCAAACTTAGATAAACCTGCAGAAACTATTGACGCGACGGGTTTCCCCTTCAAATCTAACCTCTCCTTAACGCTTAAGAGAAATCCATAGTTAATAAACAAGTATTTAAGTTTCCTGATGTTTCAACATGTTTTATGGACGTTTCATGTAGACGTTGTCAAAACTAAGAACCTATGAAACAGTATGGGCAATATGTAGAAATGGCTTTAAACTGTTGACGTGTTAAGAGTTGAAAATACTGTTTGAAACGGCAAGCCTAGTCTAAGAAACGAGAAAGGTTGAAGGAGGGAAAGAAAAGTGGAAAGAGAGGCGGAGAAACAATTTTCTGATGTTTTTAGAACTCCATGGGTTAAGTCTTCAATTATTATTGGGCTGGTTTTTATCGCAGTGGGATTAACCGGCATAGTTATTCTTCAAAAAATAGATGTAGACAATTTCCGAATAATTTCAGATTTAAGGGCGTTTACAAGGGATTATGGAATTTTAGGCATTTTCTTTGCAACCATACTTGCTGGAACGGTAGTTCCATTAGGCAGCCCAGCCTTAGTTGTTGCCGCAGCATCTTTAGGATGCCATCCAATATTCCTCGTGATTTCTGCAACTGTTGGATTCACAATAGGTATGACCATAAACTATTATTTGGCTTATCACATAGGAAGATCATACGTTGTCAGAAAAGTGGGAAAGGAAAAATTTGAGGAAGTTGCAGCTTTATGGAACAATTGGGGTTGGATTATTTACGTGTTCTTCGGGCTGGTTCCATTTCTGCCAGTAGAGTTTCTCGCACTAATATGTGGGTTGCTGAAAACCAGCCTTAAAACATTTCTAATCCTAAGCTTCACACCTAGACTCATAATCTTCACTTTTCTTGCCTATTTTGGAGAAGTCATCGGCGGATGGATTGGCATACTATGAGGTGACAGCTACTTTCTGATCGGCTGCGGAATAGCTATCAATGTTTGTGTTCGGCGCACACCTCTAGTTTGCTGAACCTTTTCAATTATTTTGCCAAGTTCCTCAACCTTGGCAAACTCAACATAAACAACAACATCAAACTGTCCAGTTACAGCGTGAGCCAACTTAACTCCTTCAATTCTAAGCGCAGCCTCCGCAACCTCCCATATCATACCTGGCTCAGTGTTTACGAGAACATATGCTTCCAAACAATCATCCCACCCTAATAATGATTTGGCTTGAATATAAAACTTAGTAAAGTATTCTCAAACACGCAAATCCCGTGTTCAAGACATCTAAACTAAAGTTGGAAGAATTGAGAAGGACGACGCTGTTCTGAAAGAGCTGAAATGATAAATAAGGCGAAGAGCCTGGCAAACCTTATGCTAAAAAGTTTAAAATGAAAAACGGCTGAAACATAGCAAAGTTTTTCTTGCGCAAGACTAAAGACTGTACTGTGACTAATTTGGCAAAATCAATTGTTGCTGAAGCCTTTTCAGCTGGTTTAGGATTAGCTTTAGGCTTAACCATGGCACAGTACTTGTTTCAGGCTTTAAGACCGCTTGGAAAACCCGTCAAACAGGTTGTTATATGCCTAAAATGCGGCGGCAAAAACCTCGTTGAAAACAAGTTTTGTGGACAATGCGGGTGCTCTCTGTATCCGCAACCATTAACCCGTTGCCTAAAATGCGGTTTTCATATGCCTTCTAACCTTAATTTTTGCTGGATCTGCGGCTCACCGCTCACGAAAAACATTGAAACGAGATAAAAGAAGAAACAGACGACTTAACACGGCTTCGCCGAGTTTCGCGTAATTTCGTTCAGGTAATGTTCTTTTTGCCACATTTATAGCGCACGATCTCTGTGCTTGCTGATGTGCAAGTGGCAAGCCACATTATCCAACGCAACCAGCTTGATAACGGGCATTTGGCTCAAACCCTCTGTAAGCATGATCAGTTTTATGTTCCGGTGAGTATTCGCGAGTTAAAGTGACTTTAAGATTAGTGGGTAAACTTCCTTAGCCACGTATTCAAGGTATTTCTCTTTATCTGTTAGGTTGAAAATTGTCACTGAAGCATCCCGGGTTATGCCCACAACATAACCGTATTCTTTAGCTCTAGCAACAACGTACCATAGGTCGCCATGCTTACAGTACTCATCGAAAATCGTAGCGTACACCAAGTCAGGCCCATAAAGCGAAAGTTTATTCACGTTCGGAATATCAACATTATCAAAGAAAGTAATTTTGGTGTCTTCTGGATTTTTTAGATGAAATTCGCGTAAAGTTTCCGGCGGGATACGCGCTTCAACTATGCCTCCAATTCGGTTGAATTGGATTTCGCTGAGCTTATTGGCTATAAAGTTGGCTAGACGCTTCTTCTCAACGACTGTTAGAAACGTCACGTCTTCCAGCTGGGAAAAACTGAACACTGCTTCAACGGTTCGGGGAAAAGGAGCCACCTTACCCCTGTG
Source organism: Bathyarchaeia archaeon (assembly GCA_038826715.1). GTDB lineage: Archaea > Thermoproteota > Bathyarchaeia > Bathyarchaeales > Bathycorpusculaceae > JAWBOH01. Next base: position 22,115 of record JAWBOH010000023.1, on the reverse strand, counting down.
AAAAACGTGAATTACATAATCGTGGGAGTAGACTCCTCTAACCATGTTTCTGTCAGGTTTGGGCAGTAGACTTGTAACCTCGGTTACAAGCGTAAACTTATAGTCGCCTTCTTCATATGGCTCCTCAAGGCGGTAGCCGCCGAGCTTGGAGGCAATTTCATCTAAGGAAAGCCTTTCCATAAGCCTAAAAACTTTGCCAGCTACAACCATGATTCAACCCCGATTTTGGATTTGCACACGCAAGCTTAATAAGTTTAGGATCAACTTTAACCTTATACGCTTACATTGTGGATGAAAACAGTTTTGAAGCCTTTGCAAGCTTGAATTGCTACATAGGCTGCGGCTGCCTGCCTCCCCATACAATTGAAAACCTTTTTCAAGTAATTGTTTAATGTGAAAATTTCGATAACTTTCAGCAAGTTTCTGAAAAACATTGCGAAGGCAAAGACTTTAACTCCGAAATCAGTTAAAATAGGGATAGGTTTTAGCGGTTTGTTGCCTAATTGTTTTAATAAGAGCTTTTAACTTCATTTAATACTGCATATTGAAAGTTTGAGGCAAAGGTAGCCAATGCTGATTCAGGAAGTTATCCTCGAAAACTTTATGAGTTACGAGTATGCCAGGGTGCCGTTTAAACCAGGTGTAAACGTGATCTGCGGCCCTAACGGTGCAGGAAAGTCTTCTTTATTGTTGGCAATTTCTGTAGCCTTTGGACAGTCTTATACTGAACGTTCTAGAAAGCTTAGCGATTTGATCCGCTGGGGGAAGGATCAAGCCCGTGTCACGATTATACTGGACAACTCAAAACGAGGCGGAAAACGTCCAGTTCCAAAGTTTAATAAGGATCAGATTTTTCTGACAAGGATTTTAAGACGGGATGGCAAGTACTGGTTTGAACTTGAAAATCGTGCTGCTACAAAGCAGGATGTAGAGAGGCTTTTATCAAAAATTGGTGTTGACCCGGATAACATGTTGATTGTTATGCACCAGAATATGGTTGAACAGTTCAATGTGCTTTCTCCACAGGAAAAACTGCGGATGTTTGAGGCTGCGGTTGGACTTGAAGCATACCGTGAAAACGTGCTTGAAGCTCAGAAAAAACTAACGCGTATGCTAAGTCAGGAAGAATCATTAAACAAGCTTTTGGAGTCAGCGGAGCAGACGCTGAACTACTGGAGAGAGCAGTACACTAGACTTCAGGAAAAGAGGCAGTTGATAGCTAAAAGACGTTTTCTAGAGCGGGAGCTTGCCTGGGCAGAAGTTACCCGTCGAGAAAGCAGCTTGAAAGAATTAGAGGCAAACCGTGAAAAAGAGTTTATCCTGTTGAGGCAGGTTGGAGAAGAGGCAAAAACAGTTGAAGAACAACTTCAAACTTTAAGAGGTCAGCTTGGAAGGTTAAAGGCTGAATGGAGGAAAAGTCTTGACGATTTGATAGAGCTTGAACGTGAAAAAGCAGGAAGTCAGGCGGCAATTTCACTTTGCGAACAATTGTCGGCTGAAGCAGCTCTTTTAGAAGGTGAACTGAGCAGCAGCAAAAAACGTTTCACACTTTTAAAAGTTGAAAACCTAAGAGAGATTATCAAAGGTTCAACCGAGAAAGTTTCCAAGCTGAATGAAGAGTTAAAAATGAAGTGGTTAGAAAAGGGGATGCTTGAAGAACAAATTGAAAAAGTTGAAAGTCAAGCAGTTGACGCAAATGTAAGGCTTGCACTGATTAAATATCGAATAGAAAACGCAGAGGCAAACATTCAGAAGTTAGAAGAGGAAAATGAAAAAATGAGGATCCAGCTGGAAACTGCCTTTAAAAAGGCAGAGGAAACTGGACCTAGAATAGCTGTTTTTAAAAGCATCGGCGAAATCCTCGACGAAATCCGCGTTACAGACGGGCATCTGGCAGCTTTAGCCAGCGTTTCAGAAGACGTGGAACGCATGTACGAATCTTATTCAAAACTCTACCTAGAACTTATGGAAAAAGCACGGCTTGCAGCTGAAAACCGTGAAAAAGCTTTGGAAGAAGTTAAAACGCGAATGAAAGCTTGGCGAACAGTAATCCAAAGCTTCATAGACAGGGTTAACCTGGAGTATCAGAGAATTCTAGCCCAGTCTCAGGCTGTGGGCGAAGTTAGGATTTCAAACGAGCATGACATTGAGGCTGCTGGACTGGAAATCCTCGTAGGCTTCAAGGGCGGAAAACCTGTCCCGTTAAACGCTTACACTCAAAGCGGAGGTGAAAGGACAACAGCAACTATGAGTTTTCTGCTGGCTTTGCAGCAGCATGTGCGTTCGCCATTCCGTGCTGTAGACGAATTTGACATCCACATGGACCCTAAAAACCGTGAATTAATCGCTAACATGCTTATCTGGACTGTTAAAAATGCCGACGCGCAATATATTGTGATAACTCCAAGCCAAGTAACATTCGCCAATCAAGAAGCCAACATTATCACTGTTCAGAATGTTGAAGGAAAATCTGTAATCAAAGAGGTTGCCTAATGCAGTTAAAAAAGGAACACGTCAAGATTGGAAGAGAGAAGCTTCACAGCATAATTGAAATGTGCAAGAATGTTGAAGAACGTTCACTAGACCCTTTCCTTATAGATGTAGAGGAAATATTAAGCGTTGTCAGAGAGTTTTTCCCAGGTTGGAGGCAGCCTGAAGACCTATGCCTAGACGCTGAAACAATAAACCGGTTAGCATCTGTTATAAGGCTTCAAAGCGAATGGGTTAAACACCGCTCAACATCCCTCTACACAGATCCCTTCCTTCTCGAAGAGAAAATAAAACGTTTAGAAAAAGAGGAAATAGTGAAAGCTTTTCTCGAAGCTTGGCGCCTAATAGTTGAGTTGGAACAAGTTTCACCCAACAGCCTAAAAGAAGCCGTCAAATATTGGGAAAGCCTTCAACCTTTAAAAGATCGGTGGAAGCTAATTCCAGCGCCTGAGATGAAAGGCGAAGTTGCCACTTGGGAAGAACTTGTAAATCTGAAAATTCTAGGAGACAAAACCTTTACCGAACAGATGGAAACTTTCTGGAACGAACTTAAAAAAATGGCTGCAGAAAAAAGTGAAAAGGGCAGAATACGATACTGGGATTTTATAGGCGCAGAAACCTACGAAGAAACAATTCGCAGAGCTTTTATGACAAGCTTTCTTGTAACATACGGCTATGCAACCCTTGAAGTCCATCCTTTGGAAATGGAAATCTACATTAAACCTTTTGAAAAGCAGCGGAAAAAGATAGCTAAAAAACAGTCAGTTTCTATTCCAATAGCCATAACTCCTGAAGACTGGAAGAAATGGAGGAAGGGAGAACACGTCTAAAACCAAAAGGAAAGCCTACTATGCAAGCAAAATGAAACGTGCAGTTCACATGCTTTTCTTCAGAAGACATAAAAACCCAGGAGTCAAAGGCTGGGAGCTTCGCAAAGCTTTAGGCGCTGACTATCCTAAGGTTCTAAGCATTTTAGACGAATACTTGAAAGCTCTTGACCTGAAAGTTAAAACAGTTTTCGAAGAGGAAAGGCCTTCTGAAAAGCCAACACTGGAAGAATTGGACAAGGCGAGGTTCTACATAACCCTGAGCGGTGAGCTTACGCCGAAAGAGGCTAAAATGATTGGATGGAGAATAGACGATTTGGCAGGACTAGCCATAACAATAGCATACATAATATCAAAAAAGGGGAAAGCACCACGCAAAGAGGTGGAAGAATTACTGCATGAGAAGCTGCCAGGGTGGAAGGTAAGTTTAAACATAGACCGTTACATACGTTATGGATACCTGACACAGGATGAAAATGGGCAGCTGTATTTAGACTGGAGAACACGCGCAGAAGTGGATCAAAAAGCACTTATAGACGCGCTACTATCCAAATGACGGTAAAGGCTCCGCTGCGCGGTCTGTCATTTTGGCTGAAAGGCTTTAAACTGGCTATATGCCTGAAAACTCTTATTTTCTTATTTTACGGTATATGAAGGCAATAATGTCTATCACCATTATTACGGAAAGGACTAAAAGCGGGCTGCCCAAAAACTGGTTTCGAAAATAACCTTCTTCAGCGTAAACAGCCTTAATCGCAGTGAGAACTAGACAAAAAATACAAAAAATTAAGGCATGCTTTGCCTTCATCCCATCAGCCTTTAAAGCGGATGCTATACAATGCTAACGTTCTGTATCTGGAAATATCGTTTTACCAAAAGACGTAAGCGTTCAGCGTTTCTCCCGTTTTTTCCTATGGCTACTCCTTTATCCCTTGGATGCACGGTGACAACAGCCATGGTTTTTCCATCCTGTCTTTCAGTTATCCTAACTTCTTGAACTGACGCGGGTTTTAAAGCATTCTTGATAAAGTGAACCGGATCCTCTGAAAACTCGATTATTTCATGTTTTTTGCCTGTCATGCGTTCTAAAAGCCTTATGTTTCTCCCACTTTTGCCGATGGCTGCGCCTAAGTCGCCTTCCTTAACAACGAAGATTACACGACCTTGATCCTCGTCAACTATGCAGTCTTTAACAACTGCTCCGCTTATGCTTTCGAAAAGCGCTATATACTTCATTTCAGTGCTCGTGAATTTTATGCCGCTGTTCATCCGCTTCCTCCATTGGATGTTTCCGTTTCGCCAGCTTCAACCAGTTTAAGAATCTCTGAATCGCCAGGCTCTCTTATAGTTAACGCTGAAACAACAAAAGGTTTTCCACAAACCAAGGCCAAATCAGTTGATAACCCCTTATAAACTATTAAAGGAATCTTGGAAAGTTTACAGTAATACTCCATATCCTTAAAAATTTCTTTGGGACAGTTGGCGGCTACAATTATCATTTTTGCCCTTCCTGTTTTCGCACTTTGCATGGCGAAGTTTAAGCCGAATTGAACCTTGCCAGTTTTAACCGCAGTTGCAATTGCCTTGTCTATGTCTATCACTCGTTCTCCCTCTTAAGTTCCGACGTGGACATGAACAGTTCAACGAGACCTGTGCCTACTGGAATGGATTGACCAACTATAACGTTTTCGGTTACGCCTTCCAAAGGGTCGCTTTCCCCTCTGATGGCAGCATCTACAATGTTTGGAACAGTGATTTCAAACGCTGCTCTAGCTAACACGCTTGCCTTTTTACCGCTCACGCCGTGTCTTCCAATCTGCTGCACCTCGCCGGTTGAAGTCATCATGTCTGCCACAAGCATGACGTGACGTATGTCAACGTCTAACCCCTGCTCCTCTAAAACGTGTTTAGCCTCCTGTATAAGCACGTTCCTTGCAGCCTCTATCCCAAGGGTTTTGGATATTTCATGGATGTTGTTGGTTGTTGTTCTCGCAGTGTCTACACCGTAAACCTCCAGTATTTTCGGAAGGTTCGACCCGTCAGTTCTAATAACCCATTCTCCATGTTCCTCAGTTACTAAAACACGTTTTATACCTGGGACTCCTTTAATGTAAAAGGAGGAAACCTTGTCTAAAAGTTTTTTAAGAGCTTCAGCTTTTTTCGGTTTTACATGTATACTGTTTCCATCTATTTTCACGGTGCAGTTTGCTATTTTCACTTTATCCTTAAGCTCTTGAATAGTGACGCCTCTGTCTTCCATCATGGTTGGGTTTAACTCTACAACTATTTCTTCACGCATTGGATCTTGATAAACTGCCTGCGCAATGTTCTCCAACGTAGTGTAAACAATGTTCCTTGCGATTTTAACAGCGTTCTCCCTGCTTTTCCGATGTTTATCGTCCAAGTAGATAACCATTATAGGCGTCGACGGCACTCTTCTAGCATCCACTATTTCTATAAGCCTCGGCAAACCTAAAGTAACGTTCTGCTCTCTTACACCTGCATAGTGAAACGTTCTCAGAGTCATTTGGGTTCCAGGCTCTCCTATAGATTGAGCAGATATTATGCCTACAGCCTCACCTGGCTCCATTAAAGCCCGCTTATAATGTTCCACTGTTAATTCTACGGCTTTATCAACGCCTTCCTTGCCTAATTTCTCTTCGGTTAAGCATTGTTTAAGTTGGCTTATAAGCAGAGGCGTCAGCTGCTGCTCAACTTCTTTAAGTTTCGCCTTGATGTATTCTGGAGGCGCCGGCTCACCCTTTTCCATTCCAATTCTTAACTGTTCAATTAAGCGGCTGACATTTACAGCCTTTCCATGATCGCTTTTCGCCGGGTCAACGCCGTCCTCGCCATACTTGAACTGTATAATGTCTCCTGTAGAGTTTCGCACGGTTCCGTCATATTCTAAGCGTAAGTGTTCAAGCGCGTTGATAAGCCGTCTCTGCATGTAGCCGCTTTGCTGTGTTCTAACAGCAGTGTCAACAAGGCCTTCTCTTCCTCCCATTGCGTGGAAGAAGAATTCAATTGCATCTAAACCCTTTTGATATGAAGAATAAACGAAACCTCTGGCTTTAGGCGTTGGATCGCCGTGTTTGAAATGTGGTAAAGCGCGGCCTACGTATCCCCTCATTATGCGTTTTCCACGAACTGCCTGCTGTCCCACACATGCGCTCATTTGGCCAATGTTAAGCGCTGAACCTCTGGCGCCTGTACGCGTCATAATTATGCCTGAATTTTCAAAGGCAAAGTCTTCTTCAGCGATTTTGCCTGCTTCATCTCTTGCAGTGGCCAACTCGTTCATCACGTAGATTTCAAAAGAGTCTTCAAGAGTTTGACCGGGAAGCCTCTGCAATGTTCCGTTGCGGTAGTTTTGTATGAGTTCGCCTATTTTTTTCTCAACTCTTTCCATGCTTTTTCTTATCTTGTTTTCCGCTTGCATTGATAGGACAAGTTCTTCATAGGAATATGTGAAGCCTCTCATTGTTAGGAAAAGCTTCAGCAACCGTGTAATTCTATTTATGAATTCGCGTCCTGCCTCTGCACCGTAATCTTTTATTATTCTGTGCAGAAGGCTTTCAGACTGTTCAGCTCCTATTGAACGTCTATCGATTACGCCGCATTTAAGTTCACCGTTTTTAACAACAACATATGCGTCGTGGGGACACTTTTCATTTAAACACTTTGAGCAGCTGCGGCAAATGTTTGCCTTCAAAACATAGTTTAAGTCTTTTGGAAGGAAAAGGCTGAAGATTTGTTTGCCACTCCACAACGGCTGCGGTTCTTTAATTTGCGGTTCAGGCAGAGGCCCTTCGTATCCTGATGCCATTAGCAGCCGGCAAACCTCGTCTTTTGTAAGATGATTCGCTTTTCTTGTGAAGATGTATGCGGCTGTTATAAAGTCTCGTATGGCTCCTATTATTGGACCTCCAAACCTTGGAGAAAGTATTTGATCTTGAACTTGCATTAAAAGGCGTGCTTCTGTTTGTGCCTCCTCGCTTTGAGGTATGTGAAGGTTCATTTCATCTCCATCAAAATCCGCGTTGTATGGTGGACAAACACATAAGTGAAGCCTGAAAGTTTTGTAGGGAAGAACCCGAACGTAGTGAGCCATTATTGACATTCTGTGTAGAGAGGGCTGCCTGTTGAAAATTGCTATGTCGCCGTTTCTAAGGTGTCTTTCAACAATGAAACCGGGCTCAAGGGCTTCAGCGATTTTTTCTCTATCAGCCACAAATTCAAGTCTTATACGTTTGCCGTCTGGCCGTATGATGTATAAAGCTCCAGGATATTTCGACGGTCCGTTTATGACAAGCATCCGCATCTCCTCAATGTTCCATTGAGTTACTTTTTCAGGCACTGAAAGCCTCATGGCAACGTCGATGGGTACGCCGACCTCGCTGATGTCAAGGTTAGGGTCTGGAGATATCACTGTACGCGCTGAAAAGTCAACTCGCTTTCCGGAAAGGTTACTTCTGAATCTTCCTTCTTTACCCTTAAGCCTCTGGGAAAGCGTTTTTAAGGCTCTTCCTGAACGGTGTCTTGCCGGAGGTATTCCTGAAGCCTCATTGTTAAAGTATGTTGTAACATGATACTGGAGAAGCTCTGACAAGTCTTGAATTATTAGGGTTGGAGCTCCAGCATCCATGTTTTCCTTTAACCTTTGATTAATTCGAATTATGTCTACAAGCTTATGTGTTAAGTCGTCTTCTGAACGTATGCCAGACTCTAGGGTTATTGAAGGCCGAACATAAACCGGGGGAACCGGCAAAACCTGCAGAACCATCCATTCTGGACGTGCTGTTTTAGAGTCGAAGCCTAAAAGTTCCAGGTCTTCGTTAGATATACGTTCAAGCCTTTCCCTAACCATGCTTGGGGTTAAAATTTGAGAACCGCTTTCAGGAATTTCTTCGCTGAATTTCGTTGGTTTTTCAAATGTTATCTTATACTGTGAAGCATTACAGTGGGGACAGTTTTTAGCTTTAATTTCTTGAATTATCCTTTTGAAAATCTCGTCTGGAACAGCGCCTAAAAGCTGATTTGTTTTTTCAATTCTGGCTTGAAGCCTTTTAATTGAATCCTCTGACAGCAAAATTTTTCCACAGTTTCTACAGGTCACCCTTAACAGATCGTAGATTATTCTGGCAAATTCTATATGAATTATTGGAACTGCAAGCTCAATGTGGCCGAAGTGTCCTGGACAGCGAATCGCTGTGTTTCCACATGTTTTGCACCTCTGCCTAGGCTCAAGGGTTCCTAATCTTCCATCCATAAGCCCAGCAGTTATCGGAGCACCGTCCTCATCATACGTGTCAGGCGTTTGTATTTCAACAACTGAAATTTTACGTATTTCCTGCGGCGGCATCAGCCCGAAACGAATTTCGTCAATAACCTTGTGGGCAACTTCTTCTAAAGCCATGTCAAGCTCTCTCCTTAAGCTTCAACTTAGGCGCTATACACAGGCTCATCAATTCCTGTAAAAGAAGTTTAAAAGCATAGGAAACCGTGACAGGTGAAATTCTCGCTTTATCTTCGCATAACTTGCAAACATGTTTCCTTTGTTTCATGTCGTAATAGGCTATGTAACCGCAGTTTTCACAAACATGTAAAGTGTACTTGTCTGACTCTTCAAGCAGCCTGTCGTGGAGAAGCATGGCTGCCCCGTGTCCGATAAGGCAGTCACGCTCCATCTCTCCAAACCTTAAACCGCCACCCCTTGCCCTTCCTTCAGTCGGCTGCCTCGTTAACATTTGCACTTGTCCCCTTGCCCTTGCATGTATCTTGTCTGCAACCATGTGGTGTAACTTCTGGTAGTATACCACTCCTACAAAAACGTCAGCTACGAACTTTTCACCGGTGACACCGTTATAAAACACTTCCCTGCCGGTGTGGCTGAAGCCAAGCTTTATCAAGGCTTTTCTAAGCATCTGCGGCGTTTCGTTTGAAAACGGTGTTCCATCAACAGGTTTTCCCCTTAAAGCTGCAACCTTCCCAGCTATTGACTCAACAAACTGTCCAATAGTCATTCTTGAAGGAATCGCATGAGGGTTTATTATCACATCTGGAACTATGCCGTCTCCAGTGAAGGGCATATCCTCTTGAGGAACAATCAGGCCTATGACGCCTTTTTGACCGTGGCGAGATGCAAACTTGTCGCCTAACTCTGGAACCCTCTGATCTCGAACCCTAACTTTGACAAGCTTGCTTCCCTCACCGGATTCTGTTATGAAAACCGCATCAACTATACCTGTCTCCGACGGCCGCATATCCACTGAAGTGTCACGCATTGAAGGACCCTTAACTTCAAACTCTTTGTATTCTTCAAGAAACCTAGGCGGGCTTGTCCTGCCTATTAAAACGTCTCCGCCTGAAACTTGAGCTTCAAGGCTTACTATTCCGTCAGGCTCCAACAGCCTGTAATACTGTTCCCCCCTGAAACCTCTCGTCCCAGGTTCAGGTATAAGAAACCTGTCTTTTAATCCGCCCATGTACTGGCGGCATTCAGCCTCATATATTCTGTAAAAAGTTGACCTGGCTAAACCTCTCTCTATGGAGGCTTTATTAAATATTAAGGCGTCTTCCATGTTGTAGCCTTCAAAGGATAAAACAGCCACTATACAGTTCTGTCCCGATGGGCGAAGTTTGTATCCCATGATCTCCATCAATGCAGTTTCAACAAGAGGCGTCTGCGGATAGTGAAGCGTATGAGCTCTTGAATCTACACGAATTGGAAAGTTTGTGGCAAAAATGCCTAGGGCCTGTTTAGCCATGGCTGCCTGATAAGAGTTTCGCGGTGACTGGTTATGCTCTGCGTATGGAATTGTTGAAGCGCATATTCCCAAAATAGTGTAGGTGGCAATTTCTAAATGCGTATGTTCAATGGTTAACTCTTCAAAGTTCACGGCGACGTATGCGTTTTCCTCCTCCTCTGCGTCCAAATATTCTATTATGCCCTTTCTGACAAGGTCTTCCCAGGACCATTCTCCAACCGCAACTTTTTCAACGTGTTCAGGTTGAAGTTTTGGAACGCCATCCTCAACAATTATTAATGGACGCCTAACCCTTCCCTCGTCACAGTTCACATATACTTCTTCCCTCTCGCCGTGAACCTTCAAGAAGTAGGCTATGTTCACTTCCGTGGAGATTTCCCCTATTCTACGCTTCTGCCTAAACTCTCGTACAAGTTTTTCAGGCGTAGCGCAGTAGCCGACAATGTTTCCGTCAACGAAAACTTTTGCTCCGAAACGTTTCAGCGTCTCGTTGGCTTCATAAACAGGTGAGACGCCCATGCTGAATAGTTCCTGTTTAATCCTTTCAGGGTTAACTCCAACTGAAATGCACGCGGACAAGGCTAGGTTCTTAACCAACCCGCAGTTTGAACCTTCAGGAGTTTCATTTGGACATAAACGTCCCCAATGTGTCGGATGCAGATCTCTAGCTTCAAAGTTCGGCTGGCTTCTACTTAAAGGAGATTGAAGCCTCCGCAGGTGGCTTAATGTTGAAAGATAGTTTGTCCTGTCTAGAAGCTGTGTTACACCGACGCGTCCCCTTCCCCAGTTTCCTGTCGCAAGCGCATGTTGAAGCCTTTCAGTTATTATTCCAGGGCGAACAGCAGCGGAAACAGTGATTATTGGACCTTTCACACCTATCCTTTCAAGCTGATATTTAACGTCTCTGACAAGATTTCTGAATGCTACACGGAACAAGTCGGCTAGGAGAGGCCCGGCAAGCCTTAAACGTTTATTTTTAAAATGGTCTTTGTCGTCTGGCTGTCTCCTGCCAAGCTTTAGCTCAACAACCCTATGCGCCATCTCAGCTAAAAACATGGCTTTATCTCTTCTAGTTTGGCTTGTCCTCCCTAAATGGGGTAGAAAGTTCTTATCTATCGCTGCCTCAGCCTTCTGTACGCGGTATTCTTCAACCTGTCCGTGAGCAACACGGTTCCCAATAAACAGAATGGCTTCTTTAACTGTGTCAACTCCAGCAGCCTTCTCAAATGAAGGCTCTAACTCTCTCTGTATTTCCTCATCTAAAGAAACAGCCTCTACAATTTCCCTGTCAGACTCTAAACCTAAAGCACGCATAACAATGACGAAGGGAACCTCTGTAGGCACTCCAGGCAACGTAACATATAAAGCGCCGTCAGACTTCATTTTCAACTCTATCCTAGCTCTGAAGCCCACAGTTGTTGAAAACAGTTTAGCCTGATAAACAGGAGTTGCACCTTTCTCATCTATGTCCACAATGATGCGGTTTGGAGCTAAATCCTCCATAGCAACTATTACCCGTTCAGAACCGTTAACAATGAAGTATCCGCCCTGATCGTCAGGGTCCTCTCCACACGCAATCAGCTCTTCTCGTGAAAGCTGCGACAAAAAGCAAAGTTTAGACTTCAACATCACTGGAATTGTGCCTATGAAGACAAGCTCTGTGTCCTGTTCCCTGCCATCCACCACAGGAGTCATTTCCAAAGCTATAGGCGCTGAATAGGTTAGGTTGCGAAGCCTAGCCTCAACAGGGTAGATTTCATGCTTTGTACCGTCAACCTCTGTCACGTATGGACCGCTTATCCTCGTCTGCGGATCTATTATCCAAACCTGGCCAAGCTTAACTTTGTACGGGCATTCCGGAACTTCAATTGGAATTTCGCCAACCTCATCTATGACTTCCTGCAACCCATGGTCTATAAACTCGTTGTAGGAATCTAAATGTTGACGAACTAAACCCTTCTCTTTAAAGAAAGCTGATAACAGAAGATTAGCATCTTCCTTTGAAAATTCAGCCAAGCTTGTCAACCCCGTAAGGCATGTTTTCAACTAAACCATAATGGAAACAACGCAACGCAATTCTTTTCAAACTTTCAATTTCCTCCGGACTTTTGGATCATCCGACTTAAAAAGTCTCCAATGTCTTAGAGCTAAACACGTAAACTACACAGCTAACTAATAAACTTTTTGTGCACTTTCGGAACATTAACAAGGCACTGTAATAATCTTGAAAAGCTCTATGCCTCCGAAACTTCGCTTTCAAACAGAAAACCTAAAGCCAAGTCAAAAAAGCATTGGGCATAGCCATCTACAAGCAAACAGAGCCAAATTTAGGTGTTGACAACCGCCAGACTTACTTCACGCTGGCAGAATAGCTGTCAACACTGTTGCTAAAGTTAAAAGATTTATGCTTTGCCTGATTCTAAAGGAATCTAGCCGTCTAGTTCAACAATAGTTACATGAAAATTTTGAATGATGATTAAATGCATGTTTTGTATTGTATTTGCGTAGTTCAGGTAGACAGCAAGGTTTATTAATTATTACGATATCCGACTTTTTTAGTTTCGTTTACAGAGGCTGAAATAATGGCAATGCAGAAGGCAGCGTTTGGAACGATAATGGTTATCGCATTTTTAGGCATGTTCGTAACGGCTTTAGGTGCTTTAACAGCTACACAAACGCTTAAAAATTCTGCAACAATAAGTGCAACAGTCGGCTTAGGAGTTTATTCAAACTCTGCCTGCACTGAAAAACTCACATCCATCAATTGGGGAACATTAACTCCTGGAACCTCCACGGCAAAAACAATTTACATAAAAAATGAGGGAACCGCTTCAATAATTTTAAGCTACGTTGTAGGCAACTGGACTCCTTCAGCTGCCAACGTCATAACTGTAAGTTGCAACTTTCAAAGCCAGACGCTTAGCTCCGGATCCATCACTTCTGCTACAATCACCATCACGGTTCCACAAAACATTCAAGGAGTTACAAGCTTCAGCTTCGACCTTGCAGTGAAGGGAACACAGCAAACCTGAAAGCATTTAAATTCAGAACGGTTGAAAAACCCGCATGACTACAGTAACCATAAAACCTAAACCTAAAGCCAAACCTGCAAGCCTAAGCCGCCTTTTTTCAATTAATATGTTGCCGGAAAGCCCTGTTGCATTACAAACAACCTCAGAGGCTATCAAGGTGATTATCGCCATAACGGCTAACCAAAGGCTTACGTCTGCCAAAGACATGGGAAAATTCATGCGGTAACCTCAACTATTTGATACCAAACTTCAACAGTTTGTCCATCATAAGTCGTTTTAATTTTCTGAATTGCTGCAGGTTTACCTGTGGATTTTGCAATAGCGCATGCTACAGCACTCACAATTGGGCATCCTAGAAAATGGACGCTTTTCAAATTGGCTTCCGCACTGTACAGGCGTCTGTAAACCGAGTCTGAAAGTTTTAGATAAATTTTGCCGCTTTCCTCTCTCATCTCCGCCTCTTTTGCCAGTTCAAGGTTTTCAACAATCACCGATGGGAGACATTCATAAAGCTCGCTTAGCTGCAGTTTAGATGTTTCTTTCCTCAACTCTTTTTCAACTTGGCTTAGCAGTCCAGAACCTGGAGGGGCAACGCATACGCCGCTTGGATTTTGTATCATGAACTTGCTTTTAGCCAGATCCTCCACAGAGGGCGTTCCCTCTTTACCTCCAGAAATAAACACGGCAGCTTCTTTAAGCCCTTTCAAATGTTCCGGAAGGTAAACATCCATCGGGTACGGCGGTATGTAATAGGCTTTAGTTTTCAATTTTAGGTCATTGATTATTCTGTCAATTGTCATGTATGTTGAGTGAACTGTTGAGTCCAGAAGGCTGCCTTGAACATATCTCACCGGTCTTATAAAATAGAAAAGGGCGCCCCAAAAGGTTAAGCTTAAACCGATAAAGGCTAAAACATTGGAATTTTTGACGACTGCGAAAAAAAGGGCTGCTAAGCCTGGGATTACAAAGGCTAAACCGATTTTTCCAGAAGGCAAACCTTTAGGCCTTTTACCCTCAGCTGAATTTTGAATGCCTGTTTTTTCAGAACTCAAATTCCACATTCCTCTTGCATACTGCTATGCGTTCAGTTATATTTTAGCGAAAATACTTGAAACTGGTTTTTAAAGTTTCCATATTCACACTAAACTTTTCCAGGCGAGGACAGGCTTGTCATTGCTTGTGGTTAAAGTTTTCTGTATTAAACCGTATTCCTCTAAACGGTTTAGCTTTTCAATAAGCCTTTCAAACTTTAATGTTTTTCCAACTTTCATTTTCAAAGCAGCATTTATACTCATTGCATTAACGACCTTTCCTTTCATGCCTAGTTCAGAAACGGTTTCAAGCAGAAGCCTATCAGTTTTGGAGGCATAGTTGTTGAAAATTTTAAGGTTGTTTGTCCTTTTACGCCATTCAGCTGCTCGCTGTGTCGTTTTTGCAAATATTACAAAGGCTATTAGAAACGTTAGGAGCGCTTGCTGTGCCGGAATGCTTAGCGAGATAAGCGACTGGGTTTTCAGTGGTTCCCAGTAGGCTGATACGGTTTCGCCTATACCTAGAAGTTGATCTTCATACTCCAAATATTTTGAAGCGTGAGCGGTTAGGATTACAAGGTTTATCCTTACATATTTCTGCTGCACCGTGATTCCTGTTTTAAACGTTGCCTTTGTATACCAGTAAAGCGTTACTTGAGTGTAGTTCTGCTGGTTTTTGAAAACTAGGTAACGGGCTATTATTGGGTATCCTCCGCTTTGGATTTGTACGTCGCGAGAGTCAATTACTGTAACAAGCGGATATCTGCCTTGAGCGGTTTGCATTGAGATAAGGCAGACTTCCCAACTGTGAAGGTTTGAGATGCTGTCTGCAACGCCGATTAAAACGTAAACTAAAGCTGATTCTGAAACGTTTTTGGGGTAATATGCGTAGACAAGTGAGGCGTCTTGTTTTGCTATTCGCTCATATTTTACGTCTCTGTAGAGAAATGTGAGGCTGTAGTTTGGAATTTGCGGCAAAATGTCGGCGACGGCTTCCCATGTTGAAGTAACTTCCAACGTTTCTTGAGAAATGGCGAACACAGGCGCATTTATGCTTAAAGATATTAGGGAGCAGACTGAAAATAGAAGAACCAGTTTCGCCCAAAAATTTTTAGAAGGTTTCCATTTTGGCAGGTTGAACAGTTTTCCACAGTTTAGGCAGAAGCCTTTCATTTTTAAACTATGCTCTACGCATTTTCGACAGGATGGTGTTTCGTCTTTTTTGTTGAAGAAGTTTATTTTTAGAAATTTTTCAGAGATTATGAGGGTGATGAACATTCCGGTGAATGTTAGGATTACGCCGGCTAATGTGTGAAAGATTAACATGGCTGTTTCTTCGCCGTAAAGGTAAGCTGCAGAAATTATGGTTGTTATGCGGATGATGTTTAAGGCTTCGAAAATCATGAACCCAAGTGTGAAGATTAAGAGTTTTTTAGGTATGGATGTTTTGGCTGTTACTGCCAAGAAAACGGCGAACATTACGAAGACTGTTAATGTGTAGATTCCTGAACAGGGTACGTCTATTGTGAAGGCAGACGGTTGCCCAGCTGACGTTGAAAGTATAAGGGTTGGCGGTCCATATTCTGTTGAAAGCCTGACTGGGATTCCCAGGGTTTTCAGCAGCATGTATGAGGTTTGAGTGTTTACCTCTGCCAAGTATCCTCCTAGAATGTATGTGATTTCCACAGGTATGGGAACAAGGAATATTAGGAATAATGCTGGGATCAAAAGTGCCTGCAGGGTTTTCACGTTGAAAAGGACGAGTACTGTGCCTAAAGTGAATATAGGCAGAGAAATTATGTGGTATTCTAAAGGGTAGAAGGTGTATGAACCGTACCAGTAAATTAGAAAAGCTATGAGGCAGAGGCTGAATCCTATAAGGCTGTCTACAAAAATGGTTTTAGACTGTTTCTTTAAAGAGCTTAAGGCAACTGAAGCCTTGAAAAAGTCTCTTTTCCAATAGAACAGCAAACCTGCCAGGAACGGTGCAAAAAAGATGTGGCTGACGGCTTCTGTGTTAAGGGCTTCGTTTACCAGAATTTCCAAGTCACGCCAATAGACAGTTAGAATCAATGAGACAGTTAGCAAAAACGCCAGTATACTTGGCAAGTCTTCTTTCAGCTTTGAGAACAAAGTTTTTGTCTTGCTTCCCAACCTAACAACCATCATGAAGCATTAAGCTGTTTGAATGGAAAATTTTATTCAACAGCCATTTTCCAAGGCGCTTTTCAAAATGGCTTTCAAAATTTTGGGTCCTTCATAAAAGGGTTTAAGCTTTGAAACACCGTTTCTTCTTCTTTTGCAGGTTATAGGTATTTCTTCAAGTTTAAACCCTTTTTTCAACCATTTTACAGTTAATTCAGTTTCAATCTCGTAGCCTTCAGATTCTAAACTGACTTTTTCAAGAAGTTCCCTCTTGAAAGCTCTTAAGCCTGTTTGGCTGTCGGTTATCCTTTTCCCTGTTAAAACCATTATTAACATGTTTATCATATTGTTGCCGAAAATGTGAAGCTTTGACGTGTAGTCTTTGTCGCTGCCTAGAAATCTTGAACCTGCAACAATGTCCGCGCCGTTGAAAAGTGGTGTTAAAAGATCCGGGATTTCTTTAGGGTCATGGGAGCCATCTGCATCCATCGTTATCAGAATGTCGCCTCGAGCGTGTTGAAAGCCTTTTCTTAAGGCGCAGCCTTTTCCACGGTTTCTTCCATTTGCCAACAATGTAACCTTGTATCTGCTTGCCACCTCTTTTGTACGGTCTGTTGAGCCGTCGTCTACAACAAGGATTTCGCTGGGCAACCCTAAGCTGTCCATTACTTCGGATGTTTCTTCAATAACACTGCCTATGTTTTTCTCTTCGTTGTAAGCTGGGATAACCACTGAAATCACTGGACTACGCATTTAATTCTCCTTTCTCCATTTTAGTTATTGACCTAAACACAGATAAACGTATATGTAGAATTGATATAGAACATTTTCGATTTTTTACATAACCGCAAAAGCGTTTAACCTTCAACAGGCCTAACAATCATGTCAAAACAGAAGCTTTGAACATCATTTTCTATCATGTACCTGATGAAAACAGGATCGGAAGGTATCTCCAAAGTCACAGTCACATAAACCTCCTCTTCAGGTTCAAGAAGTGCCCCGGTATAGTTCCATGTCAAGCATAAAGGGTTTTCCATAGGCAGTTTTTCCACAATCATCTTGCCTTCTGAATTTTGAAACGTCAAGTTTGAAAAAGCCAGTTCAAGAATTATAGGCCTGTTGCTTACACTTTTAATGTAAAATGAACGGGTTACAGGTGTTCCAAGATAAACCGTTCCCCAGTTGATAAACTGCTTCCCACCTGAAGAAATGGCTATGTCGTCTCCGTAGGCTTCCACTCCTATTACTCGCACATTGCCCAGGCTTGGAAAGTACAAATTGTTAAAGCTGCTTAGCCATAGTGCAGCTAATGCGCTTAGAAGCAATGTTGCTGAAGAAACAATTATAACCAGCAACAGTGTTTTCCAAAAACGCCTTATAAGCTGGATTAGGAAACTTACAGTTAAGAGTAGCATTTTCCAAAAACGGCGTATGAATCGCGTCAGGAAGATTGATTGAAGCTTCAAATGCTCACTTATGGTTTTAGTGTCGTTTGAAACCTAAAAGTCTTATTTAAAATTGGCCATTCTTGAGTTTTTCATAGCTTGTTTGCCAGTTTTTCCATGGTTGCCAAAGGAATGTTAAGCAGTTTTGAAACTGCCCCTAAACCAGAAAACATTGTTTTAAGGTTGTTGATGTCTGTCTGGTTTATTGCGCCTATGGTTGGAGCTACTGCCAGATAGGCTATAAGGAAGGCTAAGCCTCCGACGGCTAGTTCTATCCATTCCGCAAATACTATTATGTTTGTGATCAGAAACGCTGTGGCTGTCGCAGTTAATGAAGCTAAAAGTATTTTTGCAGAAGACTTAATGTCAGCCTTGGTTTTATAGTGTTTCCAAACCCAATATAGCCCTATTGAAGTGCTGGATATTCCGGCAACAGTGCCTGTTAATATTAAGCCAAAAATTCCCATGGAAGGTATAAGCGTAAAGGCTAAGGGGATGCCTAATGCAAGAGTTATCACACTTAGTTTCAACTGGGTTTCAGTTTCACCTAGACCTGTTAGTAGGCTTCCAAGTATTAGCCCTCCGAAGAGCACGAAAAAGTTGTTTATCACATAGAGCGTTAGAAATAGAGGCGCATATGTCCATTTCTCTCCATACAATGTGCTTATCATGGGTTTGGAAAGAACCATTATTGCCATTGTCGCCGGCACTAGAAGGGCTGCAGTATATTTAACAGAAGAAACGAAAACTGTGTTAAGGAGCTCACGGTCCTTTTCAGGATTTATCTTAGAGAATACTGGAAACATAACGGTAGATATGGGAATTGTGAAAAAAGTTAGTAATGTAGCGAATTGGGTTGCTATTTGGTAGTTGCCTATCATTGCATCTGCGCAGTGAATAGCCATCAGGAAAGCGTAAAATTGCGCGGCGAAACCGCTTATAATCGAGGCTAGGGAAAGTGGAACACCGTAACGCAGCATCCTCTTTAACGTTTGCAATACACTTATTTTCCCAGTGTTTTCAGCTTTCAACTCTCTAAATACAATTAAATATAAAGCTGCTAGGCCCACTATGGCTGCAACCAGATAGGACAATGTGTAACCTAAGGTTGCCCCAAATGCGCTGAAGCCTATGAAAACCAGAACAGGCGACGCAACAGTTTTCACTAAGGCTTGACAAATACTGGTTAAACTGTTTAGCTCCATCCTTTCAAAACCGATAAAGCTGGATTGGGAAGCAGTGAGAAGGGCTCCTGCAAAAACTGTAACAGATGCTGTCATAATCAGCGGGGAAGCCTGAGGTCGACATAATATTGTTGACGCAACAAAGTTAGATAGCAAAAACAGGATTGCTGACAAAACGAGTCCTGCTGCAGCTTCAAAAATCAGACCTGAAACAATTATTTCATATACATTTTCCCGTCTGTTTTCAACTCTATATCTAGACACATATTTAATTATGGCGGAGTTAACTCCCCAGTCTCTGAAAAGAACAGCTATATAAGAGGGGATGAAGGCTACCGAATACAATCCGTATTCTTCAGGCGTCATCAGCCTCGCCAAAATTATGGCAGCCACAGCCATTATCACTGTTGAAGATGCTACACCCATGAATAGGTGAAAGCTTCCCGCAGCGGATTTTTTACCCATTTCTAAAGCGTCTTGCATATCAGAGGTCACTCACAGCCCAGTTTCAAATTTTAAGGTGAAACGTTTATGTTACACATTTGTTTGTTGAAATGTTATGGTGTCGCCTCTTGAAGGTTCTGGTAACAGGCGGTGCAGGCTTTATCGGCAGCCACACTGCAGATAGGCTTCTAGCTGAAGGTTTCGAGGTTACTGTTTTAGACAATTTGAGAAGCGGAAGCTTAGAAAACATCAGCCATAACGTAGGCAAGAACGGTTTCCAATTTATCATAGGAGATATAAGAGATAAACAGCTTGTAAATGATTTAGTCAGCCACACAGACTGCATCGTTCATTTAGCCGCATTAGTAAGCGTCCCAGAATCTGTTCAAGATCCAACCTTAACCCACGACATAAACGTTAACGGTACTTTGAACCTGCTTAAAGCTTCTGCGCATTCTAACGTGGAACGTTTCGTTTACGCCTCTTCATGTGCCGTTTACGGCGACGCAGACACCTTACCTTTAAAAGAAGAATATCTAGCTAAACCAGAGTCGCCTTACGGCGTCTCAAAGTTAAGAGCTGAAAATTATGTGCTGAAATACTTTAAGGATTTTGAATTGAAGACTGTTTGCCTGAGATATTTCAATGTTTACGGTCCGCGGCAAGTCTGCAGCGACTACAGCGGAGTTATAACCAAATTTTTAAAAAGCATTGAAAAGAACCTTCCTTTAACCGTTTTTGGCGACGGTGAACAAACAAGGGATTTTGTTTACATAGAAGATGTCGTTCAAGCAAATCTGCTTGCCTTGAAAAGTGAAAAGGCTGCAGGTGAAGTTTTTAACATTGGCACAGGTGCAGCTACATCCATTAACCAGTTAGCCAACATGCTTTTAGAAATCGCTGGCAAAAAGACCCTTCCAATAACGCATTGCAAAGCTCGAGAAGGCGATATAAGACACAGCGTTGCAGATGTTTCCAAAGCTCGGGAGAAAATAGGCTACAACCCTAAAGTGTCACTCAGCGATGGATTAAGAAAGCTTCTGAAAGCGCTTTAAAATTCCGAGGAGGGGTTCCCCATAGATAAAGCTGCGCGCGCTAACTGTAAGGTGTTGCTGGTACGGGATATGGTGATTAAAGATCATAAGTTTATCAGAGTAATGAAATGGAGAAGAAAACATTTCGATGTAGAAACAGTGTTCCTCGAGAAATTAACTTAACTAGCTCACGTAGTTGGCGCTGATTCCTTCTGTTTTGGCAATTTCAGCTAGTTTCTGATCGGCTGTCATGAACTGGTTAGCTTTAATATGTTTTGCTGAGATTATTTGCAGTGCGTCGGCTTGATAGATATGATATTTCTCTATGAGAGTCCATGAGTCTATAAGAAGCTTCGTCCTTAAAGGAATTGTTTTAATTAATCCGAGTTTTATAAGTCTTAAAGTCTCTGTTACTAGTAAGTCGCGGGCTTTTTTGTGATTTTCCTTTTCTATCCATTTCCTTCTTCGATAAATATCTAACACTCCTAATGCTTCGCCTATGTTCCAAACAGAGAAAGCCAATATAGTTTCGCCTTGAAAGGTTTTATTGTAAGCTTCTTGAACCTGGTCTGTCCCGTCTTCGAGTACATATCTTTTGACTATGGCACTTGAGTCGAGGTATATTAACAAACGGCTGAATCCCTCAGTTCTCGGACAATTTTTCCTGCAGATGTTTTAACTTTAGGCCGGATGGGTGAAACCTCAATCGTCCTTATAGTTTCAGAAGTCATGTTCTCAAGGGCTTTCGCAACTGTTAGGTCGCTTAGCTCTTCTTCTAAGGCTTCTTCCACAGCCTTACTGACTCCTTTTAAACCCTCTTCAACGTTAGCTTTAAGTTTGAATTTTTTCCAGAGGTCCTTATCGATTAATATGCTTGTTTTAATTTTACCGGTCAAATAATCCCTCCGTAAGGAATGGAGTATATACTCCTATTTTTGTTTTGTGCCTTGCAGAAAACTGAAATCTCTCCATGTTTTAGACTATTTTCCTGTTTTTGATGAAATTCATGTATTTTGCCCTGTATGTATTTCAATTTGATTTTTAAATGGACCTAGGTAAGTTTGATGGTTCAAGGGATGAGGCTTAGGCGAAATCCTGTTTTCTTTCTTTGCTGAGGCTGTTTTGGGTTTTAAGCCTCCGCCTTACCAGGCGGAGTTGCTTCGTTGTCAAAGCAAGCGTATTGTGGGTTGTTGGACTCGGCAGACTGGTAAAACTACGGCTATTACTGTTAAGGTTATTCATTCCGCCTTTACAAATGCTGATGCGGCTACGTTGTTCCCAGATAACAATGTTGAAGATATACTTGATGATGTAGATTGCTTGTTTGAAGGTATTTTAATCAATTAAAGGATATTGCTAGATTGCCCAAAAATAATGGAGGAACCTTTTTTATTGTTTTACCTTAATCCAAGTTTTTGTTTATTCCATTTAGATTGTTATTGTGCAGGTTTTGCCCCTCAGCTGTCTTGCAAAGCTCTTTTAAAGTTTCTTCTTCTATTTCTTTTTCGCTTTCTTTTCCAACTTGGCTTATTATTTTTGTTGCTTTTTTAACGTCAAAGGGTATGTTTATTTTGCTGGCGACTTTTAAGGGGTCAGATATTTTTATCACAAGTAAGTTATTGTCTTGAACAATGTATTGAACTGTGTCTCCTTCTTTGAGTTCAAGTTTTTCCAGCAGGCTTTTGGGCGGATATAGTGTTCCTTTCTTGCCTA
>JAWBOH010000022.1:0-33550 GCA_038826715.1 Bathyarchaeia archaeon | reverse complement strand
TGGAAGGACGCGAGATATTTAAGGATTTAGCTGCAAAGGCGGATGTGATTATAGAAACATTCAAGCCTGGAACTATGGACAAATGGGAAATCGGGTATAACCATCTTAAGGAAATAAATCCAGGCTTGATATATGCTGCAATAACAGCCTATGGACAATTCGGTCCTAAATCAGGAAGCAACATGCCTGACTACGACGTTACCGCTCAAGCCTATTCCGGTATTCTTTCAACAAACGGTGAGCCTCTTGACCCCGGAAGGCCTGTTGAAGAGCAGCCTTGGGCAGCTCCAACAAAAACTGGAAATTGGATGGCTTGGTATGCAGCTGGAGCATTCACTGCCGGAGCCATAATTTGCGCAATAATAAATAGGAAACGAAATGGTAAGGGGCAAATGCTTGACTGCTCAACTGCTGAAGCATATCACAGGCTTGACGTTGGACACTTGATATCTTTATGGGAGGAATACGGCGAGATCCACCCCAGAACTGGAAGGTTGGACTACACTATTTGGCTTTACGGGTTTTTCAACTGTAAAGATCAAACAGCATTTTTAGGCGCCATAAGCATTGACATGTGGCATGCTTTCGCAGACGCTATGGGAAAATGGGATGAGTGGGGGCCGTCCGTTTACAGTGAAATATCCCAGCTGATACCTTGGGATATGCAACAGAAAATGGTGCATGAAGTTGAAAATGAAACAAGGAAACATGCTTTTGAAGAAATTCTCAGAAAATCCGTGGAGTACGCCAAATCTGGAAGATTAGCTCCGAGAACATTTGCAGTTGCACCTGTGCAGGATCCGATAAACGTTCTCAAGCAAGACAACTGGAAGGCGAGAAGCGTCTTTCAAAAAGTTGAGGATCCAGTGTACGGCGAAGTTGTCATTGCAAAACAAGCGCCTCTAATGACTGAAACTCCTCCACGTGTAAAATGGGTTTGCAGACCTTTAGGGTTCGACAATCAATACATATATTCAAAATACCTCGGTTACGGTCCGGAGAAACTTAGAGAGTTGAAAAAGAAAGGAGTGATTTAGGCAACCGCAAATCCTAAACACACTGCCTCTCCAGCATTTTCTAAAAGTTCGCAGCATAAGACAGAACCCCTCATAATTAAGCAGCTGATAATAGGAAAGCGTAGTTCATGAGCTTCTTAATAGCTGTTTTATTGGCGTTTTATGCAGCGGGCCCGCGGGGATTTGAACCCCGGTTCTCCGGCTCCGGAGGCCTGCGCACATGTCAACAGTTAAGCATGTTCGGCGCCTTAATCCGTGCTGGGCTACGGGCCCCTTAAAGGACAGTTTAATGCTTCGCCTAAATTAATTGTTACTGCCTTCTTCGCCTAAAGTTCTATTAGCTCTTCATTTATCCACCATGCCTTTTTCTTGCCAGCCCTTTCGCCTGGATAGTGTTCAATTACTGGTTTGCCAAGCTGTTTTCGCGACTCTTTTTCCATTCTTTTAAGCCGGTTAAGTATAAGCCACCTGTTAGTTTTCAGGTATTCAGCTAACTCGGGTGTTGTCGCACCCTTGTAATGTATTAGGTAATCTATTATTTTATGGTCTAACTCATCTAGGCAGAATGCATGAGGGTTTGTCTCCCCCCTTCGATATGTAAGAAGCTCAAGGTCCGCGAGATATCTCTTTATTTGGGAGAATTCACCTTCCAGTTTTTCAAGTCTTCTTTCAATTTCAAGAACTTTGTCAGGTCTAGGTGTCCTTTGAAGCTTCTCCAATATAGCGTCTCTTATGAAATTGCTTCTTTCACCTTCAGGTATCCGTAAAACCATTTCCTTGTAGACTTCTTCAGGGATTTTTACAGAAATAACTCTTAACTCGCTCATGAATTCACCTACAGTCTAGTTTTTAATGTTAACTGTTTACTATTTCCTTCAAAAATCTTTTAAAAGCTAAGCGTCTAACCTTTAACCAAACTCGATTCAAAAGTGGTATTTCATGGGTAGGAAAACCACAATTTCCCTCATAAAATGCGACGTAGGATCCTTAGCTGGACATCACGTGGTTCCCGAACCTTTAATAAACATCGGCGAGAGAAACCTGAAAAAAGCTGAGGAAAAAGGCTTGATAAACAGTTATTACGTTTTCAACGTTGGAGACGATTTGCAGCTTTTAATGGTGCATGAAAAGGGCGAATCTAACCCTGAAATACATAGGCTTGCATGGGACACTTTTCAAGAAGCCGCCAACAAGGCCTTGCAGCTTAAACTTTACGGCGCAGGCCAAGACCTGCTGAAAAACGCTTTCAGCGGAAACATCCGCGGCCTTGGACCTGGAGTGGCTGAAATGGAGATTGAAGAAAGAAAATCTGATCCGATAGTTGTTTTTGCAGCAGATAAAACCTCTGCTGGAAGCTTCAATCTGCCTCTTTTCCAAGCGTTTGCAGATCCTATGAACACAGCTGGCCTTGTAATTGACCCAAACATGGCTGGAGGCTTCAAGTTTGAAATTGTGGACGCCCATGAAGGTAGGAAGGTTGTCCTTAAATGTCCAGAGGAAATGTATGACCTTGTCGCTTTAGTTGGCACGGTTGAACGTTACATAGTGTCAAGGGTTTGGCGCGCTCGAGACGATTTAATATGTGCCTCCGGAAGTGTGACGAGACTGTCTTTGATTGCTGGAAAATATGTTGGAAAAGACGATCCAGTCATGATTGTGCGGGCGCAGCACGGTTTGCCAGCTGTAGGGGAGATCCTATCACCTTATATGCACAGCTATCTTGTAGCAGGTTGGATGCGGGGAAGCCATTGGGGTCCATTAATGCCTGTCAGGTTGAAAGATGCCAAATGCACTGTTTTCGACGGTCCCCCACGGATGGTTGCTTTAGGCTTTCAAGTTTCAGAAGGTTCAATAGCATGCGACGACGAAGGCAAACCAATGGTTGCAGACTTATTTGACGACCCTGCTTTCGACTCTGCAAGGAAAGAAGCCTTAAAATATGCAGTTATGCTTAGACGCATGGGAGAGTTTGAACCAGCCCGTTTAAGCGCTGAATCTATGGAGTATACAACGCTGCCGCAGATAGTTGAGAAGCTTAAGGAAAGGTTTAAGCCTATTTAAGCGGCGCCTGCTTTATCCCGGCGAGCTTACCCCAAACCTTTTTGACACCGTACAGGATAGCTGAATTGAATAGGCGATATTTCTTCAGCTTAAACAGCCCTAAAACACGGTTGAAAACAACATTTTATTTAATCCGTAAATCATAGATAATTAATGGGAAAACCGTTTCCGAAATTTAAATGAAGGATCTGCTTTGCCTTGGAGAGGCTTTCAACAGGCGTACCAGCCCTTGACGGTATGCTCTCAGGAGGGATCCCTAGAGGTTTCTCTGTTGCGGTTACAGGCGAACCTGGCACGGGAAAAACTATTCTATGCATCCATTTCACAGCGCAGGGAATTGCTGATGGAGATAAATGCATATATGTAACCACAGAGGAAAGCAGAGGCTCTATAATAACACAAGCCGGCCAGTTTGGCTTCGACTTTTCAAGCGCCGTTAACGATGGAAAACTCGTAATCATAGACGCACTTATGGGAACTGAGAATCAGTGGACTATTAAGGCTTTAACAGTCGAAGAACTTGTAAGCAAGGTTATTGAAGCGAAAAAAGCATTAGGCTATGGAAGAGCTCGACTCGTGATAGACTCTCTTTCAGCTTTTTGGCTTGATAAACCTGCAATGGCGAGAAGGCACTCCTACTTTGTGAAGAAGGTTTTTTCAAAGTGGGATTTCACAATTTTGGCAACGTCCCAATATGCCATAACAACTTCTGAGGCTTTCGGGTGGGGCGTTGAACACATAGCTGATGGAATAATAAGGTTTAGACGATTCGTCAGGAACGGATTTCTGAAGCGTTATGTGCTTGTAGAAAAGATGAGGCAAACACCTCACAGTCTGCAGATGCATGAAATAACAATTGAAAATGGAAAAGGACTGGTGGTTCTTAAACCTGTAGAAGAGAGAAAAGAAGACTTAGCACTGCCGAGGAAAGTTGTAGAAAAAATCCGGAAAACGGCGGAGGAGAGGAAAACTGAACCGCCAGAATCTAGCCCTTAAACATTATTCAAAAACTGATGTCAAGAATGAGATAGCAACCTACTGCCTTCAAAGATGGGTTGCAGCCCACTGCATAGACGAGAAAGGTGAACTGTTTTTCAGACGGTACTTTAAGGGTGAACCCTTGACGATTAAAGGCGTAGACGACGTTTCAAAACTCTTGGAAATGCTGAATTTTCAGGTGAGATCCATCTATGCAACAGCCAACAAATATAACTCGTTAAACAGCGTTGAAGGTTTTTCCAACCCTTCCAACATAGCTAGATGCACTCCCACATGGGACATTGACAGTTTGCTTCCCAACTGGCGGGAAACCCTCGCTGTCGCAAAACATATAGTTGCTTTTCTTGAGGGTGAAGGAGTGCAAAACTCAGTTTACCTGAAATGGTCTGGAAACGGCTGCCACATCCACATCCATGAGGAAGCCATATCTGAAACAGCCTTAAGCAAAGCACATCCGTTAGATTTAGCCTACGCCTTAGTGGAATATGTAAACATAAACGTCCTACGTGAAATCGATGAAAAATTAAACGTTAAAGGTTTAAACGTTGAAAACAGAATGGATGTTGGAAGAGTTTTCACCTGCCCTCTAAGCCTGCATCGCAATTTGGACGTTATCTGCATCTGCCTGAAGCCAAACGAAATTGACAGCTTCAGTTTAGAATGGATTCAACCTGAAAGTTTCAGACATAACACCCACTGGCGGGACTTCGTAAGCGGAGAAGCTGACAAACTAGCCTTGAAAGCTTATGAAACCGTAGGCGGGTACTCAATGCTTAAAGCTGGCAAAAAGAGGGCGACGAAAAGGCTTAACCAGCAGATAAACAAGTGGCTTCAAAAAGCTTGGCAAATTTAAAATCAATAAGCATTACTTGAATTTTCCACCTGTTTGGTTTTTGGTTTTAAGGCGAAATCACTTTAAACAGAATAAAACGTCTTCCCTCAAAAATTTTAGTTGCATATGGCGGTATTGGCGGCTGTCTAAAAGAAAGCTTATCCACCAAGAGCAGTATGCGCGTATATTTAAGCCGCAGTTCAGGTGAAAGCATCTTCGCAACATCTGCCCGCGTTATGTATTCAACCCAATAGCCGTACCGAGGATCCCCCACTATAACCGAGTTTGGAAGAACATACTCCCTCATAGACTCAATTTCACGATAATCAATTTCCTCTATAGTCGGCTGCAGCGTCCTTGAAACGGCAACTGCCTGCGTAAACATTGGAAAAACACATAAAACAAGCAGTATTGCAGCTGCAACATTGGTGTTCATTTTTGAAAAGCTGTAGCCCAAAACAAAAGCCACGGGAATGAATTCCATTAACAGGAAACGGCTTAGCCATTCAGGGGGTATAATGGGAAGCGAAAGCAAAACTCCCACAATAGTGACTGTTGCAAGGGACAACGCTGCTTGTTTATTCTTGTTTCGCCATTCATGAACCGATAAGACTACTCCAACCGTTAAAACTGGCAGAATTAGAAATCCCCCCATAGGGTCAAAGAGAAACTGGATTGAAAGGCCTTCACTGTTTTCAGAAAGCATAGCTTGAAGAAACGCTAATCCCTTGTAAAAGTCGCTGAAAAAGAACGGCGAACTCGCTAAAACAACAACCGAAAAAACCACAACTGTTAACAGAAGAGCTGCAAACTTTTTCAAAACGTCACGTCGATTAATCCCAGCCAACAAAACCGCTGAAGGGTACAATGTTAAAAATAAAAGTGCAACCCCAAAATCCAAAATATGGGTTGCCCCAGTTAACAATAAAAACACCGCTGCAGCAAACAAAACGCGTCGACTTCCCTTTCCCACAAACAGCAAGTGAAGATAATATGCAAAACAGATTAGGAAAAAAGCTCCAACAGCGTTTTTGAGAAGTCCATTAATCAGCCTTATATGCAGCGACGAAAAAATACACGTGAACATAGCCGCATACCATGACAACTTGAAGCCTGTAACCCTTTTCACCCAGAAATAAAGCGGCGCAGCAGATAGCGCAGAGAAAAGGGCAACTCCCACTTTTATCCCCAAAGTAATGTTTCCGCCGGAAAGAAGCGTAAAAAATGCGAAAATGAAAAACGCAAGAGGCGGGTCTCCATACTTCAGGCATCCATTTTCCAGAAGACTTCTAACTTGAGTAAGGTAATACGGCCCATCTATTCCATAAATCAGCGGATGCCTCGTCAAAACATAAAGGTAGAATCCAAAACCCAATGCAAGAATTATGGAAAAAAGAACCTTCTCTCCGTCAACGTTAGTTGGCAGCTTCAAGACATTTCCAACCAAGCCTGGGCTAAAAGGACAGGTGTTAACGCTTTTATATAAAATTTAACAAATATTATCGGCATGAAACGCAAATACGAAAGATACGTCAGTGAAATCAAATATATGCCAAGCTCCGTGGTGGCGCTTACACCTGACAAAAAACCCTTCCGTGAATCCCTCATAATTGATTCCACAGACCTGCCAACGCTTACACATCACATGGGAGTATTCATTATAAGAAGGGATGGTGTCAGAGACGGAGTCAGAGACGTTTCTGTAGTGCCCGAAGACGCTGCCAAGCTGGTGAGTAAAAGATTACGCTCCGGGTTACCTGATGAACCTCCCAACGAGTTGTGGCCGCCGCTTTACCGCGACGAGAAAGGACAAGTTGTTTCTCGCGGCTGGCCTATGTACCATACTGCTGACGAGATTTTCCTGTTCTTCGGAACAGATCCTGACAACCCGACAGACCTTGGCGGCGAAGTTGAGTTCTGGCTAGGCCAAGGCGAAGACGCGGAAAAATACGTCTTTAACAAGCCAACCTGTATCTATGTTCCCGCGGGCTTAATCCATGGACCAATAGTTTTCAGAAACGTTCGCAGACCTTTCGTAGAAATACTCTGCTACACGAAACCAGTTCTAGACGAACATCCTGTTTTCACGTTGCCGAAGGACTATAAACCCTAAACCACCCACACACAGACCCCAATTTATAATGTGAAAAATAAACTCGTCCTCAAGCGATCCAGTCAAAGTTGAAGGCACACTCCACCAAACACGTAATCTGCATTACGCTTGCATAACCTTAGAAGCGCAGGTGGAAGCGCAGTCTTTCGAAAGTTGCTGGTCGCGCAGAGCTTACGCTTTCCGAAAACATAAATAGGAACTCTTAAACTACATTAAGCCCGCCCGATATGCTTTGAAGCTGGGAAATGCTGTGAAAATGGCTGTGCTTGTCTATGAGTATCCGCCGAAAATTGTAGGCGGTTTAGGAACGTATGCAGCGGAGATTACAAGGAAATTCGTTTTGATGGATAATGACGTGACGGTTTTCTCAATGAATGATGATGAGGGCAGCCTTCCCACAAGGGAGATATGGCGAGGCATAGAAATCCACCGTCCCCTCCACATTGATGTTTCAGATTCGCTTCCAGACGTGGTGGCTGAAGACGTCAAAAAGTGGGGTAGAGGAATAAGGCTTTTCTCAAAAATTTTGGTCTACAACTATTTAAGCGCCTCAAAGCTTGTTAACGAACTGATTAGAAAGGAAAACTTCAAGTATGACATTGTAGTTGCCCACGACTGGCTTTCAGCCATCGCCGGCATAACAGTTAAAAAGGAAACAGGTTTGCCTCTTGTATTCCATGTTCACTCAACAGAAAAGGGAAGAACCCTTGGAAACGGTTCAGAGGTTGTCAGCAATATTGAGCTCCGCGGAGCCCAAGCTGCCGACATGGTTGTCACAGTTTCATACGCTATGAAAGATGAACTTGTAAACCTTGGTTTTCCAAAAGACAAGATAGAAGTATGCTACAATGGAGTTGACCCGCAGAAGTATAACCCGGAAACAGCTAGTCCAGAACAAATAATGCGGGTCAGAAATTTTTACGGCATAAAACCTGAAGATCTCATGATTCTCTATATAGGAAGGCTTGTAGGCGTCAAAGGCGTTGACAAACTTATAATGGCCATGCCTCACATACTTCAGAAAGCCTCCAACGCAAAGCTTGTCATTGTCGGTTTAGGCGACCTGCAAGACTATCTGGTTAACCTTGTCAGGATGATGAAGCTTCAAGATATTGTAAGGTTCAACTTTGAATTTGTACCTGAAGAGGAACGCATCCTCCACTATGCAGCATGCGACGTGGCTGTTTTTCCAAGCCTGTACGAACCGTTCGGAATAGTAGCCCTAGAAGCAATGAGCATGGAACGTCCCGTAGTGGTGGGAGCAGCAGGCGTCAGCGGAATGCGGGAAATAGTCATCCCATGCGGCGAAGAACAATGCGGCTTCCACATTAACCCCAACAACCCATCAGACATAGCATGGGGCGTTTTAAACGCTATTGAAAACCCTGAAAAGAAAAGGTGGCTTGGAAAAAACGGTAGACGAAGAGTTCTAAACGAGTTCACATGGGAAAAAATAGCTGAAAAAACCATCAGTTTATATGAACGTTTAATAAAACGTTGAATGGTGATTTTGGACTCTTCGCTGTCTGCAGAAATTCGGAGAAAGGTTGCCAGGGAAGCCGCTTTTCTCCTCTATTTCAGAATTGAAAAAGAATATAAGCAGGCAAAACTGAAGGCGGCGGAGACGCTTGGCGTAAACTTTCTGCCAACAAACCTTGAAGTGGCAGCTGAACTGGACAAAATAGCTGAAGAAATGGAAGGCCCGAAACGAAGCAAACGCCTAGTCCAAATGAGGCGTCAAGCCTTAAAAATAATGAAAATCCTTAAAAAACACAGTCCAACCCTTGTTGGAAGCGTTTGGCGAGGCACAGTCCACCGTGACAGCGACATAGACATAAACGTATACCACAATCAACCTGAAGAAATTCTTGAAACCTTAGAAAAGGAAAACTTCAAAATAATGGAGAAAGGATGGGTAACCATAACACAGACAGGCATGTGGCATAAACGTTACCGCATAGTTCTAGAGTTGCCTGCAAACATAAAAGTTGAAATAATTGTTCGAAACAGTGCGGAGCAATCTGCAAAAGAAAAATGCGAAATATACGGAGACACAATTTCCGGACTTAACATTCAAGAGCTT
Organism: Bathyarchaeia archaeon; assembly: GCA_038826715.1. Lineage (GTDB taxonomy): Archaea > Thermoproteota > Bathyarchaeia > Bathyarchaeales > Bathycorpusculaceae > JAWBOH01. The sequence goes on along the minus strand of JAWBOH010000022.1, from coordinate 24,446 downwards.
GAGAAAACACTTTCAAAGAATCCTGCACAAAGGTTTGTTCCCTTCTAAAAGCTTTAACCGCTAGAAACTTAAATACCTGATTCGCAATAACTGAATTAGAAACTGTTGAAGGTAATCGCGTGGAATTCGACAGAGAAACCTTCAAAAAGCTTTTCCCAAACCTTGCCAGAGAAATGGAACTAGACGGAAAAAGGGTTGCATTAAACTCGGTTCGGACAGAGGTTGAATCTGGAGAAAAAGCTGCAGCAAGATGTTTCGTCCACTACGACCCAGACGTTATTGATTTTCTACGCCGATGCGACACAAATGAACAGGCTGAAGAAATAATTGCCTACATGGAAAAGAGAGGTGAAATAAGCAGGGACTACGCGGAAAAACTGAGAAAACAGCTTAAAGAAAAAGGCATCAGAAGCTTCGGCCCCAAAAAAGAGGAAAACTACTATCTAAAACATGGCGGAATCCTGAAATAAAGGTTAAATCTGCTCCGGAGGCACATTTTCAGGCGCATAACCCACACGATACCTTAGCCCAAATTTGCGGAGCCTTTGAACAACATGAGGATACAGAATAAGTTCTTCAACTTCAACCTCCTCAGCAAGTTTTCGGCTTATCTGGCTGATTCTACGCAAAAGAAGCTGAAGGCTGCCTTCAGTTGAGAAAGAAGCCATAACAGAAGGGTGACAGCTTACCCTTGCCTCTGCAAGTTTCTGCAAAGCCTCAAGCTGAAGCCTAAACCCTTCAGGTTTCGCTCCTGTGAGAACCGAAAACTCCTCCTCACTGCAGCCCTTCAAGGAAACCCGCACATGAACAAAGTCGTATTCTGCAAGGCTTTCAGCATAACCATCATCACAGGCTATAGGTATGCCGTTTGTTTCAAGGATAAAACGATATCCGCTTCCTTTAAGATTATCCAAAACCGCTAGAAGATGATGCCTTCCAATAGTCGGCTCTCCGCCGCTGATCCTAAGCAGGTTCAGCCTGCCTTTCCTTGCAAAGGAAACCAAGCTTTCAGCAACCTCTTTTGAAGTGTAGAAACGGCCGACGTCTGCAGGGCGGCTTGCAACAGAGTCTGAAACCCAGCAGAAACGGCAGAGCAAACCGCATCCTACACAGTCAGCTGTAACTATTCCACCATACCATTTTGCACACCTTACACGGTAATATTTCCTCTCCTGGCCTTCCACACTTTTACGCGTCACCAGCTTTTCAACAGCAGCATGCCTTACCACAGGATCGTACAGCAACGCCAGCCTTCCCCTCTTTCAAGCAGTTTCAAACCTGTCAGGCTGATATTCGTTATCTATGTTAATAACACGTAGCAGGTCTTAAATTCTATTTCCACCTGTTTTTAAGAGGCTACAAATGCCCCTGGAAAAAGGTGAAATCCTACAAACCTTGAAGTTTCAGATTTTTCAACGTTTACACCAGACTGGGAATCCGGTACAGCGGCAGTTTTCAAAAATGGATCAAACAGTTCGTCATAACAAAGGTTTCGCATAAAACATTAGATGAAAACGTTCAAAACTCTTACAATGACTGTTTCAAAGGCGTTTTTCTCCTATATACTGGTGGTGACTGCTTAGGAGACTAAAAATGAATAGGGAAAAAACCTTGCGTTAAAAGTGCGGATGGGAAAAACAATAGCGCCTCTTTGTTTTCGAAAAATAGACTCGTGGAAAATACGTTTTCGCTCTACAAACTTGAAAGGTCCATGTTTTAAACCGTTACATCGACACAAACCTTTGAATGAAAAGTTTTCTAAAATTGTAAAAGAAATAAATAGGTCTTCAAATATTAGAAAGCAGACTTCAACCTCTCGTCGGGAGGAAACCTGTTGAAAAGGGAAACGTTGCTCATCGTCTTAGCTGTTTCGTTTATGACTCTAACATTAAATGCGTTTCAAACGCGAAACGTTTGGGCTGAAGAAACGTTTTCTGTTGAATGGGTTAACCATAGTGTGACAGTTCTTTACAACGGCTACATACTTGTAAACGACACGATTAAAATAGGCGGAGAAGCGCCTGGCAGCTTTGTCATAGGGTTACCCTACCAATACGGCTTCAATGTTTTAGACTGCATGGCTTATCCCTCTACCAACCCGGCATTACGGTATGATGTCACATTTGACGTGCCTTTGAACAACCAAATGGGCTTTTACAGTGTAAGTGTAAGCCTAAACCCTAAGCCTGAAAATGGAGTTTTCACAGTAGTTTTCGTGCTCTCACAAAGCCTTTTAAGGCAGGACGCTGAAAGCACAAGCCTTTACACTTTAGATTTTCCAGCATTTCCAAGCCTGACGGTTAAAGCCGCTTCATGTAACGCTTCGCTTGTTTTGCCCTCAAACGCAGTTTACGTATCCGGCTCTGTAGCCCAGTTTAAGTATGCAGTGAACGAGGAGTTGCAGAAGTTCGCTTATAAGCCGGCAAACATAACATTCCAGTTAACCGGTGAAGACATACAGCTTTTCACTGTGGAAAATTTATGGCGGGAAATCAGCATAAGCGCAATGAAAGAAATCACGGTTTCAGACACTTACCAGGTAACAAATCAGTCTCCCAAACAGATGACATCAATCGACGTGTTTCTCCTCCCCAACGCTTCAAACGTGGCTGTTGAAGACGAGTTTGGAAGAAAAGGTGAAGCGCCGACGCTTGTTGACAAGGAAACGAACCGTTACAGAGTAAAATTGGCTTTTGCTAAAAGGTCAATGCCGCTGGAAACAGGGAAATCTGCAAGATTCACAGTGCGATACAGTCTGCCAACAGACATTAACGTGGAAAACATGGCAGGAGACGTTAAACTGAACCTGTCAATGTTTGAAAACGTGAAATACTACATTAAAGAAGCGAAGGTAACCTTCACTTTTCCAGAAGGGGCAAAAATAACAGGTGCAAGCTGCACCCCTTCAACCGACGTGACTTACGGAACCGTCAGGGGAATCTTCCAAGAAAAATTCTCGGCAAGCAAGAAAGGAACATTTTTCATTGAAGACTTTACCGTTGAAATCTCATACAGTTATAACCTGCTTTGGCTTTCTTTCCGTCCAACCCTTTGGGCTTGGGCCATAGCGGCTTTCGGATGTGCCCTTATAGCCGTCTGGAAAAGACCTAAAGCTCCTGCACCAGCACCTGTAACTGTGCCGACAGTGGTTGTGAGGTTAACCCCTGAAAAGATTAAAAGTTTCGTAGATTCCTACGAAGAGAAAAATAAAATGATTTCAGACATAAAATCCCTTGAAACCGCTGTGGGTAAAGGAAGAATTCCTAGGCGAAGATACAAAGTGCAGCGGAAAACGCTGGAAACCCGCCTTTCAATGGTCAACAAGAAGCTGGAAGAGTTAAAGCTTGAACTGCGGTCAGCTGGAGGACGCTATGCAGACCTGATGCGTCAGCTTGAAGTTGCAGAAACAGAGGTCAGCGAGGCTGAAGCAAACATCCGAAGCATTGAATCACGCCATAAAAGAGGCGATTTAACATTAGAAGCATACCGCAAACTCCTCGCCGACTACCAACGCAGAAAGGAAAAAGCTGAAACTGCAATCAACGGAATTTTGATAAGGCTACGTGAAGAAGTCCGTTAGCGAACCTAAACATTTTTATCTCACTGCTTAAAACTGAATTAAACCTAGTTGAAAGGAGGAATAATGGACATGGTGAAAATAGTAATCGACAACCATAAATGCACAGGATGCAGCACATGCGTTGACACATGTCCAGTAGGCGTTTACGAATTGAAAGACGGCAAATCTGTTCCTGTAAAGGTTGAGGAATGCCTAATCTGCAGAGCATGCGAGGCTCAATGTCCAGAAAGCGCCATCCAGGTAATTGAATAATCCTTCTCCCACTCCCTCCTTATTCTTCCCAAAAATAGTTTGCAAAAACGTTCTGGAAAACCTTAAACAAATACTTTTTCAACGGCAAATTTTCCCTTCCAGCCAGCTTTCTAAGCGCTTTTTCAACCCCTGTAGCATACTGCATCGCCCTTTTAGGCTTGTAAACTATTTGCCGTGGCAAACCAAGCCTTTCAGCTGTCTTTCTCAGCACAGCCTTTCTAAGCGTATCGCTTTCGCCATTAACCTTCAAGTTTAACGGCAAGCTTAATGCAAACTCAAAAATAGGCGGAGAAGCGAAGGGCAAACGAATCTCCACATTGTGAAAACCGCATATCTTAAAATCCCTTTCAAAGCTTAAATCATACAGCCGTTCAACATCGGAAGCCATAGCCTTCTCAGCGAAACTGCTGCCGTAACGTGAATAAAATGTTAAGTAACGCCTGTAACCTCCGAAAAGCTCATCAGCCCCCTGCCCTGAAAACAAAACCTTAAAACCAATCTCGGCAGCGTTCTCAGCCGCCCAATAAAGAGGCAGCCCAACACTTACTTTAACCATGTCCGGGCTTTCAACACACTGCAAAACTCTGGGAAGAACATGCTCCACATCTTCGACGTCGTACAAATATTTATGGAAAGGAAGATCAAGCATAGAAGCAGCTTCTTCAGCATCCACCGTTTCACGCTGATCCTCCAGACTCACGTGGATCAAATGCACCTCTAAGCCTGCCTTCCTAGCTAAAAAAGCTGTTAAGCCGCTGTCTAAACCGCCTGAAAAAGCCACTGCAACCCTTTCAATGCCATTTGTTCTTTCAACAACAGACTGCATTAAAAGCTTTTGAAGCTTTTCAACAGCATCCGCCGCAAGCGTCGGCTTGACAAAGCCCTTAAGAAGCTTGACAGGCCTTAATTTTAATCCCTTATCATCAGCAATCAGTATGTGCCCAGGCGGGAAACTTTTCGCCTCCCTTACACCTATTTTCCAAAGAGCCTTACATTCAGATGCAACTGCGAAAACATTGTCTTTCCAGCCATAGTAGAGAGGGTATAAGCCTAAAGCGTCTCTGCCAACCACAAGCCTTTCAGGCTCAGCTAGGGCGAAGGCAAAGCTTCCCTCAAACCTAGTGATCAATGTTTCTAGGCTTTCTTCCCTATCTGCACCTAAAATTTTAAAAAGTGATTCTGCAAGGCAAAACCCTGAAGGCTGGTAAATCCTCCCGTCAAACGCGAATGCAGCTTTTTCCAAAACTGCCGTCTGCGGTTTATCTTGGCGCGAAACCTTTAGAAAAACGTGTCCAACCGCAGTTAAGCCTCTAGAGTTTTGAACCTGCAACTGTTCAGGTTCAGCTTTTACATCTATGCCTGTAGGCGTAGCCAATTCGAAAGCATCTGCGCCATTATGCTTCAAAACTTTAAGCATTTCCACTGCCTTCTCCGCTGCACATCCCTCTTTTCTGTCGAAGACAGCCACTATTGCCCGCATTTTATCCTGACCCGCTTCCATCTGCCAAATATGCCATTTCAGCGGTAAAACATTAATCCTTAATCACACTATCTTTCTCCGATAAGAGAGAGGGGTAGGTATTTGCCTATACTTCCCATAGACGTAGGCCGTTACGGTACGCCTGAAATGAGGCAGATTTTTGAAGAAGAAAATCGAGTGCAGAAAATGCTTGATGTTGAAGCTGCTCTAGCTTGGGCGCATGCTGAGGTTGGCAACATACCGCGAGGCGACGCTGAAAGGATTGTGGCTGCAGCCTCTTTGAAAAACGTTAAGCTTGAACGTGTAAAGGCAATTGAACGGGAAATTAAACATGACGTGGCTGCTCTTGTAAGGGCTTTAGCTGAAGCATGCGGGTCCAGCGGAGGCTACGTTCACTTAGGCGCTACAAGCTACGACATAGTGGACACGGCAACTGCCCTACAGCTTAAAGAAGCCTTACAAATAATTGAGACGCGTCTAAACAGTTTCGAAAAAGTCTTAATGGACAAAGCCATCCGCTACAGGGAAACCTTAATGATGGGGCGAACCCATGGGCAACATGCTTTACCAACAACTTTAGGGTTTAAACTTGCCGTGTGGATGAGGGAGACCGCCAGACACATTCAAAGACTTAGGCAATGTCGAGAACGCGTACTTGTTGGGAAAATAAGCGGGGCTGTAGGCACACAGGCAGGTTTAGGCGAACATGCCTTAAAAATTCAGCAGCTTGTAATGCAGAGGCTTGGGTTGAAACCGGCGGAAATTTCAACACAGATTGTGCAGAGAGACCGCCACGCTGAACTCATATGCCTTTTAGCCTTAATTGCCTCAAGCCTTGAAAACTTTGCCACTGAAATCCGTGAACTTCAAAGGCCTGAAATAGGCGAAGTTGCAGAGCCTTTCGAAGCTGAAAGGCAGGTGGGAAGCTCAACAATGCCTCATAAAAGGAATCCGGAAACATGTGAAAGAATCTGTGGACTGGCCAGAATTGTTAGAAGCCTCACAGTTCCAGCTTTAGAAAACATTGTAACCTGGCATGAAAGGGATTTAACCCAGTCTTCAGCTGAACGCTTCATAATTCCAGAAGCCTGCATACTTGTTGATTACATACTTTTCTTAATGACGAATATTGTTGCGGGCTTACATGTTGACGAGGAGCGTATGCTTAAAAACGTTGAACTTACCCAGGGCCGAGCCATGTCTGAAGCTGTAATGATAGCCCTTACAAAGAAGGGTTTAAGCCGCCAGGAAGCCCATGAACATTTGCGGAAACTCGCGTTAAAAAGCGAAAAGGAGAAAACTTCATTCAAAAAAACGCTTTTACAGGATAAAACCGTAAGCGGAAAACTAAGCGAAAAGGAAATTGATGAAGCCTTAAACCCAAGAAACTATTTGGGCACAGCTTTAGAACAGGTTAAGCTTATGGTGGAAAAAACAAGAATAGAACGTGTAAGCAGAGGGTTAAAAGATTAAACGTTCCTAGCCTAGTATTCTGTTAAGGCTTTTTGTTTCCATTCCTCCCCTTTATCGATTTTTTCCCAAACATTTTTCTTCACAAAACCGCCAACCTGCCCCTTAATCTTCTTAGCAAGCTTCGGCCCTATAAGCGGAAGCTTCATCAAGTCTTCCAGCCTGGCATGTTTCACGTCTTCCAATGTTTTGTATCCAGCGTTGTAAAGTATGCGGCCGCGGACTCTGCCAACACCTTCAAGCCTAACTATGCCTAAAAGCTCTTTTTTAACGCCTTTCTCAATTCTTTCCATAAGCTCAGACGTGTAAGGCTGCATTTCCCTTTTCCCAAAAAGCACTGCCAACTCATGCACAGCGTACAAAAGCCACTTAGCGTTTTCTATAGTTCTGTAAAGGTCTCCTGGTTGAACATGATGCCTCTCTATTATTTCATCTTCGCTTGCCTCTTCAATCCAGTCCTTCAAAACAATGGCTGTTTTAACCTCGCCTAAAAAAGTTTCATAACCTACCCTGTCATCCCACTCGCTTGGCAGCGGCACCATAAACTCGTCCCTGTGCTCTTCCATGAAGACAGCAACCTTGTCCAACTCGCCTGAGTAGGGTCTAAGCATAGGCCTCATGTCAGGCGTATGACAAACCAGGTGGATAAGGCTTAAATCCGTCACTGCAGGCGGCTTAAACCTTAAAGCGTCGCGAATTACAACTGCTGAAACTGGGTCAATGTAAAGTTCGCTTACCCTTTTCCCAAAGCTTGTAGCGTAAACACGTGCACCCGCCACATCAATCATTTCCTCTTCATAGAGGAATTTAAGGATTTTACCAATCATACTCCTTATAGCTGCCACGTCATACTGGTACGCGTAAAAAGTTTTGGCGAAAAAATCATATATCCCCATCTCGGTGCATGCATAATCAGCTGCAACAGTGGCTAAAACATGGGAACGCAGTATGCGTTCAACGGCAAGCCTTGACCATATGCGTTCAGGCTTTGCAAGCACATAGCTTTCCATTAGATACTCAGCCTCGTCGGCTGTTCCAGCCACTAGCACTGATTCGCCTATTTTATCGTATTTTGGCCTTCCAGCCCTTCCACTCATCTGCTTATATTCCAAAACGCTTATGGGGTAATTGCCATACCCAGGCTCATAACGCCTATAATCATTAATGATGACGGTTCTTGCCGGAAGATTAACGCCGAAAGCCAATGTTGGAGTTGCCGTTAAAACCTTAATTTTTCCACTGCGGAAATCATCCTCAACAATTCTTCTATGCTCCCCTCCTAAACCTGCATGGTGAAAGGCTACGCCGCACTTCACAAGTTCTGCAAGAAGCTCACTTATCCTAGTCTTCTCGCCTGCAGCTAAAATTTTTTCAGCTTCCCTTTCCAACACTCTTTTCAAAGGTTTTGAAAGCAGCTCACCAATTTTCGATGCTGTTTTCCTCGCTAAAGCTACAGCGTTTTTACGTGTACCTGCAAAGATTAACGCCTGCCCACCTGTCTTAACCGTGTGTAAAGCCAAGTTTATAGCTGGGTTTTTAACTTCCTTCTCTATTATTCTTGCTTCGCCGTCTTTAAACATGATTTCATTGTTGAGAAGCACTCCTTCCTTCAACGTTACTGGACGCCATTCAGTGGTTACATGTTGAGCTTTAAGCCAGCCGGCAATTTCCTCCACATTGCTTATCGTGGCGCTTAACGCCAAAATCTGAACATCCGGGTTTGTCTGCATAATCCTTGCCAAAACAACTTCAAGCGTTGGACCCCGCTCCGCCTCGTTAAGCAAATGCACTTCATCCGCAACTATAAGGCTTAGCTCATCCATCCATTTCGCCCTATGCCTCAAAAGCGAATCAGCCTTCTCGTTTGTAGCTACAATAATGTCGTAACGTTCAAGCCAAGGATCTGAACTGTCAAAATCGCCTGTAGATATGCCTACGCTAACGCGTTTTCCATCAGGCTTCGTTAAGGCTGAATACTTCTTAAACTCCGCATACTTTTCGCTGGCCAAAGCCCTTAAAGGAGTCAGATAAAGCACTTTACCGTCTCTTTCAAGCACATGCTTAACCGCGCAAAGTTCAGCAATCAAAGTTTTACCTGAAGCTGTTGGACTGGCTAAAACAAGGTTACACCCTTCTAAAGCTCCAGCCTTTAAGGCTTCTATCTGAGGCAGATAAAGCTCAACAATCCCAGCTTTAATAAGCAAAGCTTTAACAGAATCTGGTACTGGCAGATCTGCAATCTTCACATGAACACGCCTACGGCACTCTTTACTGCACAATAAACCCTGAAACTGGTTTAAAACATTACGCAGCAAAATCCCTTACAAGCCAAAGCGATGAATGAGGATTTACCGCAAAATTCCGAAAGCGAAACGGCGGATTCACCTACGCTTTCTGAACATGTGCACGCTGTGGAAAAAGCTTATGGCAAGGCTTACGCATAAACCTAAAAGGTAAGGCGCATTCAAAGCATAAAATTCAGAAACAAAACCGCCCGTCGAAGAACCTAAAATGCTTCCCACCCCTATAAGGCTTTCAAACAATCCAGCTGCGTAACCCTTACTTGAACTCCAACTTTTAAGAATAAACGCTATTGAAGCAGCGTAAAGAAGCCCTGTTCCGAAGCCGAAAAATGAGAAAGTTAAAATAAACATGGCTGTTGTAGAGCTGGCCAACGTTAAGCCACATGCAAAAGCCAGCGTTAAAGAACCAGCCAAAAACATGCCTATTTTTCCAATTTTACCCTCAATCCTGTAAGCTTCAAAAAAGGCCGCAAGCCTGAACAAACCGTTAAAAAACATTACAACTCCAATCTCGTACGGCTGAATGCCTAAGCTTGTTGCATGCGCAGGAAACAGATTATAAATTATTCCACCCACGAAAGAAAACAGAAGGGTTGAGGCTAATGCCGCGGCGATGGAACCTGAACCTCTTTTCTGAGGCTGAGAAGCCTCCCGCGTCGGCTTATGCCCTCCTTTAATTGACTCTCTAACTGCAACCGCCGCGAAAAAGGCCAAAGCAAATGAAACCGTTGAAGACAAGACGAAAGGCACCTTCACTCCAAAAAGGCTGATCACCAAGCCTCCAACCACAGGGCCTACAATAGTGGCGGAACCCCATGAAAGATTAAACCTTCTAAGGCTCTGCTCAACCCTGTCCCGGCTAGACTCAGTAAGCAACGCCTCTACAGAAGGCCAGAAAACCGAAACCGAAACCCATTCCAAAGCCTTAACCGGAACAAGCACAACAGGATTTCCAGCCAAAAAATACAAAACACATGACAAACCATAAAGAACCAGCGCCGCTAAAATGAAACTTTTTCGCCTAACTCTGTCTGAAAAAAACCCTGCGGCAAGAGGCATAAACGAGTAAGTTAACCCTCCCACAGCGCCAATAAACCCCAAAAAAAGCGGAGACGCCCCCATACCCACAGCCGAAATAGGCACAGCCAAACCAACAACACCCGTAAGCATCTGCATAAAAAACACTAAAACAAACAAAAACCTTAACGAAACAGCGAAACCTTCGCTTTTAACGGAGTTTTCCCCTTCCATAAAACCTTCTTGAAAACAAAACCCAATATAAAAACTGTTAGCTTCAAACCTAGGAACTTAAAGAAGAAAGCGATGCTAGGCCGGTTTAAAGTGGCACAGACTTAGGTTTCCGCAGCACAAAGTAAGCGCCGAACGCCGCAATCATCGTAACCATGGCCGTAATAGTTCCCAACGGAACCTCTGGGATATACTGCTCAGGCAGATTCCAGCAAAAAGTCACATGTGAAATTCCTTTTCCGCCTGGAGCGCATAATTCCGTGTCATGATCCGCTGGTGGCTCGTATTCATACAGATATGCTACTGGTCCCGCGCCAGGCTCTAATGCGCCGGTCTTAACAATCACAGCGCTTATAGGTAATGTTGCTGTCCAATCGAAACAACAGCCATCGTCACTTGTGACGGTTATTGTATTCCCGCCTATTGTTTTACTGAAGCTGTTAGGTTCGCCCTCAACCCAACCTTCGAACTTCCAGCTATAGTCGAAGCTCCCAGCATAGCTCTGTTCCCACGCGTTTGACCACGACCATATTAACGTTGGTGTAACCGAAGCAGCCATAACGGTCACTACGCTAGCCATCATCAAAGTCGCCACTACAGTGATTACTGCGAATACAAATTTATTTTTCATTCTCCTAACTCCTCGCTAAATAAAGTGGGCGGTACTTGTATAAAAAGGTGTATGGTTGATTAATATAGAAAATTCCTCATTTTCTTCTATTTACGGTTTTTGCAACAGCATGGCTTTTGAGGTTTTGATGGCATGGATAGCTGGCATGGTTGGTTTAAAAATAGCTGTTCGGCTGTTTTAGAGTTAGGTTGCACCTTCGGTTTCGTATTTATCGGTTTTGTTTGTTGCTGTTGTATAGGTAAAGCCTTTTTGGCGCCGAATGGTTTTTTATGGGCTGGTGCTTATCTTTGAAGCTGGAGGCTTGATGTTTATGGTGGAAAACGTTAGGGAGCTTCTTAGGGCTCATGAGGGTTTGAGGCGTGAGGTTTACTTGGATGTTGAGAATTCAAGTTTTGTTCCTGAAGAGGTTTTGGAGGCTATGGTTCCGTTCTTTGGTAGGCGTGGTTATGGTAATCCAGTTTTGACGCATAAGCCTGGCTGGGAAGCTTTCGAGGCAGTAATGCTGAGTGCTGAAAAGATTGCTGGTTTCTTAGGGTGTAGAAGTGTTGAGGAGGTTATTTTTACTCCAGGCGAGACTGAGGCTAACAATCTTGCAATTTTGGGAACCGTGTTTAAGATGCGTGGTGGAGGCGGTAAAATTGTGATTTCTGAGGTTGAGCCTTTAAGCGTTGTGCATGTGGCTGAAATGTTGGCGAGGTATGGTTTTTCTGTTGTGAAGGTTCCTGTTGACTGTGAAGGCTTTGTAAACGTTGAAAGGTTGAAGGAGGCTGTGGACGGCGAGACTGTTCTTGCGAGTTTTTCGTTTGTGAATCATGAGATTGGAACTGTTCAGCCTTTAAGGGAGATTGTGGAAACTGTTAAGGATAGGAATCCGAATGTCATTTTTCACTCGGATGTTTCTGATGCTTATGGGAAAGTCCGGTTCCGCGTTTGTGAGCTTGGTGTGGATTTGGCAACTGTGAGCAGTTTTAAGGTTTTGGGTCCTCGCGGCGTAGGCGCTTTATATGTTAGGGAAGGCGTTAGTGTTGAGCGGATTTTGGAGGGGCAGATTGGCACTCAGAGGCTTTGGCCTGGTGTTGAGAACACTCCTTTGATTGTTGGTTTTGCAAAGGCTTCTGAACTGGCTTTTAACGGTTTTGAGGGTAATGTTGAGCATATGCGGAGGCTTAGAGACAGGCTTATTGAAGGCGTAACTGCGGAGATTGCTGATGTTCGTCTTAACGGGCCTAGAGGCGAACGGAGAGCTCCTGACAATGTTAACATTAGCTTTCTGCGCTGTGAAGGCGAAGCCTTAACCATTGAGCTTAGCCTTAAAGGGGTTTATGTTTCAAGTGGAAGTGCTTGTACGCGTAGGCTTTTGCAGCCCAGCCATGTTCTTGTTGCTATTGGCAGAAGGTTTGAGGAGGCTCATGGCAGCATCCTTATGAAGGTGACCCGCATGCATAAAATGGAGGATGTGGACTACGTGTTGGAAGTGTTGCCTAAAGCTGTTGAAAGGTTAAGGGGGATAACGGGTTCAACAGGGGTTGAATAGTATGTCTCGTGCACCTTTGCCGTATAATCCTAAAATTCTTGAACTTTTCAGGAATCCTAAGAATCTGGGCAGGATGGAAGACGCAACGGTTTCAGCTGTGGCTGGCAACCCTGCATGCGGAGACATGATAACCTTCTACCTTAAAATCAACGATCAAGAGGTTGTTGAAAAGGCCTCTTTTGAAAGTTATGGTTGCGCTGCAAACATTGCTACTTCAAGCATAGTTACGGAAAAAATCAGGGGTTTGAAGCTTGAAGATGCCTGGAAAATTTCATGGAAAGAAGTCGTTGAAGAGGTCGGGGGGCTTCCCACTGTTAAGTTTCACTGCGGAGTCTTAGCCATAGGCGCTTTAAGAAGAGCCATACGCTTATACTTTAAGAATAGGCAGCTGCAGCCTGAATGGCTCTCGAAAGATTTAACCTTTGAGGAAAAGCAGGCGTTAGAAGAGGAAGAGCTGGCCAAAATACTTTCTAAAAAAATGAAAACAGCTGAAGAGGGCAGTTAATGTTCGACCCTTACAGGGTTAGGGAAGACTTCCCCATACTGGAACGCAAAATAAACAATCATCCGCTAATCTATTTTGACAATGCGGCAACTTCGCAGAAGCCTAGGCAAGTCGTTGAAGCCCTAAAAGAGTTTTATGAAAGGCATAATGCGAATGTTCATAGGGCTGTGCATACGCTTTCCCTTGAGGCTACAGAGCTTTACGATGAGGCTCATGAGGCTGTTGCCGAATTCATAGGCGCAGAAAGCAGTGAAGAAACAATCTTTGTGAGAGGTGCAACTGAAGCCATAAACCTTGTCGCGTATTCTTGGGGTTTAAGACGCCTCAAACGTGGAGACAAGGTTTTGACAACGCTTATGGAACATCACAGCAACATAGTTCCATGGGAAATCCTTTCAAAAATCAAAGGCTTCAAGGTTGAATATTTGGACGTTAACAATGATGGAACCTTAAACATTAACGCTTTAGAAAAGGCTTTATCACCTAAGGTTAGGCTTGTCTGCATAGCCCATGCCTCAAACGTTACCGGCGTAGTAAACGACGTGAAAACTGTTGCAAAACTCGCCCATGATTACGGTGCTTTGCTGCTTGTAGACGGCGCCCAATCTGTTCCCCACATTCCTGTAAACGTTAAAAACCTGGACTGCGACTTTCTGGCTTTTTCAGGGCATAAAATGCTTGGACCAACAGGGATAGGCGTACTCTACGGCAAAAGAGAAATCCTGGAGCAGATGGAGCCTTTCATGGGCGGAGGCGAAATGATTAGAGAAGTCTCCTTCAACCCTGAAAAGGGCAATTGCACAATCTCCTGGAACGATTTGCCTTTAAAATTTGAAGCTGGAACCCCTAACATTTGCGGCGGCGTGGGCTTAATGGCTGCTGTTAAATACTTGGAAAGGCTTGGAATGGAAAACGTGAAGGCTCATGAACTTGCATTAACAGACTACGCTCTAAAACGCCTGGAAGAATGTCCAAAATTAACCGTCTACGGTCCATCCATGGGCAAGGCTGACAGGTGCGGCATAATACCCTTCAACATGGAAGGCTTCAACTCGCATGACTTGGCCTTGCTGCTTGACAGTTACGGCATAATGATTCGAAGCGGCTACCACTGCGCTCAACCGTTTCACCAAAAACTGAAAATTTCATCGTCGGCAAGAGCCAGCTTCTACATATACAACACAAGGGAAGAGGTAGACCGTTTCATAGAAGCCATACTTGACATTGAGCGATCATTATGAGTGGAAAAGAAAAACTAGACGAATACATAGCCAGAATAGAAGAGGCATGCGGTGCAGAAAAAGACTTCATAGTCTTCTTCAAATACGAAAAAAGGGACGAAGCCATAGCTAGAATACTTAAAAAGGCGAGGTTGGAACGGAAAATTGCAGGAATAATCTTCGACCTAACCTACAACAACATTTCTATACGTCTCTACGGAACAGGAAAAGCCATATTCAAAAAGATAAAGGAAAAAAACGAATTAAACAAAGTTTTAAATGAGCTTATGCTTTAAGCTTTCTTAAACGCTAAAACATTCGGCTTTCCTAAAAACACGGCATTTAAACGGGCTTTCCATTTGAATGTTTTCTTCAACCATGCGGTTTTCTCCATTCCACGAGCTTTAAACTTTTCATTTAATAACCTGGCTATTTCTCCATTTTAATGGTTAAAGTTCCAGTTTTAATGTCATAAAAGCTTGTACTTTTAGATGTTGCTAAGCTTTCCTTTTACTTAAGCCTTTATAAGATGGGTTTCAACTTTCACCATGTTTCTACGCTTAATCCAGTTATTCTTCTGAAATGTTCAATGTTTCTTGTTACTAATGTATACCCGTTAGTAAGGGTTATTCCTGCTATAATTGCGTCTCTTAAATCGATGATGGTTCCGTTGCGGATAAGTGTTGAAAGAATTTCGCTGGTTTTTCTTGAACTTTCCAGGTTTAGATCTAGGATTTTTATTGAATTTAGAAGGTTGTGGCTTGTTTAATGTTTACCGCTGCATTCTTCGATCTGAAAGCGCCTAAATATATTTCAAACGCGTTCATTGACGTGGTTGAGGTTTCTACGCGGTCAGAGTCGTATTCTTCAGCTTTCCTAACTGCTTCCGGATGTTTTCGTAATAATGCTACTAGAAAATCTGTGTCCAAGCAGACTTTCTTCATATTTCCTCCACAACTTTGAAATTTCGCCGAATATTATCTTCTCCTCCTCATCACTCATGATCCAGGTTCCTGCGAAACTCGCCAGGTTTTTCTTGGGAGTTTGGGAGCAAAGTTTAAGGATTACATCATTAAAGGATTCGCCCTTCTTCTTTATAGATACAAGTTTGTTATAGGCTTCATCTGAAAGGCTTATAGTTTTGTATCCCATCGAACCATCGTCTATACACAGAAAATACACAGATTTAATTTTTGCGGCAACACGCTTTACCTTCCTAAAGGTTATTTCAACTTTTCAAAAATACAAACAGCCTGCTCTAAGCATAGTCTTTACTCAGCAAGGCTTCCGGGGCCTTGCAAAAACAAAGGCTAAAACTAAATATAAAAAAGCGCCTAAAACCTGCCTCACGAAGCTTGAAGCTGGCCAAAACCAGCTTGCTCCCCCGCTGAAATGTAAACCCGCAAGGAACCAGGCGAAAACCAAATCTATAAAACACTCAACAACGCCAGCCACTTTAGCTGGAAACCTGACAAAATGAGAATCCAACGTTAAGACAACGTAAACCGGAAGATTAGCGGCCAAAACAAAAAACGTTAAACCTGCCTGAATGCCGAAACTTTCCATGAAAAGCCTGGCGTAAACGTTGGCTTCTTCCCACGGAGCTCGGCAAAAAACCAAAGTTGAAAAATAGTCAAAAAATATGAAACTAAAAACCAGAAGCATCCTTCTAAACCAATGATTCCTCTCTGGGAAAACAAAATGCTTCAGGCTAAACGTTACCGTTGGCCTTGGCAAATGCCTTCCCCTCCCCCTCAATCCGGCCAAAACACTATTCAACTTCCCTCCAATATAAGTTTTTAACACAAGCCTAAGCGCATTCCCCATACTAGAATTTCATTATTGAAATGGCGGAAATTGACATCAACCCAAAACAGTTTAAGCTCGAAACTTACCTATCTCCAGCAAAGCCAGCTTAATCAAACTTCTTGCTTCTTCATCCATCGCCGCTAGCAGGGCGAAATAAAATAATCCGCCAAAAGCCGTCAAACCCAAAATCTGATAAACCCTGCCCGGACGCAGCAGTTCACGCAACCCGAAAAGAACACAACCCATAACCATCGAAGCAAAAACATATTTCCCAATGTTTCTCCACGGAATAACTATCCTAGCCGTTTCACGCACCATAAAATAAAGTATGAGAAACATGGCGAAGCGCGCCGCAGAATTTATAACAGCCACGGCTAAGGCGGGCTGCACAGGTTGACCCTGCGCATAGCCTGTCAAAACGTAATAGGTTATCGGCAAAGTTATCGCCGAATGAATATACGAAAGCGAAAAAGCTGCAAACAAGCGACTCTTAACGAGCTCTTTAAAGGATATCTCTGCTTTTTCATCAAATTTCTCTAAACCGTAAAGCACAAACCCAAAAAATGTGGAAACCGTCGCCACTAATGCGTCAACTGCCAAAACCATAAGCACAGGCCACGCATCCCTATACTCACTTTTCAAAATTGTGATGTAAGAGTCCGGTATAGCCAAAACTCCAACAGTCATAGGAACTGCAAACATCAAAACAGTCTTCAACGACACCGATACATCCTGACTGTTCTTTTCTGCTAAGAGTTTTGGGTATAACGCAAAAGCCAGAAAAGACGAATACGTAATTATATTCGCGATCTGAGCTGCAGCACCATAATTACCTCTAGCTGCTTCTCCACCATAAGTGAACAACATTATGAATATGAACGCGGCTATTTGGTTGCCTACAACATTATAAATGTTTGCAATTGAACCTTTTGCCCATTCCCTCACATAACCCCACCGAACCCTCTCCTTAAACTCTCCAAACAAAAGCTTCAAATAGTAAATCAACTGAACCGCAAGCCCCACTATCATGCTGATTAAAGCACCGAAAAGCGAAAACTGAAACCTAATCACGAGAACATAACCTAAAATTATCTTAAATACTTCCGCCAACAACAATCCAAAACCCAAAGTATGTGGAATCTTCGCTCGAAGACACGACTCCAAAGCATTAAGCGCATAAACTTCAATAATCTGCGCCGAAGCCAAAAAATACAACAAAACATATTTCTGACCTACCCCAAGCATCGAAGTAATCAATGGCGTAAACAAAAGATAAACAAGCCCTGCCACCAACGATATCGCTAGATTTGCAGAAACCCCTGTTTTAACAGCGCCGTTTCTGGCTCTGGCCACAAACCTCAAAGCCCAAAAAGGAAAAACCCCAGCCAAAATAGTAAAATAAGCTGTTACATCGCCTATGTTAAACCATACCCCATACTCAAGCACCGAGGCTGAACGAGCAACCATCAACTGAAAAGCCAAACCAGTAGCTATACTCGCCAGCTTTGCAGCAAAAATAACGAATCCTGAATATTGAAGCCTAATTTCGTTTGTAGCCAAACTTATCACCCTTTGTTAAAGCGTCAACGACATAGTTTAAGATGCTCCATTCGATTAAGGTTATGAACTTCTCACTTTTAAAACAAGCGTCACTCATAATTATAATCGCTTTACCCAGCCTATTTTTGGAATGTTAATTAGTATTTACACGTTATTTTTATGCGGTTATAGATAGGGTAAAATCGAATGAGAAAACAAAAAAGCTTAATGTCTAAAACATTTTGCGAGGTTGAGTGAGTTGGCTAAATTTTGAAGTAAAATGTGGTGATGATGCAGAACTAGCTTAATAATGGATTATAAGCAAAAAATATAAATTTAAACAGAAGTCGTTACCCTCTTAAATAAATGCAATAAGGATGTGTATGGTCGGATTAGGGAACTAGATGATTAAAAAGAAACCACTAATTTCAGTTATCACTTGTGCTCATAACGAGGAGAAATATGTTGGAAAATGTCTAGCAAGCATTAGGAAGGCTTTTAAGAATTTTGAAGGTGAAATAGTGTTTGTTGCAGACCGTTGCAGCGACGGTACTGTACAGATAGCAAAGCATTACAATGTGGAAAAGTTAGTAATCAAGAGCTGGAAAAAATGGAAAAACAGTTATGCAGAATCTCTGCAAGCAGGTTTTCTCAATTCTGCTGGTCAATATGTATGCATAGTTGATGCAGACATAGTTTTGCCAGAAGTTTTCTTTGAAAAACTATTGCCCCTTGTTAAGTGTAAAATAGCATCAACATCGACAAAAGTGGAAACGTATCCGTCATCGTTACTTAACAACGTTTGCCATGCGTGGGAAAAAACTCATGAGATAACTCCGTTTGTAAGAGAGCCGCGTGGTGCCGCAAGAATTATACAACGGGATGTGCTTCATAAAATCGGCGGATTTAGGGACGTGCTTGCACCTGACACAGATTTGGACATCAGAATTAAAAAGGAAGGCTATAAAAGCATATATGTTAAAGAAATTAAGGTTTGGCATATCCGAAGGATTAACTTGCGAAAGATCATCAATTCTCAAGTGAGCTCAGGAATTGCGAGAGTTCAATTGCAAGTTGGTTTTGCAAGGACCTTGGCGCACTCCATTTTTAGACTGCGCCTTTTTGTTACTTATGGCTGGTTGTTAGCACAATTGAAGCGTGAAAACCTTGCAGAATAAAAAGATATTGACGCTATACTTGACGAAAGACGAAGTTTCCTTTATTAGAAAGAATTACGAGAGGGTTAAAAATCAACATGGGGTTAGTCAAGATATATTTGTGATATCTGCAAAACCAGTGCCCGTTCAAAATAATATCGTAATATCTACATGTCAAACTTTGCCCCTTCCAATTAGAATAGGTTTGTCACTAAAATCTGCGTTAAAAACAATTAATTTATACGAATATTCACATATATTTAAAATAGATGGGGATGTCATCTTGCCTTTGGATTATCTTCACAATCTTCTTGCAAAGAAAACTCCTGTTGCAGGCAGAGGTGCCGCCCTTCTTATATCAACTCATTTTTTTAAAAAAAGATTATCCCTAAACTATCCTGTAACTTATTGTGATGATGGTTACATCGCAGCCTTAAGTATTTCCTTAGGCTGTTGGCCTCCCGAATATGATGGTCAAGGATGTTTGGAGATACCGCCTATTGTTCACTTCACCGAAAGAGAATATTTTTATGGATTTGAATATTATAAATGGGGCGTTCCCTTTACTCTCTTGATGCTACTCTTGCTTGTTAACTTTGTAAAAACTAGACGGAACTATTTCTTGTTCAGTGTAGCAGGTTATATTTCAGCGTTGGTTAAACGGGAAAAAAAATATGAATGGTGGAGGAATTACGCTCGCGTGAGAACTGGTCACTTCATCAAAAGACTTTTGCATCATTTTAGACTGTAAAAAATTGAATAATGCGTTAAATTGGAACCGGAGATTTTCGGGCGGTTGACATCAAAATACAAAAGTTAAATGCATCACCAAGCATGACTTCAGTTCGCCTCACGCTTAGCAGAACTTTATACTTTGCTGGAGCTTTAAATTTTAGCGCAGGTGAAGTCAACCTCAGCGGCGATGCACAAAAGTTAAATATTTTTGCAATGCGAATGTATGTTCATATGTCTAGAAATTTTGCCGCTAAAGAGCCCTTAAGGATTCTTGTGGTCATTCCAACCCTTAAAGATGACCCGTTGGATACAATTAATCACCTGGTACGCCAAACATTGAAGCCTTGCCGCATAATAGTGGCTGCGGCTCTAAGAAAGGTTCATGAGAGAATGATTGACTTTACGTCAAGAGTTAGGGAAACCCCCCCGATAGATGTTTTCATAGTGAAACCTGATATGAACGAACATGTAGGAGTTCGAGTCGGCAAGGCAATAAACACCGTTTTAGCTGCTTATGATATAACTAAGTATACTCATATCGTTAAAATAGATGCGGACGTGAAACTCCCAATTGATTACTTAGAAAATTGTTTGAGAACAAATGCGGATGTTATAGGTTTAGGCCCTTTCATGATGATCAAGATAAAGCCCTTTTTAATGCTTTTGAATGGACGTTGGCCTGAAACCCCAGGGGATGACGCCTATGTATGCCTTAGATTCCTTAGCCAAGGATTTAAAGTTGCACGATGGCCCGATGGAATTAAAGTTAGAGTTGGCGGAGCCTTTGGTGACTGGAGATATTACTACCTAAGGGGGATAGACGATTTCCGAATGGGTATGGAACCTTTCCACGAAACACGAAACGTCATTCATTTAATTAAAAGCAGACATAACCTACTTCCTTTTTTTTCGCTTATCGGTTATCTAATTGCCCTAGTCAAAAAGGAAGATTTTTACGAGTTTGCACCAATCATTTTTCGCAGAGCTTTTCGGGGATAATGACCTGGTTCTTCGATTCTTTGGATCCCTCTTCTTTAGGCAACTTTCACTTGCTTGGCAAGTTTCAAATCCAAATTTGCAACGCTGAAAGTGCTTACATTTACGAATTCGGTTCGCCTCGTCATGAAGATCCTGAAACCATTAAGACATCACTTCCAAAGGCTTAATTTCCACTTATGAAGAGGTACTTGCGCTTATCCACCAAAGAATGATATAAAGGCGCAACATGAGTTGAAGCCCCCAAAATCAACCTTCAAAACATTAAAACCTTCAAGGAAACTTAATGCTCATTCTCCAGACGTATCTAAACAACAATTCGACCATCCTGAGGACTGTGGCAAAAGTCCAATCCTCGTAGGCGCCACGAACGTTTAACTCTTCGCCTACCATCGCGTAAGTGGTCATTTAATTGATTTTAATGTTTTTCTCCTTTTGATTTCGATGGCAATCTTGGGTTAGCATTTCAAACTTGTAAATGTGCCTTAATCCCCCGGAATGTTGAGTTGACAATGATGGTTTGTGGCCCGTTATGGTTAGAACCACTTTGCACCTTACCACCCAGGGTGAGTATGAATGAGAACTTGTTTCCCATGCCTTTTGAGGGGTTTCTTGGCTTTAAAAATGACACTCTGCCTCTTCGTGCTTGCCCGGATGCATTCTCAAAGTGTTGTGGGAGAAGCAAATCCGTTGAGCTTGATGAAATTCCAGAACTTTCCATCTTCTACAAAGCTTAAGATCAATCCATAAAAATGAGCCTATATCAAGCCTAACATGACAAAAGAGAAAAAACACTTTACGCAAATTAGCAACAGGCAAGCGCGTGCATGGAAGTTTTGAGATCGAATAAACGGTTAATGAAATGGATTAATTGTTGTTTGATACAATCAAATATGGAAAAGTAATAAACATAATCTATGTAATTCTGTTTCTATGGCTGACTATGTCGTTTTAGGCGGGGGATGGGCAGGCATCACTTTCGCTTTGGAACTTAAGAATATTTTCCCTGACGTTGAAGTTATGGTCTTGGAAAAATCTAACTTGTTTGGCGGTCTCCTAAGAAGTATCACAATCAACAATCATGTTTTTGATATTGGCGGAAGTCATGTTGTCTTTTCTCGCCACAAAAGCGCTTTAGAGAAAATGCTTTCATTTTTGGACAAAAATTTTGTAAGCCATCGACGAAATGCCAAAGTGCTATTAGATTCAACATTTGTTCCATATCCTTTAGAGAACGGACTTTACGTTCTCAATCCAGAAGAAAGAGCGGAAGCTTTGATCCATTTCCTTGAAGCATGGGCTACAAGAGGCACGGATTGGATACCGAAAACCTTCGAAGACTGGATTTATGGCTTTTTTGGGAAATGGATAGCTGAGAAATACCTCGCCCCATACAATCTAAAGATTTGGAAAAGATCTTTAAATGAAATTGATGTTGATTGGGTTTATACTCCTGGCAGGCTTCCAATCCCTAACTGGAAAGACGTTGTTAAATCGGCTATAGGTATACATACAGTTGGCTACGTTGAGCAAAGTCTGTTCTATTATCCAAAAAGTGGCGGCATCCAAGCGCTATTTGATTCTGCAGAAAAAAAAGCAAAAAGCCTCGGTGTAAAGTTTACAAACAACGTTAAAGTCTCCAAAATTAGAAGAACTAGAAATGAGTGGATCATAAACGACAAATTTAGAGCTAAAAAACTCATTAGCACAATCCCACTTAAAGAGCTTGTAAAAGCATTGGACGCCCCTCAAGACATTGTGAAAGCGTCTGAGGAACTAGATTACAATAAAGTTGCGGTCGTGGGTGTTGCATTAAAGAAAGCCTCTCCCAAACAACATTGGGTCTACGTGCCCAACAGAGACATCATATTTAATAGGTATGCATGGATATCTAATTACAGCCCAGAAAACTCTCCGAACGGCGAATCTACAGTAATAGCCGAAGTTACACTGTTGCCAAACACGAAAGCGGACATTGAGAAGCTAACCGACAAAGTTGTGGCAGATTTTGAAAAGCTTAATGTGCTTAAACGGGATGAGGTACTCTTTACTAAAGCATGGTTGCACGAATATGGATACCCAATTTACAGAATAGGTCATAGAGAAAAACGTGACACAATAATGAGATGGTTAAAGGGGCGGAAGGTTATTTCAACTGGAAGATGGGGGAGTTGGCATTACTGGAACATGGATAAAGTTTACGACGAGGTATTAAAAGAAATAGCAAAATTGTCAAAAACCGCGATGCGAGAAACTTTTAAAGCAAAATCGCCATTTGATGCGAATTGAAGCATAGTTGCATATTGGTGGAGTGGAGCGTAGCTTAAAAGGTTTAAGCGTGGCGGAAACTCAAAGCCTATGGTTTTTATCTTCACATATGAAATTGCTCAGAAGCCGAAGTTTAAATCAGTTTAACATTAAATGTTTTATAACTTATAATCCTGGAGTCCCTCCGTAATTGCTGAAAAATTGTAATAACCTTTTTATAATACAAAAGTGTATTACAATTTTTGTGGTACATTTGACATACGTAACCGTTTCAGCTAGAATCGATAAAGAATTAAGGAAAAAGTTATCTGAGTTGGGCATAAAGCCTTCAGAGGTTATTAGAAAAGCCCTTAAGAAGGAAGTTGAAGAAAGAATGAAACAGCGGCTTTGCAAAAAAGTTGAAGAAGCAAGCGGAATAATAAAAAAAATTGGCAAAGAAACATGGATTAAAACCATAAGAGAAAGCAGGGAAGAGAGATGAACCTTTTTGATTCCTCAGCTATAATAAACCTATGCGGAGAAAGAAGAATAAACAAGTTGCTTGAAGGCTGGACTCTGAACCTTGCATTTTATGAGTTGGGAAACGCTGTTTGGAAACAAGTATGTATTTACAAAGCCATTAACACAAAGGAAGCAAACATAATATTGGACTTGCTAACAGAGGTTTTCGTGAGACTCGAAAAGCCCGAGAGAGAAAACAGTTTCGAAATACTTAAGATTGCCGTGAAAGAAGGGTTAACGTATTACGATGCTGCGTACATTCAAGCGGCCATCGAAAACGAATTAACATTAGTCACAGACGATGAGCAACTGTACAGGGCAGGTAAAAAATACGTAAAGGCAGTAACAAGCGATGAACTTGACTTGATCAATAATTGAAACATTGAAGGATGTTTTTAGATGCTGAAAGCTTGGATCAGAAATAACAAACAGGGAAGGGGAAGGGGGCAAGTGAACTGCTCCCTCATTTAGAAAGGTGATGTGAAAATTTGCGGGCAGATTAAAGGTTGGGTACTAGCCGGCTCTAAGTATGGCAGCAGGAAACGCAGAAACTCGGAAATGGTAATCGGAGACGAACATTTCCTGGACCTTAAAAGGTAATTTTTAGTAAATAAATAAATTACCCAATAAAATAGACTTCAAACGTTTCCTAACAATTCAACCTCGAGTTTTTCCACTCTTTTCCTTATATTTTCTACTTCTTCTCTTATACTTTCGTTTTCCATTTCTTTTTTCCTTTTTTCATTAGACTCTAAAATTAAACTTAAAAAATCAGAGGGGTAAGCTTTCATGAGTAATTTAGCGTTTGGAATGAGGCAATGTCCACCAATTACTCCTGGGTAATGGAGAGGCTTATTAAAATGTACGCGATGAATGTCTTCTATCATGTCTACAACTTCGTTGAAGTCTGCGCCGAAATGCCTTGAAATTCGGTGCATTTCTTGGAAACATACAATCATCCAAGCTCTATACGTTGTTTCGAACAGTTTTGCAAGCTCTGTTTCAATGGGACCTCTCAAAACTTTGACTTTTAATCCTAGCTTTTCAAAATGTTTTTGGGCGAGGTCTGCTGCTTGTTTTGTGACCCCGCCTACGTATTTGCTCCAGAACAATATGTCTCTTTTCATAGTTTCTAAGCTCTTATGCATTCCCCTTACTGGAGAGTGCGCCACAAGGGATTTTGAAGCTTCATAAATTTTCTGGGTAGTGCCTGGAAAT
>JAWBOH010000021.1:0-34383 GCA_038826715.1 Bathyarchaeia archaeon | reverse complement strand
CTAAAGGAATGGAGGGTTAAAATGAGCCTTATTGAAAGGAAAGTCACATATTTCCATTCAGCTGGAAAAATTAATACTGACACCTTGTTAAAAATTGTGAAGGACTATGTGGAAAAAGAAGAAATAAGAGATGTTTTAGTCGCTTCCACAACAGGTGAGACAGGTGCAAAAGCAGCAAGAATTTTCAAGGGATACAACGTTGTTGTAGTAACCCATTGCTTCGGCTTTAAGCAACCTGGGGAAAACGAAATAAAAGATGAGTTTAAGATGGAAATCCTGCGCAGTGGAGCAAAGATTTTCACCGGAATTCACGCCTTAAGTGGGGTGGAGCGGGCGATTCGCAGAGACTTCGGTGCAATCCAACCGTTAGAGCTGATCGCTAATACTCTTAGAATAATGGGTGAAGGGACAAAGGTTTGCGTTGAAATCACACTTATGGCGGCAGATGCTGGTTTGATTCCGATAGATAGAGACATTATTGCCATTGCTGGAACGGGCAGAGGCGCGGATACAGTTCTTCGTATAAAACCAGCCAACAGCTTCAACTTCTTTAACCTGAAAATAAAGGAAGTTATAGCAAAACCTTGTAACTTCTAAAAATACTAAAATGGGCAAAAATAAGCTTAAATCTGAATTTTCGCTTCCGCAGTAACCACTTAATTCCTATTATAAGCGGGATTCGATTGAATTTGAGCCGTGAACTTCTTCGAGCATGCGCTGTAAGTTTTGCCTCTTAACTGTTTTCTCGCTCAACTTCTTTTACAATATTCTCAATTATATGGAGTGCCGAATCTACGAGTTCCCTTGAAATGTTAAGAGGCGGAGTGATTCTCATGGTTGAAATCCCACTCGTAATTACTGCAACTCCACGTTTCCATGAGCGTATAATGATTTCTCGTGTCCAGTCAATTGCCGGCTTCTTACTTTCTTTATCCAAAACAAACTCTACACCTATCATTAAGCCCTTCCCCCTCACATCGCCAACGATTTCACTTTCTTCTTTTAACTCTTCCAACCTTTTCATGATGTATGTTCCTTGTTTTGCAGCATTGTCTAACAACTTCTCCTCTTTAATCACTTCAATTACGGCAGTAGCAGCTACGCATGAAAGGGGATTGCCGCCGAAGGTGCTTGCATGGGAACCCGCAGTCCAGTCCATTAATTTTGTTTTGGCAACAGTTGCTCCAAGAGGTAGCCCGGACGCTAGGGCCTTAGCGTTGCAAATTATATCTGGCTCCACACCCCAATGTTCAATCGCAAACCATTTCCCTGTTCTTCCCATGCCTGTTTGCACTTCGTCATCTATCAAAAGGATGCTGTATTTGTCCGCAAGTTTTTTCAAGCGTTTAACGTATTCAGGCGGTGGAACAACAAAACCGCCTTCACCTTGGACGGGTTCAAAAATTAATGCGGCAACGTCTTCTGGGGGGGTGTGCTTCTGAAGCACAAACTCGTCGATAAAGTCTATGCACCAGTAATGGCATTCCGGGTAAGTCTGTTTAAATGGGCAGCGGTAGCAGTATGCGTATGGGACATGAGTCACGCCGGGCATTAAAGGAGAGAAGTAACGCCTCTGAGTCGGCCTACTAGCCGTAAGGGATAGAGAACCAATAGTTCTCCCGTGGAACGCGTTTATGAAACTGATGAAAAGCGGTTTGCGTGTATGCCACCTTGCCATTTTAATTGCAGCTTCAACAGCTTCTGATCCGCTGTTGCAGAAAAATACCCTTTTTTCGAAACTTCCAGGTGTGATTTCTGTAAGTTTCTGCGCTAACTCAACAACTTCCTTATAGTAGAAGTCTGCGTTGGAATAGTGAAGGAAACGGTCGCACTGCCTTTTTATTGATTCAACAACCTTTGGATGATTATGCCCTACGTTTAAACAGGCCAATCCAGAGTTGAAGTCTATATACTCGTTTCCATCAACATCTCTTACTATACAGCCTTGACCAGACTCCACGACAAGCGGATAGAGACGCGTGTAGGAAGGTGATATCAGCGTCTCATCTTTTTTCACAATTTCTCTTGCTTTCGGTCCCGGGGGGGATACAACAATTTTCGGATAGCCATGCATAGATTTCACCGCAGCAGCGATTCCTTTTTAAAGGAATTAAAAGTCTCTACCATAGCCAAAATATAGTTTGCAATTCTACAGTGGAATACGGGTTTCTTATGGCTTTGCTACTGTTATTTCAATTGTTGAGACGTTTGTTTTTTGGCCCTCACCATGCGTTACTTCCTCTGTGCCCACCGAGATTTCTTTAATCTGCAAGTCTTTAACAAAAGCCCTCCTTAACAATTCAACAGTGTCAACGGCTCTGCTAATTGCCCGCCCCCTAGCCTTTACAACAACACTTTGTGTTCCGGAATTAAAAAATGTCAGGCAGGCAATCACATAGTTCATTATTGGTTTCTTGCCGATAAGCACTACACTTTCATTTGTCTGAATGGATCTTGCAGGTTTTTCCTCCTTTACCGGTTTCTTTTGCTTTTCCTCTGCCATTTCATACCTCCGTTTAAAGTTCATTTTGACAACTTAAGCGTTAGACTATACCATAATTCTTAGACGTTCTTATATTTTTCCGTGTTGCTCTAAGCAAAACACTCAATTGTTTAGCCTAAACCTGCAGTTTTCAACCTCGAACAGAATTCACATTTCCGTTTGAACTGCAAGTCTCCTGAATTCAACAGTTTTAGACAGTTTTAGCTGCGTCGTATCGGCAACCCGTTGGGCAAGGTGTAAGCACATAAATGTATTTTGTGCCCTTAATTTCCCAAGCTTTTTGCAGTTTGTTGATAAATTCTGTGGGTATGATGGGTATGCTATTGCAATGTAGAGTATTTTATGGGCTACCGTGATAATGGGCATGTCCTTGACATACCTACCACCAAGATACGTGGTATGCGCCAACAACTATGCAGCCGTAACCGCTCCTTGTCCTCCTCTTCCATGGATTCTAACTTCTTTAAACAAGACAAGAACCTTCTTAAAATTCAAAGGCACAGTCCTTATTAGTTTTAGGCTAAACCAGAAGTAAAACCAACATTAGAATTGTAAAGGAAAACGCAAATAATGGCACGACAACAAATTTAGCCAAGCTGAGCACCTTGTCGGGGAGTGCGCAAAGTTTTTTCAAAGCTTCCTCTCCAATGACTTTCATTTTTAAAACTTTAACTTCGCGGAACCCAGCTTTTGCCTTAACTAAACTGCTTAGGGCAGAGCAGACCGTTTCAGTTACGTAGGCAATGATCCTTTCATGATTCATAACCTCGCCTATAGGGTGATATCCGCGTGCATTCAATGTCACAGCGTTGACAGAATGTGTATCAGTGGTGAAAACTTCACTTTCATCAATGCCGATTGAGTGCAATGCAGAAATGATCTTTTCGCGTAAACCAGAAACCATGTTATTCCCGTCAAACACTACGTATGCTGCTTTTTGCCTACCAACTTCAACAATAACAGTTGTTATACCTCCATGACCCATGCCTTCCGAAAGGCCAAAATCGGCAGGGTTTACTGTGGCAGCGCCGATTCTAAATGGCAATTTAACCATGGATGCTGCCTTTTCAAGGCAGGTGACGGCAACATTTCTTAACGCTTCAAAAGCATGTTCAGGCTTTACAGCGCCGTCGAGGCTGTTGTGAGCATTTACAAAAACACATGACCTCAACCCTCTTTTTTCGGCTTCCCGCTGGATGATTAAGCCTAATTCTTGAGGCAAGTCTTCTGTGGTGTTTGGAGCCAATGAAAAGGTAATCAAAGCTGTTTCACCAAAGATTTGGCAACATGCAGATGCTACTCCGTTTCCAACCCGAACAAAAGGCGTCGCTCTTTTCTCGTTAGGTTCAAAATCAGCTGAATTGACAACGTAATCAATTATTCTTTGATTATGGTTTTGAGATGCCAAGTCAAGTTCATGTCCAAGAAGCCCTAACAGAACACAGGCGGTACCGTTAAATTTTTTTTCCAAGGCTGTCTTAAGCTTCGACGGCAAAAGGCTACTGCCCACATTTTTGAAAGGGCCTGGATGTATGGAGGGCACTATCATGAACGCTTTGTTGTTTGACCCTTCAAACCGCAAAATTTGAACTTTAATGTCGCGTTCCTCACCTAACTTTTCAAGAAAAACTTCTAGAGGACCGTTTAAATCCGCAATCCAGTTTAGAAGAAACGCCTTAAAAATCGATAGTGAAGAAATTTCCACTAAACGCTTGCCTACATTGTTTAGAAGGATAATAAATAGGAAGCTTGAAGCAAAAGCCACACTTAAGGAACAAGCAATAAAGAAGGAAACTTTGCAGATGTCTATTAAATTAAACCATAAAAGCGTGAATAACACGAGACAGAAAAAAGGAGGAAAAATGGATGATGCAAGAAATCGTTTAACACCGGAGAAAGATGTAACATAAAGCACAATGAAGCGAAGAACCAGAACGGCGGAAAAACCGATAAGGCAAAACCTAACAGCCCAGATGACGCCTGAAAAAACGGCAACAACACATCCCAAAAAGACAAAGATTAACCACAAAACCCAGCAGAAAAGAGAAAGAGCTGCTATTCTTCTTAAATTGTAAACAGGATCATTCCTTAAAACAACTGAAGCTAAGAAATAGTTTGAAATGACTGTTGCAATGAAAAGCCCGCAGCTAAGGAGCACTCCGCTAATCGGCCATGAATATGATCGAGAAAAAACCAAGGAGTAAGATAATCCGGCAACTAGGCATATCACCAATGAAAGAAAAATTATATGGTTGTATGATGGCAGCATAAAAAGAGAGGAATAGTGTTTAACGGCGTTGTCTAAGTACTGGTTAACCGACTTGTCGCCAGCCATTTCCACCAATCCATGCGGGTTTTCTATGAAAACACATTAAACATATTAAGTTTTACAATACTCTAAAATAAAAGTTTAAAAGAAAACAGGCAGCATGCATGTTGATTGCCCCAGTAGTTGCATTAGTCGTTGACAAGAACAGTAACTGTTTTATCTTTCAAACGCCAAATTAAGATTTTGCTGATCCTATGCCGGAACAAAATATACCGCTGACGATATTCCATATGCTAGAGAAAAACCTAGGCAGAAGCATCAGGGTTGTTCTAGATTCGTCTTATGGTTTTGAAGGAACATTAGCGGCTGTTACTCGTGAACCTGCGGGAATATGGCTTTCAGACGCCGAAGCTGTAGTTCTTAGAGCAACAATTGCTCAACCGATTCCGCAAGTTGTAAGTAGAGAAGAGCGAAGTGAGATCTTCATACATTTAAACGCTGTGCAACGGATAGAAGTTTTACACCCGCCTTCTCGTCGCCAGTAAGTGAACTAAAGAAAAACATGCGCCAAAATGCACACGACAATTAGCGCAACGGCTGCTACCACCAGAATTTCAGGCCTAACCTTGACTCCTTCCGTTTCCTCCTCAAAAAATCTCAATAGCCCAGCGCTCGCGGCAGGCATCGGTGTGGATTCAGTCTTTCTTTTTTTACTCATTCGGAAGCCTTTCCATTTTGCTTAGCAATTTAAAATGCTGGCCGGCTTAATTATTAATGTTTCGCTCAAAATAGTTTTATCTAAGAATAAGGATTATCTGGGAAGGTGTTTATGTGTTAACCCCCCTCGAAGAATATGCCTATGTGTTAGATCTTCTTCAAAAACATCATAAATGGTTCCATGAATGCATACCTCTAATAGCGAGTGAAAACGTACCGAGCCCAGCGGTCCGCGAAGCCTTAACAACCGATTTAGGAAACCGATACGCGGAAGGATGGCCTGGAGAGCGAGTTTACGCAGGATGCCACTTTATAGATCAAGTGGAGTTCAAATGCATTGAGCTTATGAAAAGGCTTTTTGATGCAGAATTTGTTGATGTTAGGCCGATCTCTGGCGTGGTAGCAAATCTTGTTGTTTACACAGCGTTCACGAATCCTGGAGACGTAATGATGGCCTTGTCAATACCATGCGGTGGACATATTACAATGGGAAAGAAAGAGTTAGGAGGCACGGCAGGGGCTGTCCATGGTCTTACGGTTGAGTATCTACCGCTAGATTATAAGGAACTGAATATAGATGTAGATAAAGCGAAACTGCGAATCGAAAAACTTGCAGCTGAAGGAAATAAGCCGAAACTTGTCATGTTTGGAGCAAGCGTCTTCCCGTTTCCCCACCCAGTAAAGGCGCTGGCAGATAAAATTCATTCTGTAGGCGGCATAGTTGGCTATGATGCCGCTCATGTTGCCGGGCTAATCGCTGGAAAATGTTTTCAAGACCCCCTTCGGGAAGGGGCCGATGTTGTAAGCTTCAGCACTCACAAAACCTTCTTTGGACCCCAGCATGGCGGAATACTGTCCTGGGAAAAGTATGCCGAAAAAATTAAAAAAGCCACTTTTCCAGGATTAGTAAGCAATCATCATTTGCATGCAATGGCAGGCGTCGCCATCGCGGCAGCTGAAATGCTTGAGTTCGGTAAAGAATACGCCCAGCGTGTAATTAGAAACGCGAAGGCTCTTGCACAGGCACTTTACGAAAGGGGCTTCAACGTTTTGGCGGAACATAAAGGGTTTACGGAATCCCACGTAATCCTAATGGATGTAACGAAGCATGGTGATGGAGGCACCATAGAGAAAATTCTTGAAAAGGCCAATATAGTGGTGAACAGGAACCTCCTGCCGTGGGACATTAAAGAAGGAAGACACTTTCAACATCCTGGCGGCATAAGGCTTGGCGTTTCAGAAGTTACAAGGCTTGGAATGAAGGAGTTGGAGATGGTGGAGATAGCAGATTTTATAAAACGCGTGGTAATAGACAAAGAATCGCCTGAAAAAGTTAGGCTGGAAGTAGCGGAATTCAGAAAGAACTACCGAAAGGTACATTACTGCTTTGAAAATACAACAGAAGCTTACCAGTACATAAAAATACGTTAGGTTTGCGTAAAGTTATGGAAGAAAAAATAATAATCTGGACTGTTGGGCACAGCAACCGTAGCATAAATGCTTTCGTCAAGATTTTAAAGGAACATGGAATACAAGTGTTGGTAGATGTCCGAAGTTTCCCAACATCAAAAGTTGACCATTTCAAACAGGAAAAAATGGAAAGATGGCTTCTAGAAAACGGGTTAGAATATGTTTGGCTTGGAGAAGAGTTGGGCGGATACAGGAATGGCGGTTATGAGAGGCATATGCAAACGGAACTTTTTATAAAAGGAGTAAATAGACTGCTTGACATAGCGTCTAAGAAAAGGGCATGCATAATGTGCATGGAAACGGACCCGAAATACTGTCACAGGAGGTTTATCGCCTCCCATCTTGAAAGTAAAGGTTTAAGAGTAATTCACATAATTGCCAAGGGGCAAAAGATATCAAGGTGTAGCTCAAAGTTTAAACAGTAATCGTCAAATACTGTTTAGATGGGAAGGAAATGCATATACGCGAATTTCAGGAGCTTATGCGTCAGCTATACTATCACAAAGATTCTGGGAGAGGTGTCGAAAAAACCTTTCAATGGCTTGTAGAGGAGGTTACTGAATTAGGCGAAGCCTTAAAGGTTAGTGATGGAGAAGCTTTAGAAAATGAGTTTGCAGATGTCATTGCATGGTTGGCGTCGTTGGCAAACGTTATGGATGTCGACCTTGAGGCTGCTGCCCTCAACAAGTATGGTTGTAAGTGTCCAAAGTGTGGACTTGCGCCTTGCCAGTGTCCCTCTTAAAAGCTAGCTTAAACGTTTTTGTCCAATTCCCGTGAGCGCCCACACAGCAGGGCGGGTGCCTTTTTTCTGCACGATATGTTTTGCCTCGAGGAGTTTAAGATGATGTGAAACAACACTGTAGGGTAAACCGGTCTCTACTGAAATTTTCTTTGCTTCTGCAGTTTTCTTTTCCAAAAAATTTAATATTGCAGTCCTAGCCTTTAATCCTAGTTTAATGTTTCTGAAGTCTGTCAAATATGCGTTGGGATGATAACCCACCTTAGGCATAGCCATCAAAGTCTTTTAATTCTTTAATACAGAAAAGGTTTCACTTAGGCAAAGTCTGCTAAGCTAATTTGTTTGGGTTTTTTGCCTTCAAACAGGGAGTTAATTTCTTCTCTTACCAACGCGACTCTTTGGGCATAATATTTGGGGAGTCTATATCTTCGAATTATGTTTTCAGCTGCTTCCAAATATTTTTCTATACCGCCTCTGTAAACCGTAAGTGACAGTTCACCGCCACATTGGGTGCATTTACCGCGTAATGGAAGACGGCGGAAACGTTTATTGCATGTCTTGCATCTGAAACCTTGAGTTGAAAAGGCTCGAAGGTTCCCAGCTATGTCACGAATGAAATGTTTAGTCAAAACTTTTAGAGCCACTTTCTTAGCGTCTACAGCTTCAATTTTTTCGGCAAGTGTAAGTTGACCGTTGAGTTTTTCAATCATCGCTTTAAATCGTTTATAGACACTTTCTTCAACTCCCATGTTTATGTCTGAGACTGGTACTGTAAAACGGAATCCTTCAAACTGGGCTTCTGTTCCAAGTCTATGCTCAATGAGGTCGATGAGTTGGCTTACACGTTTGGCTTCCACTTTCTCAAAAGTCTTCTCGTAAAACTCTGCAGGATAGGCGCCTGCAACATCAAAGTCATGTGCTTGTCTTTGCACTTCGCATGGATTAACGGTTGGAATCAACAGTAAAGGGGCATCCATAATTCCACCGATCTGTGCAGGCAAATATTTTCTGGAAAAGTTAAGCAATGCATCCAGCGCAAGCATCAAGGCGTCTTCGTCGCCGTCGCAGTCCCTACGTTTTGCAGAGTGCCAAACTGGATGAGCATAACATATATTTAGACGAGTGAAGCCAACTATGCGCCCCAAAATTCCGACTGAAGTGTGAGGGGCTAGGCCGAAGATCAGATGGCCAACGAGGTCTTCATAAGTCTTAACATTGTAGTATGGTTGAAGCCCGTAAACTTTTACTAGAAGTTCATCTATGAACTTTGACACTCGGATAAAGTATTCCGCACATTTAGCAGGGATGATAACATCCTGTGTTTTCAGTTCGCATATTTGATTTACGTCTGTGAGTGGATCGCCGCAAAGGTCATGCGTGTAACCTAGTTGCAACATCTTTTCCAAAGATACACCAATTTCAGCTGGTCTAAAATGGGTTAGAGGGGCGTTGGTTGCGTCGAAACGTACTGTGCCATCTTTATACACTGACAAGTCGTATTTTGCACGTAAAATCCCCTTCTCGATTATCTCAGGGATTTTTGCCTCATTACTCAAGCCTTTGACGCCCTTTAGAGATTTAGGCGCTGAACTCCCTAAACGTTTGCAAGCATCTTCTAGCAGTTCTTTAACATTTAGGGCGCGTCTGCCATATGCGACAGCTGGCACTTTGCAAAGAGAGCAGTTGCCGCCGTAGTTAAGGTTTCTGCCACATTTCGGGCACACCAGTTCCTGAATTGTTGCAAAACCGCATATAGGACACTTGATTCCAAGTGAATGAGTTTTACATCGAGGACATTTAAAGTTAACAATTTCTACAAAAACTTTCTCATGCTTTGCTGCTTCCACAATATCCCTTTGAGCGCCACCAGCTAATCCCACAGGGAACAAAACATGTACAAGAGGTTTCATTTCCCGCCTCTTAGCTTTCTCAGGCCGTCCCATCCTAGCGCCGATGAATGTTGGCGCCTTATCTTTTATCGTAACACCACAAAGGTGCTTAACAGCATCTAAAACTGTCTCTTCGCCGGAAATCTCAACATCAGCGGTTTTGTTGCCTAGGCAAAAAGCAAAAACGCACGCATCGTCTCCCTCTATGATAATTGCACGATCCGTAATTCGGTGAGGCAGGCATATTGCCTCAAGGTTTCTTTTAACCGTCTCATCCAGCTCGCCAGTTATCCGTTTAACGTATTCCCCGTCACGCTCTATTTTAGATTTTAACATCCACATTCTTAAACGTTTAAGGTCCTCAACGGTGCCAAGATTTGACCAGAAAAACGTAAACGTCGGGTGGAGTGGAACTTTCAATTTTAAAGATAAGTTTATTGCTTCATTGCCGGAGGGTCTATTTCTGAAGGGATCGTTAAGAAGGTCTTTAAGTCTTTCAGCCGGGATGCTTAAGGCGAAGGCTGCTTCCTTCAAGTCTCCTTTGAATTCTCTTGTCACAGCGTTTTTTAACTCCCAATTCCACCATTCCTCAGCATAACCTGCTGGAGCCAAGTTTTTCCCTTGATATAGGAAGTCACCGAAACTTACCAGAATGTCTCCCAAAAACAGGATTTTTTCAATCTGGTTTTTGACATCACTAAAGTTATCCAAGGAAACGCGTACAACAGAACCTCCGCGCAGTTTAACTATTGGCAGCTCCAAAGCATCAACTGGTGTAACTATGCCGCCTTTTCCTGGGAGTTCCAACCGAAGTTGAGTACCTGCAGCTATAAACTCTTGTAGAACAAGCATTGTGGCAGGGTGAACGCCTACTGCTGTTAACCCAGTATTTCTCGCTCTTCCATATCGTAACCGGAACCCGCCACGTCTAGAGGGGAAGGAAAAAATGGGGCGCCCAGCAACCACATCATCCATAAACCCGGTGGACTTCTTCTCTGACATTTTACGGATTTCCTTAAGCCAATCCCAACCTTGGATCCCAAGTTTTTCGACAATCACCCAAAC
This sequence comes from Bathyarchaeia archaeon, assembly GCA_038826715.1. Lineage (GTDB taxonomy): Archaea > Thermoproteota > Bathyarchaeia > Bathyarchaeales > Bathycorpusculaceae > JAWBOH01. The sequence continues at coordinate 23,731 of JAWBOH010000021.1, read as the reverse complement.
TTTCGACGCGCGCCCCACAACCCCGTCGTTTACAACTCTTAAAGCGCCGCCGCGTACCCTGTTGGTTTCAATGCGTGGGAGGTTACGATATGACGAAACTTCAACGGGGTCAGATTCTGTTCCAGTAACTTCCACAGGTAACCATCGAATAGCTTTGCGCAACTCCTCGTCAGTAACGTGATATTGGAAACGGCTCACAGAGCGTTCATAAAGTCTAACTTCCTCTATAAACCGTGCAATCTCCTCTTCGGTAGGCTTGTAGCGGTCCAGCCCAAGAAGTTTACGGATAAAGTCGCCTATAACAAGAGTTAACGCTTGATCAGTGCCTCCCGCCGAACGAATGGGACCTGCGAAGTAAATGGCCAGATACTTCGTCTGATCGTGGTTTGTCTTTATTCTCACATGCGCCACACCTTGCAAAGGGGCAGCAGTAAGTCCCTCAGTTAGAATTGCCAACGCTGTTCGTATAGCTTGCTCAGCAGCAGTTTCAGGTTCCATGTGACCAAATTTTCCATAAACAATCTCCTCGGCAATTTTGAAGGCCAATTCCTCTCTCGGCAGTTTAGAGCTCAACTCTCTAATCCGATCTGCAACCGCCTTCGGGCCAACAAGTCCCTCAACAAGGTCGGCCATATCCCGTGCAACTTCACATTCTGGTTTGGGCGAGGGATCTAACATTCTCCCGCGGGCTTTCTGAGAGATTTCACACAATTGTTCAAGCTGCCTCTCTAAGCCTTCCACGTATTTTGCGTAGGCCTCGCTCATTTGAATGCCCAATCGAACCCCCTTTTACCGTTACAGCGCAGCGATTATTTTGATTTTCTAACGTGGTACAGCAATTTTCGTTAACCGTTATGGGTTAAAAGTTTAGTTTTTACAAAAATCTGCAATTCTCCAAACTTAGGCTTTACCGCGCCTTACACCTTCAACAATTTCTGACACACGGTCCTTAACTTGCCCATTCTCCACGATGTTTCCAGTTACAATTATGTCGGCGCCAGCAGAGACGGCGGCAAAAGCCTGAGCTCTCGATCTTATTCCGCCGCCGACAATCAAGGGAACATCAATGCACTGTTTAACAGCCTGAATCATTCCATGAGGCACAGGCCTTCTTGCTCCAGAGCCAGCTTCAAGATATATGAAGCGCATACCTAGATACTGCCCAGCCAGAGCATGAGCTACCGCCAACTCGGGCTTATCGTATGGAATTGGAACGGCTTTACCGACGATTCCTGCTGTTCCGCCCTCACCAACAATTATGTAACCCATCGGAATCGGCTCTAAGCGATATTTCCTCACCAGCGGGGCGCCTAAAATTTGGGCTCCTATTATGAAGTAGGGATCGGTGGAATTTAAAAGCGACATGAACCATATGGCGTCTGCATAGCGGCTTATACTTGTTACGTTGTTTGGGAACAAAATGACAGGTAGCCCTACAGCACGCTTAATGGTGAGAACAACTCCATCAAGATGTTTCGTTGAGACAAAAGTGGAACCTCCAACCATTATAGCAGAGGTCCCGCTTGCCTTAGCTTTTTCAGCTATCAAGGAAGCTTGCGGAAGCGTAACCTTCTCCGGATCGATGAGCGTCATGTGAACTGCACCCTCAGCGCTTATTTTGTTAAGCAAATACCTTTCTACTGCACCTGCCATGGAGCCTTCACTACTCCTCGCCTTTCGCTTTAGGAGCCACCGCACTGCCTGCTCCGCTGTAGATTATGTCAGTAAACATGCAATACACGTCTATTTCTGTCAAGACCTGTTTAGCTTGAAACTCTTTTCTTATTCCACAGCTGCCACAACTTACAATGGCCCTTCCTAAGTCACGAAGCATCTCTACACGCACTGCTTCCTTACCGCAAACAGGGCATGAGAAGAACTTTGGCAACCGCTTTTTCGGGACGCGGACCACTTTCCTCCTTCTTCGCCCCATACTCAGTCCTTCACATACTATCAAGGCTACTTATTGATTATCCTGTCTTCGCCCTTAAATACTTGCCTAATCCAATAACATTTAGGGGATAACTATTGCAGCTCAATCGAGCAATATTGGACTTAAATTGGGAAGAAACTAAAGCAAAAATTGTAAGCTTCATAAGAGATTACGTGGAAAAATCAAAGGCAAACGGCATAGTCCTAGGATTATCAGGAGGAATCGACAGCAGCACAAATGCAGCACTTTCTGCAATAGCCGTCGGAGGCCACAAAACTTTAGGACTATTACTTCCTGAGAAAGAAACATACAATTCACAAGACATAATGCATGCTAATATTGTCGCAGAAAAATTCGGGATAAAGACCGAAATTATAGATATAACGCCAGTTATCGATGCGTTGCAAACGACTATCCCAATATTCGATCCAGAAGACAAAATTTGCAAGGGCAACTTAAAGGCTCGCACACGCATGATGTACTTATACTATTACGCCAACAAGCTTAATCTAATCGTTTGTGGAAGCTCAGACAAATCGGAAACAATGTTAGGATATTTCACAAAATGGGGAGACATCGCAGCTGACATATCACCTCTGATGGACTTGTACAAAACTCAAGTACGGAAACTAGCAAGGCACATAGGCATACCGGAAGAAATCGTGAATAAGCCGCCGTCGCCGATGCTTTGGCCTGGGCAGACAGCTGAAGAAGAATTAGGCATGAAATATGAAACCTTGGATAAGATCCTTTATGGGTTAGAACATTTCATGAGAGTCGAAGAAATATCCGAACAACTAAATCTGCAAAAAGAATTAGTGCAAAAAGTTAAAAACCGGTGGAAAACAATGGAACATAAAAGAAGATTACCCTTAACAACAAAAATCCAATATAGAACCATTGGGTTCGACTTTAGAATTCCATATACCGAATCTTAAAAAAGGTGAAATTCTTGAAACATAAGTTTAAGGTCGCCCTTGCACAACTGAGCTGCCGGAGAGGAGATAAAAATGCTAACCTGCAAAAATTTGAAGAATATGCTGCAAAGGCAAAACAAAAGGGTGCAGAGCTTGTCATCTTCCCGGAGCTTTCGCTTACTGGTTATATGATGCGAGACGAGCTCTACGAGCTTGCTGAAACAATTCCAGGTCCATCGACAGGCGTAGTTGAAAGACTTGCAAAAAGACATAACCTACATATAATATTTGGTATGCCAGAAAAAAGCGAAAAGACACAAGCTACCCTATACAACACCGCAGTTTTGGTGGGACCGAAACAATTCATAGGTAAATATCGAAAAATGCATTTGCCAACCCACAGCGTGTTCGAGGAAAAAAGGTACTTCAGACCAGGCTACCAACTTGGAGTCTTTGAGACGGAGCTTGGCAAATTGGGGCTAATTATATGCTATGACATATTCTTCCCAGAAGTTAGCCGCTTAACCCGTCTAGATGGTGCCCAGTTAATAGTATGCATATCAGCTTCACCTGCGGTCCGGCGCACATATTTTGAGATGTTAACAGCTACAAGGGCGGTTGAAAATACCGTGTTTCTAGCTTACGTCAACCTTGTAGGTATGGAGGACGGGTTACAGTTTTTCGGAGGAAGCAGACTAATAGGACCAGACGGAGAAGTCGTGATCGCAGCAAAGCACGCAGAAGAAGACCTCGTAGTAGGTGAAGTCAACTATGCCGACATCAGAATTGTGGAGCCGTTTGTCCCAACACTGAAGGACTTGCGTCCTGAACTCTTCGAAAAGCTAAAGGAAAAAGCAGAAAAACTCTGAATCGCCCATTCATGTTTCTCTACAGCATTTTCATATGTGCTTCAACGCGGCATACGTTACCTGCATTGAACCAGTATGCATCACAACCCCATCACAGAGAAAACTCGAATCCGGTGCTTACTTCAAAGTGAGTTTTATCACATGTGACTTGTTACTATTAATGTGACATCACATAGTAATAACACTTGAAAGGACAGGCGTTTAAACTATGCTTCATGCTGTGAAAACTTTGAGACTATGAAGGTACTTGTGCCTCGATAAATAATAACTGTAGGTATACGCTGATGGACTGTAAGCCTGAGGATTCATTTCACACAGCACAGTAAACGTATAACAATCCCTTAAAGAATGTTCTGCAAGTAGAAATTGCCGTTTACAAGTTCTCTTTGGTTTTTAAGCGATTTTCTTCTTCCCTTAAGGAAAAACATCGGTTTTAGCTCCGTTTTAAGCTTTCTAAGCTGATATTACCCGCAAAATTGAGTTGTGCTTATATGCACGATACCGTTAGTTTTAAAAGTTCCTTTGTATACAATTTTGTATTCATTAAAGCATGCATGGCGGGTAAAGTTACGAAGCTTAGAGAAACTGTCCAACAATGGATAGAAAAGTCTTTAGAAGACCCCATAGTAAAAATATTAGCTAAAAATAGTCATTTAACGAAAACACAGCTTGAAACCATGCTTATAGACCTTTTGGCCGATAATATTGCAGGTAAACCCCTAAAAAATGAAGAAAAAGCTGGATTACGGCTAAAAAAGGCAAGAATAAGCCGTGGAGCCTTTAACAGAACGCTAAAGCAGGCAGAGGAAAACGTCATAAAGTCCATCTACACGGTACTTCTACTCGGATACTTGGGAATTTTTGAAAACACAACTTTGGACCCATACATTGAAACAGCAAACAAGCTTCAAGAATACGTAGAAGCTCACAAAAACGTTTCAAATAAAGGTGAAAAGCCAGAGGAACAACTAAAGTTATTGAAAATGTTAAGAGAGGAGTTGGAAACAAGTCTGAAAAGGCTTTCAAACCCCGTCGAAGGATTTTCGTGACGTCACAAATCACAGTATCTTAAATAGATATAGAAGTTCTCAAAAGATTGAGCCATAAGCATGAGGAGCAATAAACCTTCATGACTATTAAAGATGCTTAACAGGGAGCTTGTGATACGTGATGTCATAAGCGGACTACGTATGAAAGGAACCACAACATTTAAATGGCGAGCGCATCAAAATGTGATGTGTGACGCAAATCACAGGTTATTATGTGCAGCAGTAGGTGATTGACATTGCTTGATCTGATACTTGTGCTTTCTCTTTTACTAGTCGCTGTAACAATAGGTTTTGCTATCGAGTATTACAGGAATCTAGTCAAGGTTAAGAATGAGTACGAAAAAACTAATGCAGCGTTTAATGACATAATTCTAAGTTTTAGCAGAGAGCTTAAACGTACCGCAAGTTTTTTAGAAGCAATCTCCTGCAAGGTTGAAGCTGCCTCGGCAAATAGCAAGGATGTAATAATTAAAGTTGATGAACTAGAAGGGAGATTGAAAAGTTTGGAAAGCAAAGCAGTTGAAGTATTGAAGGAACGTGATCAGTTGTTGGCACGTATCGCCGAATTTGAGAAAGAAACCCGTGATGTCGTGACATCACACAAAGAGTTGGCATCAAAAATCTCCCTTCTAGAAGAAAAAGCCCGAAAAACAGAAGCTTCATCAGAACAGGGAATTGAAGCAGCAATACCTATAAAGAAGGAGAAAGCACTCGCCAACTTAACCGACACAGAATTAGCCGTGCTAGAAATGTTGGCAGCGGAAGGACCGAAGACGGCCCCAGAGATTAAACACAGAATTAAACTTAGCAGGGAACATACCGCTAGGCTGATGAAGAAACTCTATGAGGAGGGTTACTTGGAAAGGGATTCCAGCAAAGTGCCTTTCAAATATAGTACAAAAAAAGAAATGCAGAACATTTTAAAAAAAGCCGAACAAGAGGCTACTTAGGGAACCTGCTGTTCGAGGGTAACTTGAGAAAACCCCATAGAAACCCTATATTTTAAACGATTAGAGGCCCCGCTTCTTGACAGCAGTCCTTTACCCGCCATTCTGGAGAGATAAGTAGCAACAGTGCTGAGACTTATTGGTTCTTTAAACTCTTGTTCATAAACAGCCTGAACATCCCTCGATGAAAACCAAACCATAGGGAAATGCTTCTGAACCAGCGTTAACACTTTATCATATTTTGACAACTCACTTGAAGGCGCGCGTACTCCAGGATTAGCAACACCTGTCACTCCACCTAAAAGCTCAACAAGATCCAGCAAACGAAGAGCTTTTTCTCGTGTAACTTGCCCTTCAAAGGCTATGCTATACTTGTTGCCGTCGCCATCGAAAACTTCAATGCGCATTTTTCTAGCTGGCATCCTTCATAGAGCACCTTTAATTGTTCACAAGTTTACTCTTCACAGGTTATAGCTGTTACGGTGAAAACTCTATTAAAAAAAAGCACGATTAAAGCTTTAAATTTGTAAAGGCAAAAAAATTCCAAACATTTTCTGTCACAAACTTCACTGGCCAAATAAAGGATAAAAAGCAAAAAGTATTTAAGGTATCTTTGAAACTCCAGTAGAAACGAAAGGGTGGCTTTTTCACAGCGAAAAACAAGAAAAAGTCAACAAAGACGGTGTTGCTGAAAGGAAAAAGACAAAGTTGAATAAATTTCACAATGGTGTTCGCACGCTGTGAAATTGCATAGGTTTCTTCATTCTCAAACATTTTAATGGTTTTAAAGAAAGCTTTAACATCAAACATAGAATGTCGGGGAAAAATTACATCATATTTTTCAACCTTTAGTAAGTTAATGTTTAAATGGGGTCGCCCCATTATTTCCACTGGAAAGTGTTCTTGGCATCAAATATGATTCACCGTTTATCGAAGCAATTTGCAAGTTGAGTTCAAAAACTTTTACAAGAAGCTTTTTACCTTTTTTAATAGACTTACCTCACAGAGTATATTTCTTTTACAAGAAATCAGAGAAATCCTTTTTTTCAAAGAGTTTCCAGTGGAAGCTTTGGGGTGTCTCTGTCCATTTTAGACTTTTTCTTTTTCACATCGATTTTTCTGTACGACACACCTTATCTTTCTAACTTTAAGGTAAAGAACAGCACACTCACAGAGGGAAAGCCAAAATGGAGAATCAAAATATTCTTGATGAAGTATTCAGCAGGTTCCTTAAAACGTTGGGCATTTTTAAAGATAGAGAGGTCCTTCGGCACGATTACCTACCTGAAAAGCTGCCCCATCGCGAGGATCAAATTAAACGTCTCGGCGAGACGATCGCACCTGCTTTAAAAAGTGAAAGGAGCTCAAATGTTTTTGTTTACGGGAAAACTGGCACAGGCAAAACTGCGGTGACGAAATATGTGTTAACTCGTTTAGAGGCTAAAGCGCGAGAGGTAGGCTCCCCCGTCACTTTTTGCTATGTAAATTGCAGGCTAGCTGGAACAGAGTATCGTGTAATTGCTAGCCTTTGCAAAAGCCTCCAACTTTCTGTTCCTTTCACTGGATTATCCGTTGGCGAGGTTTTTGAAAGGTTCAAAAATGGACTAAACGTTACAAAAAGATTGATGATTATTGCATTAGATGAAGTAGATGCTCTCGTTAAGTCGAGAAGCGATAATCTCCTATACGAGCTTACACGGGTTAATGAAACGTTGTCTCGGAGTAAAGTATCGCTTATTGGAATATCTAACGATCTACGCCTGAAAGAATTTCTTGATCCAAGGGTTTTAAGCTCTTTAAGCGAAGAGGAAATCGTTTTCAGGCCCTATGATGCAAGTGAACTAAAAACTATTCTTTCTGAAAGGGCCAAGATGGCCTTCCATGATGGTGTCTTAAGCGAGGCAGCAGTAAGTCTTTGCGCCGCATTGGCCGCAGCTGAGCATGGAGATGCGCGTCGAGCCTTGGATCTTCTTCGTGTTGCAGGGGAGGTTGCAGAGCGAGCAGGCTCAAGCATTGTTAAAGAAGAACATGTCCGTGAGGCTGAAAAGCTTATAGAGCACAACCGGGTTGTCGAAGCTTTGGCAAACCTTACGCTACACTCAAAGCTTGTTATATTAAGCGTCTTCCACCTTGTTAAGGCGAACGGCTACTTGGCTATAACAGGCGGGATATACGAAGTTTACAGCGAACTTTGCGGAGAGTTAGGCATAAATCCGTTAACTCAACGACGAGTCAGCACATTGGTTAATGAACTTGACACTTTAGGATTACTAAATGCCCAAGTTACAAGTATGGGTAGATATGGCCGGACAAAGAAGATACGGCTTGAGGTCACGCGCACCCTTATCAGAGAGGCCTTTTCTAACGATGCTAGACTTGGGCGCCTAATCGATTATGAGCCGCGTTGCCTTTCGAAGAATACTTCACGTAGGAATTGATTATGAACGTTTCATGAACGACGTAGGTGGGAGATGCTTTTGGCGCTTCTTTTTTAAAATGTTTGAAACGTGAAATTTGAAGAAGTATATAATGTCGTTGCCATTTAAGCCGGTGAATTTTTGAAGTTATGCTTGTGGTTCTTTGGTTGGTTCTAATTGTGCTATTCCCGCAACTTTCTACAAAGAATTTCTGAGATTAATTGGCAACTATTGCTAGAACTTGACTTGATGAAAGAACAGGCGGGTGACGGCTCCATTCTGAGTCACCAGTTAATGTTGAAACCGCAAGTGTAAAAATGAAATCGGACTGCTGGCTAGCGAATAATTTTTAATCTGCAATAGATTGCTTGAGTCCTCTTAGTATTAAACGAACTATTTAGCCAACAGTATTTCTAAGAAAAGGGAAGGACACTAATGTCGAGAGTTTGTAAATTTACCACAGGAACCAGACTTGGCGTTGGCATGAACCCTAACCTTCGCATGTATTCAGTCTGGTCTTGCCAACACCCAGAGTTTACGACCATAACCCCGCGATAATTAGTGTATCCCAAGGTGTGGATGTGCCCGGCGTGAAAAATGTCTGGGACGCGTTCAATAACCAGATGGTCTTTGCTCTCAGGCGATAAAGGAGTTTTTCCTCCATACATGGGCGCCAGGTGGCGTCCCTGCAGAAAAAGGGTCATAGCTTTTTCTGGTTTAGTATACTCCATACCTGGAACCGTGGAGACGACGTCGTCAAGACTGCGGCCATGGTATATTAAAACTTCAACTTTATGAAGGCTTATCATGCTTGGGTTGCCAAAGGAATGAATTTTCCTTGACTCCTGCAGCTGTTCAAGAAAAACATTTGAAATCGGTGGTTGCGGTAGGGCCTTTCTTGGGGCGTCGTGATTTCCGGGTATTATTATGACTTCAATGTAGTCTGGAATTTGCTCAATCAACTTTGCAGCAAACTTATATTGTCCGTGAATGTCTTTTACTGCTAATTCCTTAATCTGATTTGGGTAGACTCCTATTCCGTCAACAATGTCCCCTGCTATCAAGACATATTTAACGCGGCCAGCTATCTCTCGCATTTCAGCGTTGCCATACTTGCCATTAAGCCATAAGACGAATCTGTTGAAAGCTTTACTCTCAAATTTCAAGCTGCCTACGTGCATGTCTGAGGTAAGAACAGCATATATAGGAACTGAAGCCTTGTTCTGGGTTTTAGGGGCTATGTCCGGCAGGATGATGTCTTCGGCGATTAGCAGGTTTCCCCGCGTTTTTGCTGCAATTACACAGACAACTTGGTCGAGTAGCAGGTTTCTAGCCTTGTTCAAAAGCTCTGCTGAGGCATTTTGGGGCACAAGCATGGTGGCACTAGCGTAGAGATCTTCAATTGTTAAGATAATTTTTTGTTTAAATTCTCTTTTCTCAGCAACCATGCCTATTATTTTAACTTTGGTGTTTGGCGAGGCTTTCAAAGCGTCAAGAACTGAGGTTGCACCCTTAGCATCCATCCTCTGCCTTAGCAAACGTTCAATTCGCTTAAACCTGTCGTGAAAATACCTTAAGTAATCTTCCATTGTGCCGTTTGTGCTCAACTTGCTGCCTGGGTCGTCTATCACGTTAATATCTGCTTCTATTTCTCCTGCATATGGGTGGAAAGCTTTTTTCCCTTCCAAAACTTGTGGTATGTGTTCGAGGTCGCTTGAAAGGGGAAAAGATCCAACTTGTTCATCTGGTGGTTGAAGGATGTTTTTCTCCAAAGGCTCTTCAATAAGTTTTTCAAGGAGTTCTCTTTCAATGAATAATGGTTTATCCTTAAGTTCATCTAGCTTTTGAATAGCTTTGCACATGACTTCTACAGGGTCTTCAGTTGCTGCAACCGCGTTCAGAAGTTCGAAAGCCTCTTTGTTAAGTTGGTATCCTGCTTCAATCGTTAATTCAACAGCTTTTTGAATCCTGCTTGCGGAGGTGTTCATAATTTTACTTCCCGCCAATTAAGGCTTCTAGGAATTATGACTACCCCTTCTTCAGTGTTTCCAATAGCTTCTGTCAAATGCTGGATGTAAAGGTATGCTGTTAAGGCTGCAGTAATCGCATCCAACTCGTGAGGTGTTAATTCCCGTTCCTCTATAGTGCCCTTTACCCCCATGTTCTTGAATATTTCTTGAATGGTTTTCCAATTTTTAGTTGGCATTTTTAACGCCTTTCTCGTCGATGTAGGATGCACTTCAATTGTTTTAAACCCCTTTCTAGCTATTAGCTTATTTAACTTCATACCTCGAAGAGTAAGGGTTCTCATAGCTGTTAGGCTTGGTGGAAAGATGCGGTAGCCTCTTCTAAGGAGTTCCTTGTCTGCTTTTCTTAAAAGTCCCACTTTTGGAAGTTTAAGAGGAGCATCTATTGCCACAATTATCGGCTGAGCCCAGGTTATTGTATCTACAATTTCCTTATTGGAGTAAATTTGAAATGCCTCAACGTAAGCTTTTCTCCATATGGCAAATCCTGTAGCGTTTTTCTCTTTTCCTGCTAAGTCTAGTCCGATTATAACTTCGTTTTTCAAATTTTTACATTTTATACTTTAATGCTTAAGTTTATATATTATTAACCTTTTGGATTTGCTGATGTCCAGACAAAATGCATGGTGGTGGTTAGATGGGTGCATTCCGTAAGATTCAACGTACTCCAAGCGGCACCTTTTTCGTTTGTTTACCAAAGGATTGGGCTGAACGTTATGGCTTAAACAGGGGCTCTGTGGTGACCGTAAGCGAAACGGGCGACGGTAAACTACTGATTGATCCTGAATATTGTGTTGCACCTTCTCCCCGCATCACTACCTCGAAGCCGGGTCCATTTTTGAGTCGTGAGATTGTTGGGAATTATCTGTTAGGCTTTGACATTATCCGTGTTGAGGCAAAAGAAAATATTAGCCTCGAGATGAGGGAACTCGTTAAGAAAACCGTCAGCCGTTTAGTGGGCTTGGAAATTGTTGAGGAGGATTATTCCAAAATAGTTCTCCAGTGCTTGCTTGAACCCTCTGGTTTCCCACCGGAGAAGATTCTTCGGAGAGGATATACCATAGCTGCTGGAATGCAGCGAGACATTGTTAATGCGTTGGTTAATGGAGACGTCCATATGGCAAAAAGCGTGATTGCAAGAGATGAAGAGGTGAATAGACTATACTTTCTTCTTGTCAGAATTTTGCGAACAATAATTCAAAATCCAAACTTAAGCGAGAAACTTGGAGTGCAACCTATAGATTGCCTAGACTATCGTTTGGCCGCCAGCCTTGTTGAGGCAATTGGAGACGAATGTGTACGCATAGCGTTTAAGGTAATAAATCTTGAAGGCGCAAAACTCACTGACGACCTTAAAAAACTGATTGTTGAGCTACACGGGTTGATTTTTGAAGCGCATGAAAATGCCTTAACAGCGTTCTTTGTCGGCGATGTCGAAGCAGCTGAAGGAGTGCGGAGTATGCAAGACAAAATAGAAAAAGTCCTAGGCGTTATTGAAAAAAGCGCTACAGAACAATGCCTTGACATTGTGTCCCCTGTTTTAGCTGCAGTATCGACGTTGCACCAAATATATAAGCACAGTGTAGATATCGCAGATTTGGCTATGCCTAAAAGATATAAACCTAGCGTAAAGGGTGATGAACATGAATTCAGCTAAAATCAACGAAAAAAGAATATCACATAGGTCGTAGTAAATGTAATCTGGCGGACTGTTTGCTTCATCCAAGCGACCCGAAACGAACCAAAAATCCAAAAACGTGGGATTTAACGAAAGAAGTTTAACGCCGCAGAGAATTTCGAAATGGCAGGAAAAACCCATTCTAGCAGCAAATGAAACTTGATGAAGGCGGCAATAAGTAGAGCCGGGGTGGCGGAGCGGTTAACGCGCTGGCCTCGAGATCAACCCAAGGGTAAATGGGGTTTAGAAACATAACCCTTTAACAAGTAAGCCAGTGGGCCTTTTGGCTCGCAGGGGTTCGAATCCCCTCCCCGGCGCCAAATTGTCTTTATTAGGTCATAGGGTTTTTGATGAAAAGCTGCTTAGCAAGCGCAGTAAATTTATAAGCATGGGTTATTATTTCAGACGGTTTGTAAAGCAATGCTTGTGAGGTTTGGTGCATGGAGTGGTTTCACATTACACCTGCAGCCGGCTTGGCTGCTGTTTGCTTGGCGGGTTATTTGTACAGGCATGTAACAAGGCAGGAAAGTGGCACTGAACGAATGAGAGAGATTGCTGGCGCCATTAAAGAGGGCGCAAAGGCTTACTTAAAAAGGCAGAATGCGGCATTAACGGCTTTCGTTATTTTAATGGCAGTTATCCTCGGAGCGCTTTACAGCATCCGTGGAGGCTCGGTCTATGGAGGAAGCATAGCTTTAGCATACATTTTGGGTTCAATCTGCGCCACTATTGCTGCTTATATTGGGATGATGGCTGCGGTTGAAGCAAATGTTAGAACCGCTAATGCAGCAAAACAGGGCCTAAAAAGAGCTTTTCCGGTAGCTTTTTACGGCGGGGCGGTCATGGGCTTGTCCATTGTAGGTATAGCTTTACTAGGCATAAGTTTACTCTTCTACATCTATAATGCTGTGTTAGGATGGGGTTCAATTGAGGCCTGTGATATTGTTTTGGGCTTCAGCTTCGGAGCCAGCGCTCTAGCGTTGTTTGCAAAGGCTGGAGGCGGAATATACACAAAAACGGCTGACATTAGCGCTGACCTTGTTGGCAAAGTGGAGCTGGGGATTCCTGAAGATGACCCGCGAAACCCTGCTGTTATAGCTGACAACGTGGGAGACAATGTAGGCGACGTAGCTGGAATGGGTGCTGATCTGGTGGATTCTTACATTGCAAGCATTGTAGCTACAATGATTATCGGCGCAGAAATAGGTGAAACCGCCTTGACGGCTCTGCCCTTAACAATAGCGGCTGTGGGACTTTTCGCTTCAATAATAGGTGCCTTAGTTGTTAAACAAAGCATAAAGAGTAATCCAGGAGCAGCACTTAACCGAGGGTCTTTTTCCACATGGATTATTTTTGCTGTTTTCCTGTTCACTGCCACGTACTTTTCTGGATTAGAAGGGAATAGGTGGTTGGGGGTTCTTCTTCCCACAGTCGCAGGTTTAGTTGCGGGAGTAATTATAGGAATAACCTCAGACTATTTCACATCTATAGATAGGGGACCAGCGCAGAAGGTTGCTGAGGCTTCGACAACTGGCGCTGCCATAAATATACTGACGGGTTTTTCCTATGGGATAGTCAGCATCGTCCCGCCTGTAATTGGCATTTGTGCCGCCACTTTGGCAGCCTGGTATCTAGCTGAGGCTTTCGGCATAAGCCCTTACTATGGAATTGCAATATCAGCCGTTGGAATGCTTGCAACAGTAGGTATGACTATATCAGCGGATGCTTATGGGCCTGTATCTGACAATGCTAAAGGCATAGCTGAACAGTCAGGTTTAGGCGAGGAAGTAATTGAAGTGGCAGATAAATTAGACGCTGCAGGCAACACTACAAAAGCTATAACAAAGGGTTTCGCCATAGGCGCCGCTGCACTAACTGTTCTCGCACTTTTTGCGGCTTACGCCCATAAACTCGACATCGAAATATTGGACTTAATGAGTCCAAATGTAGTTGCAGGAGTCTTCTTGGGCGGCATGATGCCGCCGTTGCTATCTGCACTGCTTATATTGGCTGTGGGAAGGAACGCTGAAAGAATGGTTGAAGAAGTAAGACGACAGTTCAAAGAAATACCAGGGTTGATGGAAGGTAAAGCCAAGCCAGACTACGCACAATGTGTGGATATTGCAACAAGAGGCGCTATAAAAGAGCTTGTTTTGCCATGCTCCTTGGCGATAATAGTTCCCATACTAACGATGATATTACTGGGCAAAGAAGCCTTAGCCGGATTCTTGGCTGGAAGCATCGTTACAGGCATAATCTTTGCCTTATTCATGGCTAATTCCGGCGGTCTTTGGGACAACGCCAAAAAATTTATTGAATCCGGGGCTCACGGAGGTAAAGGCTCAGAAGCTCATAAAGCTGCAGTCACAGGCGACACTGTAGGAGACCCCTTTAAAGACACAGCTGGGCCGTCGCTGAACACCATGATCACAGTGATGTCGCTGGTTGCTGAGGTGTTCGCTCCATTGCTAATCATGTTAACCATCTAACTGCCCCTTTTTTCAAACATTTTCGCAGATATTGCGCGTTTCTAAGGGAATTTTTTATAAATAGGTTTGCATGCGTGTTAATGCATCCGTTACGCTTTGAGGCGCTGGAAATGGTAAAGCCGTGGCATACGCTAGAAGTAGATGAGGTTTTAAAAGAACTAAGCGTTAGCCGTGAAGGTTTATCCTCTGAAGAAGCCCGTGAAAGACTTGAAAAATACGGATATAATGAGATTAAGAAAGTGAAAAGGCGAACGGCGCTTCATATGTTTTTAGACGAGTTTAAAGACATATTTATCTTGTTGCTTATTGCTGCCACAATTTTCTCAGCGGCTATCGGCTATTGGGAGATGATGCATGGCGGAGAATTTATGGAAGCCTACGCAGATACCATTACGATAGGCGCAATAGTTCTATTATGTGCAGTTACAGGTTTTGTTCAAGAGTATAGGGCAGAAAAAGCTATCGAAGCCTTGAAAAAGTTGGCTGCTCCCAAAGCTCGTGTGATCCGCGATGGTAAAGAAGTAATTATTCCTGCAAGTGAGGTTGTTCCAGGCGATATTCTTGCCTTGGAAGAGGGTGATCATGTTCCCGCTGATGCACGCCTAATAGAGGTTGTTGAGCTTAAAGCTAATGAGGCTGTTTTGACTGGTGAATCTGCGCCAGTTAATAAAGAATTAGCTGTCTTAGCTGAGGGCACTCCACTTTCTGAAAGGCGAAACATGGTTTTCTCTGCAACGCATGTGGTGTATGGAAGAGGCAAAGCCGTCGTAACCGCCACTGGCATGAACACGGAGTTTGGGAAAATAGCTGAAATGGTGCAGGCAGCTGAAGAGGAGGAAACGCCTCTCCAGAAGAAGTTGGACAGGTTTGCGGGCAAAATAGCTAAAGTCGTCATAGCCGTTTGTGTCTTAATATTTGCGCTTGAAGCTTTTGAAGTAGTTATGCAAATGCATTTCGAAATAGAAGGCTTTATTCAAGCCTTTATGTCATCCATAGCTTTGGCAATCTCAGCTGTTCCTGAAGGGCTTCCAGCAATAGTAACAATAGCCTTAGCTCTTGGCGCAAGAGAATTTGCAAAGCGCAACGCTATTGTGCGAAGATTATCATCGGCGGAAAGTTTAGGCGCTGTAACTGTAATCTGTTCAGACAAAACTGGAACCATAACTAAAGGAGAGATGACTGTCCGTCAAGTTTACGTCGACGAAAAACTAGTTGAAGTTACCGGTGTAGGCTACGAGCCAAAAGGAGAATTTCGACAAAGCGAATACGCCGTAAAACCAGAAGGAAACCTGAAACTTTTACTACAGATAGGCGCTTTATGCAATAACGCTAGCTTAAGAAGAAACGAACATCGCAACGCATGGGAAATTTTCGGCGACCCTACAGAAGGCGCGCTTATTGTGGCCGCTGCCAAAGCTGGACTTGAAAAAGAAGCGTTAGAAAAAGATTACCCCCGCATCGGCGAAATTCCATTCACATCCGAAAGAAAACGTATGACTACAATCCACAAGACCCCAGAAGGCGAGATCCACGCTTACATGAAGGGAGCACCAGAAACAGTGTTGGAAAGATGCACCCACATAGCTGAGGACGGCCGAGAAAAGAAGTTAACAGATGAAAAAAGGAAGAAGATTCTGGAGGTCAACGAGCAATTGGCAGGTAACGCGCTACGAATTCTGGCTATGGCATACAAGAAACTTGAGACAAACATAACAAAATACGATGACAAAACTGCTGAGAGCGGAATGATATTTGTGGGATTAGAGGGTATGATTGATCCTCCAAGAGAGGAAGCTATAGAAGCAAACAAACTCTGCCAAAAAGCAGGGATAAAAACAGTCATGATAACAGGCGACCACAAACTCACAGCCATCGCAGTAGCAAAAGATGTTGGAATATTCAAAGAAGGAGACATGGTCTTAACAGGCGCCGAAATGGAAAAATTAAGCGATAACGAATTTGAGGAGATCGTTGAAAAGGTAACGGTTTACGCAAGAGTTTCACCCGAGCACAAACTAAAAATTGTTAACGCTTTGAAGAAGAAAGGTCACATCGTGGCTATGACTGGAGACGGAGTCAATGATGCACCAGCAGTGAAGGCAGCCGACGTTGGCGTTGCCATGGGCATAACTGGAACAGACGTTACAAGAGAAGCCTCAGACCTCGTTTTGACCGATGACAACTTTGCAACGATTGTTAAGGCTGTTGAAGAAGGCAGAGTAATATACGACAACATAAGGAAATACGCACGGTTCCTCTTGGCTTGCAACTTTGATGAACTGCTTGTCATAGGAACATTTGCCATTCTAGGCGGAATATTTGGGGCAGAGCTGTTTCCGCTTCCGCTTCTGCCAGCAATGATATTGTGGATAAACCTAGTGACAGACGGCGCACCAGCAGTGGCGCTGGCGACAGATCCTCCTGATGAAGGTGTTATGGAGAGGCCACCGCGCAAACCTGAGGAGGGAATACTACACGGAATGGGCGCTTTCATCCTGACTTCTTTCATACTGCAGGCAGCTGGGACCATCCTTGTGTTCTGTTTGGAATATTACGTGTGGCCTTCTCATCCATGGAACTTACCATCTGGAATAGACGAACAGGCGAGAAAGCTAACATACATTGAGGCTACCACAACCGCCTTCGTGCAGGCGGCAATGTTCGAGCTCTTTGTTGTGTGGAACTGCCGCTCAGAAAAGCAGAGCGTTTGGCGAATGGGTAAAAAGGCCTTCCAGAACAAGCTCTTCGTAATCGCAGACCTAGCTTCTATAGCTCTAACCCTCGGGATAACTTATATACCTGTAACCCAACAGCTTTTCCACTTAACAGGATTAAGCCTAACAGACCTGGCATATGTGTTAGTCGTCGCTAGCTGGGGACTTTTTGTTTTTCCAGGGATTCTAATGGGTAAAAAAGTATGGAAGTGGCATTAATTTCAAGAACCTTTCATTTACAACATTAAACTTCTTTGACCAACAAGTGCTATACCGCATGTAAGGAATCTTGTCACTATTTTCTTCGGAACATCTAAAGCAAATAAACCTTGCAACTAGTCTTATTTTGCCTACAACAAAATGAATAGATTTGAAGCTTTTCAATGGTATAATGTGAGTTGAAAGGGCTTAATCTGCGGACTAAGCGCCGTTTGTTTCTCGCTAGCCGAAGTGTTGACTAGCGAACAGTTTTTGCCCGCGTAAAATCCTTCATTTCTGCTATTTGTGGCCCAAAAAGTATATAAATGAAGATTGGAATTCGCTGAATTCAAAAATGGTGAGACATTATGGCTCAAAGCGTTGAGTCTTACAAAGAATTTTTTGAAGGTGACATTATTCCGCCAAGCTGGAAAGATAAGGTTTGGGAGAAAAGCGACTTCAAAAAGTTCCATAACAGCACTGTAGCAAGCAAGGAAGCCATGGAAAAGTGGTGGGGAAAATGGGCTGACGAGCTTTTCTGGTTCCGGAAATGGGATAAAGTATTAGATAACAGTAACCCTCCTTTCTATAAATGGTTTGTTGGCGGAGAAACCAACTTGGCCTACTTGGCTACAGACTGGCAGCTTGAAAAAGGCAGAAAGAACAAGTTGGCTTTAATATGGGAAGGAGAGCCTTGGGATGAAACTCTAAAGCAGCCTAAGGAAGTTAAAAAGTTCACGTACTATGATTTATTCAGAGAATCCAATGTCATCAGCTACGCCCTGAAGAAAAAGTTAAATGTCAAGAAAGGAGAAATTCTGACATTTTATTTGCCTATGACCCCTGAACTGCCACTTTACATGCTTGCTGTTCAAAGGTTAGGTGCAGAACACAGTGTGGTTTTCAGCGGCTTCAGTGCCGAAGCATTAGCAAGCAGGGTCTTAGATAGCGGTTCAAGAATAATAGTCACTGCAGATGGATTCTACAGAAGAGGTAAAGTAGTAAGCATAAAACCCATCGTAGATGAAGCCGTAAAAATATGTGAGAAAGATGGACTGAAAATAGAAAAGGTTGTGGTTGTTAAAAGAGCTGGAAACGAGATACCTTGGAATCCTGAGAAAGACGTATGGCATCACGAATTGATTCACGGCATACCGCCAAACGTATTTGTCCCAGTTGAGAGAAAAAAGGAAGAAGACGCCTCCTTCATCCTCTATACGTCAGGCACAACAGGAACTCCTAAGGCAGTTCAGCACTCTGTAGGCGGCTATGCTGTCGGCTTATACACTACAATGAAACTGCTCTTTGACGTCCGCGATGACGATGTAATGTGGTGTACAGCAGATGTAGGCTGGATAACAGGCCATTCTTATGTTGTGTACGGCCCACTTATAACAGGCGTAACCACAGTGCTGTTCGAAGGGTCACCAGATTATCCTGAACCAGACAGATGGTGGAGCATCATCGAAAGATACGGCGTAACCCTTTTTTACACCGCCCCCACCGCCATCAGAATGTTGATGAGGTTCCCTGAAGACTACGTTAAAAGACATGACATGTCAACACTTAGGATAGTCCACACGGTCGGCGAGCCCATAAATCCGGAAGCGTTTCTATGGTACTTCAAAAACCTTGGCAGGGAGAATGTTGTTGCTTCAAGCGCTTGGTGGATGACAGAAACAGGACACATTATAACCGGACATTTCCCAGGTCTAGGAAGAATATTTCCCCTCAAACCTGGAACAAACGGCTATTCAATACCTGGAGTCAGTGTAGATGTAGTCGACGACGACGGAAATCCATGTCCCCCAGGAGTTAGAGGATACTACGTTATAACTTCACCATGGCCTGGAATGCTTGAAACTTTGTACAAAAACCCGCAGAGATATATTGACGCATACTGGTCCAGATTCAAGGGTAAAACGTATTTTTACACTGGAGATTTCGCGGTTAAAGACCAAGATGGATATATATGGGTTTTAGGAAGAGCCGACGACGTCATTAAAGTTGCAGGCCACAGAGTGGGCACCGCTGAGGTTGAGTCAGCGCTTGCAAGACATCCAGCTGTAGCTGAAGCAGCATGTGTTGGAAGAAGCGACCCGGTGAAGGGACAAGTGCCTGTAATTTTCACAGTTCTTAAGAAAGGTTTTTCACCAGGCCAAGAATTTGAAAACGAGTTAAAGAAGTACCTGCGTGCAACAATCGGGCCTGTGGTGGCTTCAGACGCGATAATCGCTTTTGTTGAGGCAGTTCCAAAGACTAGAAGCGGCAAGATTATGCGAAGACTTCTAAGAGCTGTTGTTGAAGGCGCCACTACAGGAGACGTTACAACATTAGAAGACGGAGTGGCGGTTGAAGAAGCTAAAAAGGCTTACGAAACCATTAAATCAGCCATTGAACACAAAACAGCCCAATAAACCCATTTACACCTTCAATTTTCATCGTCATTTTCTAAAACATTTCACGGGTATATCCTTGTCATCGTCCTCGGAAACGGTATAGTTTCACGTATGTGCTTAAGCTTGCATATCCACATTAAGGCTCTCTCTATTCCAAGCCCGAAGCCTGAATGAGGCACCGAACCATACCTTCTTAAGTCCAAGTACCACTCGTAAGCCTTTTTGGGTAAGCCGAATTCTTCTATTCGTTGCTCAATCATTCTCAAATCATGTATTCTTTGGCTTCCACCAATTATTTCACCATAACCCTCAGGCGCCATTAAGTCTGCGCATAAAACAACTTTGGGATCCTGTGGGTCCGGCATCATGTAAAAGGCTTTTGCTTTTGCTGGATACCTATGAATAAAAACAGGTTTTTCAAACTGAAGCGAAATAAACCTCTCGTGGGGTGCCCCAAGATCTTCTCCCCAATCTATTTGAAATCCGCCCTTCTGCAACATTTCAACAGCCTCCGTATAGCTTATCCTTTCGAAGGGAGGTTCAACCTTTTCAAGCGGCTTTATGTCCCTTTTCAGAGTTTCCAATTCTCTACGCCTTTTGTCCAAAACCGTCTTGATTATGTAAGTTATCATTTCCTCCTGTACTTTCAGGCTTTCTTCAAAACCGCAGAAGGCCATTTCAGGCTCAACCATCCAGAACTCTGCTAGATGCCGAGGAGTCTTCGACCTTTCCGCCCTGAAGGTAGGCCCGAAACAGTAGACTTTGCCAAAAGCTGCAATTGTGGCCTCGACATAAAGCTGCCCGCTCTGGGTTAAGTAGGCCTTCTCCCCAAAATATGGAACCTCAAATAATGTTGTTGTTCCCTCAACAGCTGACGGCGTGAAAATCGGGGCATCTGTTAAAACGAAGCCTCTTCCGTCCAAAAAGTCTCTGCAAGCTTTTACCACTTCAGCTCTGATTCTGAGTATTGCGGTTTGTTTTGGACTTCTTATCCACAACTGCCTAAAATTCATAAGGAAGTCTACGCCGTGCTCCTTTTTTGCTAGAGGATACTCCCTCTCTGCAAGATGGACTATTTGCAAGTCCTTAACTCTTACTTCGTAGCCGCCTGGGGCTCTCTTGTCCTCTATGACAACGCCTTTAATCATAACGGAGGATTCCTGCGTTAACTCCTCTGCTTCTTGGAAAACCTTTGGGGCAACTTCGTCTTTATGAATCGTGGCTTGAATCAGCCCTGTTCCGTCTCTCACGATTAAGAATTGCACGCCACCACTGGAACGTTTAGTCACAAGCCAACCTTTTATTTCAACCTCATTCCCGTTTAGCTTCCCATCTAGAATGTCGCTTACACACATCAGCACAAACCTCCTTCCAAGCTTTCATGGGAAACAAATCTACAAACTTGAGTGGAAACCTCTGGAATTTTAGGCAAAGTTAAAGCGTTCACCTTGCATTTTCAATACTCACATAACATACGCTGCTTCAATTTTAATTTTTTGTTTTCAAACCCTTTTTTCATTTACTGATATCGCGGTTTTTATAAAGGCTCTTTCACAACTCTTAAATCTTTGACATTAAGCAATCTGTTTGATGGGTAATGCTCAGTGAAAAGGAAAAACTTGGAGCTTTAAAAATATCGACATTTGCCATAGCAAGCGTTGTTGTTGTGGAAATGGTTTCAGGCTTGATTGCGGGCAGTTTGGCAATTTTAAGCGATGGTGCACATGCATTACTTGATGCCTTAACGATGATTGTGCTATTTTTCACCACAAAGGCTTCTTTTAAACCGCCTGATGATGAGCATATGTATGGCCATGAGAAAATTGAGTCAATAGGCGGTTTAATCGGTGGAATCGCTCTTATTGGTATAGCTCTATTAATAATGTATGAAGCAATATTAAGAATTACACAGAACACATCTGTTAATTTGAATTTAGAATCTGTTGGTTTCGTTGCAATAGGCTATACATTGTGTATAGACTTCATTAGAATTGGCATCTTTAGAAAATCAACTAAAATCGAGAGCTCCACAGTGAAAGCTGGATTTTACCATGCGCTGGCGGACTTCAGCTCTACAATACTTGCCCTCTTAGGATTCGGCTTGGCAACGATAGGATCTTATCCGAGTGGTGATGCAGTTGCATCTATTGTTCTGAGTATTCTACTGATCTACTTAAGCTCTAGAGTTGTATGGAGTAGCGGAATGGAGTTAAGCGATGCTGTATCAAAAGATGTTGCAGAAAAAGTTAGAAAGGAAATCGCATCCACGAAAGAGGTTTCTAAGATTGAAAGCCTTAGAGTCAGAAAAGCGGGAACTAAAACATTTGTGGAAGCCGCCATAAAAGTTCCAGATTATCTGGGCTTTGAGGAGTCTCACGCATTAGCATCAAAAATAGAGGAAAAATTAAAACGTCTCTTGAAAAATGCCGAGGTCGTGATCCATGTTGAACCGTTAGGAAAAGAGATGCCAACAGAAAAACTTGTGGAAAAATTAGCAAAGGAAGTTGAAGGAGTGATAGAGGCCAACGAAATAAACGTTGCTTACGCTCACGGCAAATTATATATAACATTACACGCCCGCGTAGACCCCAAGCTGTCAGTGCAAGAGGCTCACGAGTTAGCTGGGAAAATAGAAGATAAACTGAATGAAGAAATAGAGAATATTGAAAATGTAACTGTTCACATTGAACCTTTCGATGCTAGGCTTCAACGGGGACCAACTGTAGACGATAAAGAAATTCAGCAAATAATCTATAAAACGGCAAAAAGCCTCCAACAAGTTTTTAGTGTGAAGCGAATAATAACCTACGTCATTGGCGGAAAACGCTACGTAAACATAGACTGTTGCTTCACAAGCCATATCTCAATTGAAGAAGCACATAAAGTTGCGACGAAAATTGAAAATGGCGTGAAGAAAAAGTTTACAGAAACTATTGTCACCGTCCACATGGAGCCAAAAAAGGAGGATAACGTATTCTAGAGAAAGGCAATTTCGTTTATTAATGAAGATTCCTCCAGGCTTTTCATCTTTCAGACACCTTCCCCCCCAAAAAATGCGCCTATATCTTGCGACTATTTTGAAGACATAAGCGCCTCGCTTAAGCTGCCATAAGAGGTGATGAAAGGTTTAGGCTGTTCATGAGAGCTGTTCCGCTCGTTAAGGTTGACAGAAGGCTGTTGTGGTTGTGACTCATGAAATGCTTCCTATAGTTTATTTCATGTTGAAGCGTGGTGAGCCTTATCCTGGTGAAAAGCGTGACCTTTCATGGAGAAAGTTTAAGCGGTTGGAGCGTTTAGGTGGTTTTGGCTTGCAGGTTTGATGGGTTAGCTCCCTGGCATCCTTGGCCGTTTCCCAATTGCGTTTTCAATCGGAGCGCGCGGTTTAAGTCAACCAACTGTTAGGCGCAGTTGAAGGATTTCTAAACTAATTTTTAACTTAAACTTCCTATGCTGAAAGCCATTAAACCTACAAGAAACCAACATAATACCATGTTTTTCACTTTTTTGGCATTTCTCCTAGAATAATCTTTCAAAAGCATTATTGAGGACGCCACCAATCCAAGATCTGTAATCACGGCTAAAGGTATAAACCAGAATGAAACGAGGTTTAAGAAAGGCGGTGCTGGCGTTAGGGTTACAGCAAGAAGGTAAAACACCGCAGCTGCAATTGCTGCTTTACGTTCCCCGTAAAGAACTGCCAAGGTTTTGATGTTACGAGCTTTATCTCCTTGAACATCTACTATTCCTTTAGTTATCTCCCTGCCAGTGTTTGAGAGGAAAACCATCAAAACAAAGATCCAGACATTCCATTTTATCATGTCAGTGACAGCTAGGCTTCCGTAGACAAACGGTGCTGAAACACATGCGCTTACCAGGAAATTTCCTAAAAGCCCTGTATGCTTTCCTAAGGTGACATAGCTGGCTGAAACAATCCAAAAAATTAGAGCAGTTGCAAAGCAGGAATAGGTTGATGTAGCGCTTGTTAAGATTGCAGCAGCTAGTCCCAGTATGGTTAATATAGATGCAAAAGCTAATGCTTCTTTCGGTTTTATTCGACCGCTTGGAATGGGCCTAGACGGTTCATTTATAGCATC
>JAWBOH010000020.1:0-34422 GCA_038826715.1 Bathyarchaeia archaeon | reverse complement strand
TAATTAGACTAGTGGGTTCGGTTTGATTTTCTTGTTTGGTTTTCTATTTTTACTTGTATGTTTTGTAGTTGTGTTTTTGGTTTTATTCCGTATAGGAAGATGGATCCGTTGATTTATCATATTTTAAGGTGCATGTGGGCTAAAGCTGCTAGTTGCTCAGCTATTATACGGTTGACCTGACGATGTTTATCCTTAGGTCTTCATAGTTTCCGGTTACGGACATATCTTCGCCCAAGATTTTAGTGTCTCTTTTGGCGTGAATGTATTCTAGGTGTCGTATCCACCAGTGATAAGACAGGTTTGTTAGTGCTTTCCCTTAATTCGGTTATTGTGTTCCAAAATCTCTTAATATCCTCAACTGTAAACCATCAAATTTAGAAAGTGACCTTTTTATAGTAAAAAGTTTTAGCTTCTTCTAACATTCTTTTCACTCTTTCCTCCGGATTTACAGAAGTGTATATGGCTCCTCCTATGACGCAGACGTCTCCTCCATGGGCTACAACATCTTTGATTACGCCTTCTTTAATTCCGCCTGCAACGAAAAGCGGAGAATTTTTCACTCTCGTTTTTGCCTCTTTGATTAATGATTTTTCTTCGTGAACTCCTCTACCTTTCAATTGCTCGCTTATACCTCTGTGGATACAGAAGGAAAACCAGTCTTCAAATCCTCCAATTTTCCGTTGTATATCATCAATTTTTGCTAATGGATCGTCGCATTGGATAAGGTCTATTATTACCGCTTTGTCATTCCTTATGGCTTCGCTTAACGCCTCTTCTATTTTATGTATGCTACCTATTCCCAACACGCAGACAACGTCTGCTCCAGCTCTGTAAGCTATGCGGGCCTCCAGATTTCCGACGTCCATGATTTTCATATCGGCAACTATAACATAGTCGCTTTTGAATCCTTCATCACTCAATTTGTCAAGAGAATTTCTGATAGCGGGGATTAAATTGTCAGCGCCGTGCCGTTTAATTGCAGGTGTTCCCGCCTCAATTATTCTAGCTCCGCCTCTGAAGGCTTTGGCAGCAATGTCGTTTATGGTTTGAATGTCGGAATCAATGTCTAATGCAATCT
This sequence comes from Bathyarchaeia archaeon, assembly GCA_038826715.1. Classification (GTDB taxonomy): domain Archaea; phylum Thermoproteota; class Bathyarchaeia; order Bathyarchaeales; family Bathycorpusculaceae; genus JAWBOH01. The sequence goes on along the minus strand of JAWBOH010000020.1, from coordinate 33,344 downwards.
GTATCTGTGGAAGTTCGATTTTTTGCAATGGAAGCTTGATTGTTTTCAACTCGCTTAACATTTCTACATCTTTTAGTGGAGGATAAGTATGGGGAACCCTGCTCATTCAGATCCAACCCCTCAATTTGTAATATCGCTGTAGAAGGCTATGTATGTTTGTGGCAAGCTTTTCAGGCAGAACATCATCTTCACAGCTTATGCCAGCTTTTGCGTTAAATATCCTTTCAATTGTGTATATTCTCGCCCCGATTTCATGTAAGGTGTCGTTTGTGAAGTTCCATCCAGTTATTGCACTTAGCAATCTAGCTGTATCGTTGAGTTCATATTCAAGTGTTGTGAAAAGGGCGAAACTGTAATATTTGCACATTATGAGGCTGTCGTAAACGGCGAAGGCGTTCTGCAGTTTCATCACTAATTCCGCTTTGCCTTCCTCTCTGTTTGGATCTACAAACTGGGGAGAATGTAGAATTTCAGGGGCAATTGTGTAAGCCCTCAAATGGCAAGCGCCTCTGTTGGATGTTGCATAAGCTAACGCTGTTCCTTTAACGCCTACCGGATTGTAAGCAGGCATTTCTAATCCCTTCACCTGCATTGCTTCTTCCTCTTTTCCAATAATCTTTGAGGCATGTCTCACACCCTTTGAAAATGGAGATTGTTTATAGGCTATGTCGCGAACAAATTTACTGGCTTCTTCGATGTTTTTTACGAGTCCTATTTTTCTTGCAAACCCAAGCGAGTTTCCAACAGAAATAGTGTCCATGCCAAGTTCCTCGCATAACTCACATAAAGGGAATATTTCATTCTCGAAATCAAAAAAGCCCGAGTTAGGTCCCATCATGGCAATTGATTCATACTCGGGACATTTGGAAACACGATCTTTAACCTTTACAATCCTTCCACAAGCGGTCGGACACTTGTAGCATCCTTTCCTACGAATAAAATACTTTTCTTTTATGGTTTCGCCGGAAAATCCATCTACTTCATTGTAAGCCAGTATTTTTTTCTCAAAATTGTTGACAGGCATTATCCCTGCCATGGCTATCTGATGAACTAGGACAGCGGTGCCATGCAATGCAAGAGAACCATTATCGCCAGTAACTGGATGAGTCCTTATCAAGTAGGTGATTTTCTTCACTAACTGTGCGTAAAGCCTTTCATATGCAACTTTGACTTTGTTTCCGCCTTTCGCAATTATGGCCTTAACCTTTTTAGATCCTAAGACTGCGCCGAGGCCTCCTCTTCCCGCAGCTCGCCCATCAGACATTATATTGGCAAAGAAAACAAGGTTCTCCCCAGCTGGACCTATCTCAGCTATTGAAGAAGCCGGATACTTATTCCTTAAACCTCTTTCAGTATCCCTCGTGTTTTTACCCCAAAACTCACTTGCATCATTTACTGCAACATTTTTTTCATCTATAACCAAATAAACAGGTTTTTCCGACGCCCCGCTTAGTATTAAGCCGTCGTAGCCTGCTGCCTTTAGATACGCGCCGAAGTTTCCGCCCATGGATGAATCGAAAATTGTCCCGGTAAGCGGAGATTTTGAGCTTATAGAAATCCTTCCTGAGCCGGGAACATCCGTCCCGGTAAATGGACCTGTCATAAATATGATTGTATTCTCCTCACTTAACGGATCAACTTTGAAGTCAACTTCATTATACAAGATCCACGCAGCATACCCTCTTCCCCCAATGAAATTGTATGCTATTTTATCGTGGGTTTCCTCGCAGGACATTTCATTTTTTGAGAGGTTTACTCTCAATATTTTGCCAGTATACCCTCCTTTGATTTCCATCACGTCACACTCAAACTTTGTATACATTGCAGTTTTTCTTTTAAAATATGAATCTTAACGCGTATACTGTATTCAACATTGATTTTCATCAGTCGAATACTAGAAGGATAATCTCATAAATTTTTTCTCTAACAAAACCTTTCATCAGGGGCTAATTACGTACAAATATCCTTCACCCTAAAAATCTGCATGCTCATTTACAGGCCTGAAAGATAAGGTTTAATAAAATTCGGTATTCGCTGCTTCACAAAATGCGAAGATGTTGATGAAGCAGACTTTCATAAATGACGCGAAAATGTTGAAACACAGCAGTGATGTTGACGCACGTGTCAAATAAGAAGCCCTAATGTTTATGGTGGAAAAGAGGGAAATTGAGATTGAACCATGTGAATGTAAGATTCGCTGCTTAAAATTAAAGCTTTGAAGAATGTTTTCATAACCCTTAATAGTCAGAGATTGAACTTTCATACTCGCATTGGAGAGTACATGCTTAAATGGCTAAATTTAAAGTTACAGTGTCAGATCCTGAAGATGGAACTTCGAAGACTGTTGAGCTTGAAGACACGCGGGCAATTCCCTTAATCGGGAAAAAAATAGGTGAAGTGATTGACGGCGCTGTTCTAGGGTTGACTGGAATCAAATTACAAATAACTGGCGGTTCTGACAAAGATGGCTTTCCTATGAGGCCAAACGTTCATGGTGGAGTGCGCAGAAGCGTCGTACTAAGCGGCGGAGTTGGTTTTAACCCTAAGAATAAAGGCGAGAGGAAACGGAAGAGGGTTAGAGGAAACGTGATAACAGATGAAATTGTCCAAATTAACATGAAGATTGTTGAAAAGTCAAAAGGTAAAAGAGCGGAAACTTGAAGGCTAATATTGTACACCTTTGGTTGTAACCATTTCAGCTGGATGTTTAACATCAATTATCTCAACTACAAAATCAGCCATATCGATTAGTTCTTGCGGAGCAAATCTGCCAGTTAGGACAACATCTGTTTTTTCTGGAATCTGGCTTAAGAAGCCCAAAACTTCTTTTACATCTAAAAGTTTGCAGTGTAATGCCAAGTTTATTTCGTCTAAAACCAATAAATGCGGCTTTTTCTCTTTAACCACTTTTTCCGCGAACTTTAAGGCTTTACACGCCAGTTTCTTGTCGCCTTCTCCTAGATTGCTGAGACCGTGCCATCCTTTCCTGCCGAACTGGTAAATCTCATAATACGGTGCTAACAGTTTACGGATTTTATATTCGCCGGTGGTTTTCCACCATTTTAGAAACTGAATTATTATAACTTTGCGCTTATGCCCAACAGAACGTAGGGCCAGACCTAAAGCATTGGTTGTTTTTCCACCGCCCGTGCCTGTATAGAGGTAGACGTAGCCCGTTTGCCTCCCCTTTAACTTTTTGGCAGATAAAGCTTTTAAGACTTTGGAGCCAGCTTTACCTTTTCAGGTTTACAGGGGTATATGTGCTTAACATTTATTAACTTGCTTGGCGAAATCCTTCAATAACGATTCAATTATGTAGGAATAAGTAGGAATGAATGGGGAAACGCATGTGGCCCTGCCAAGGCAGCCTGAAATAAACATTGGCACCATAGGGCATGTTGACCATGGCAAAACAACTTTAGTGCAGGCTCTCACAGGAATTTGGGCAGCTAGGCATAGTGAGGAACTGCGGAGAGGTATAACGATAAAGCTCGGCTATGCAGACATGCCTGTTTACAAGTGTCCAAACTGTGAACCGCCAAAAAACTATTCAAAAGAAGCTGTTTGTCCCAACTGTGGTTCAGAAACAATCTTCATAAGGGCTGTAAGCTTCGTTGACGCACCTGGACATGAAGCTTTAATGGCGACTATGCTTTCAGGCGCTGCAATAATGGATGGCGCAATACTTGTCATAGCTGCTGATGAGCCTTGTCCTCAACCTCAGACAAGGGAGCATTTGGCTGCAGCTGAGATTATTGGAATAAAAAACATAATCATTGCCCAAAACAAGATAGATATCGTTGGAGAGGAAAGGGCGCGGAAAAGCTATGAAGAAATAAGGAATTTTGTGAAGGGATCCATCGCTGAAAATGCCCCAATAGTCCCTGTCTCGGCACAACACTCAATAAACATAGATGCATTGATTCAGGCAATGGAAGAATTTATTCCAACGCCTAAAAGAGACGAGAACCAGCCTGCATTAATGTATGTTGTTAGATCCTTCGACGTTAACAAGCCTGGAACTCCCATTGAAAAACTGGAGGGAGGTGTCCTAGGCGGCACAATTCTCCAGGGAAAATTCTCATTACAAGACAAAATAGAGCTTCGACCTGGAATAAGTGTTGAAGAAGAGGGGAAAACCGTCTACAGTCCACTGCTAACTGAAATTGTTAGCTTACATGTCGGCGGAAGAAGCGTTAAGGAAGCCCGCTGCGGCGGTCTAGTTGGAGTTGGAACGTTTCTAGACCCATCGCTTTCTAAGGCTGACGGATTGACGGGAAACATTGTTGGAAAAGTTGGGATGGTGCCTCCCATACTGACAGAGTTAAATCTAGAAACTCGCATCCTTGAACGCGCTGTAGGAACAAAGGAGTTGGCAAGAGTGGAAAACATATGCAAGGACGAAACCTTGCTGCTCCATGTTGGCGCCTCAATAACTGTGGGCAAAGTCTTATCTGTAAATAATGATATGGCTACACTTAAGCTTACAAGACCCGTTTGCGCAATGACTGGTTCAAGAGTTGCCATTAGCAGAAAAATTGCTGGAAGATGGAGACTAATAGGATACGGAACGATAAAATAACATGTCGCCAACAAAACCCGTTTCCGAATGTAGGAAGCTGAAGGTTATATTAGATTCAAACGCGTTATTTGCCTCCCTCCAGTTCAGAATTGACATTTTTACAGAGTTAAAAACTGTTTTAAACAGAAGCTTTGAACCTGTTCTGTTGTTTCAAGTCAAAAAAGAACTGGAAAGGATTGCCGCTGAAAAATCGCCTAAAAAAAGGAGAGAGGCAGCTTATGCTTTGAAAATGGCGGAAAAATGCAAGCTGGTTAAACTTGATGAAGAGTTCGCGGGTTCTCCAGACGAAGCTATTGTCAAGGCGGCTAGCGAATGGAGATGTCCAGTCTTCACCAATGATAAAGAGCTTAGGAAGAGGTTAAGAGATATAAGTGTGCCAGTTATCTATGTGAGACAAAAGTCACGCCTAGAAATAGACGGGAGAGTATAATCTTGTTTAAGCTTATAAACATGGAAGACACTATTCGAATCCCACCCGAAACCTTCGGAAACCCCTTGGACACTGTTGGATACCAGCAAGTTAAGACTAAATATGAAGGCGTTGTTGACGAAACGCTGGGCTACGTCATATCAGCGATAAACGTTAAAGTTAGCCCTGTTGGAAAAATCATCCCTGGAGATGGCGCAGCCTACCATAAAGTAACTTTCTCGCTTCTAACCTTTTATCCGAAACTTCAAGAAATTATCGAAGGGGAAGTTGTTGAAATTGCAGATTTTGGAGCCTTTGTACGCATAGGACCAGTTGACGCTTTGCTCCACGTCTCACAGTTAATGGATGACTTTATTTCCTATGATGAAAGGCAAGGAGTTTTATTGGGGAAGGAAACAAACAGGAAACTTGCAACAGGAGACAAAGTTCGCGTCAGAATAACGGCTGTTTCTCTTGGAAGAGCAGGTGGATCAGCCAAAATAGGCGTAACGGCTAGGCAACCGTTCCTAGGCAAACTGGAGTGGATAGAGGAAGACCTAAAGAAAATGAAGGAGTCTGTGAAGAAGGAAGAGAAGGGCAGTGAAAAATGAGTGAAAAGGCTTGCGCTTCATGCCACACCATAACCACCGGAAACGTTTGCCCAAAGTGTAAGACATCAGCCCTAAGCGATGATTTCAGCGGTCTAGTAATAATTTTTGACCCTGAAGGCTCAACAATTGCCAAAGCAATGAACGTCAAGGAAAAAGGACGTTACGCTTTAAAGGTTAGATAGATGAGTGTCGCTTATGTTTTACCGGCAAAACTCCGCCGGAAACTTAAAAAGCCTTTAGGTAAATTAATCCGCGGTTCATTCAACGACACAATGGCTAAACTGAGAAAAATGGTTGTGGAGGAAAACCCGCCAAGTGTGGTTTCCGTGGGAGACGTAGTTTCGACAAACCTTGTGAAGGAACGGATATACCCAAACCTATTGATAGTTGATAATAGGGTTATGAGGGCCAGCGTAGAACCTGCTAAGCTTGACGCAGACGAAGTGAAGCATGTTAGAAGCCCACCTGGCGCTATAACATTTGAGGCTTTAAACGCAGTCCGCGAGGCTTTTAAAGCTGCTCACAGAGTGAAAATAATTGTAGACGGCGAAGAAGACCTATTAGCGTTAGCAGCCATATTATATTCACCGGTTAACTCGATAATTGTTTATGGCCAGCCCCATGAGGGCATCGTCGTAGTGAAAGCAGACCATTCGAAAAAAGCTGAAGTTATTGAAATCCTAAAAGCGATGCAGCCTAATGCGAAAGACTAAATAAAGGGAACATGGTATCAAGTCAAACGCTTGACAGGGAAAAACCATGGAATTCAAGATATTGGCTGAAAACGAAAATGTAATGTTGCAACGCAAAGAAATTGTTTTTCAAGTGGAACATACTCAAACAGGAAGCACGCCTTCCAAATTTGAGGTCAGAAATGGCTTGGCTAAACTGCTAAAGACAGATGAGAACTTGATTTTTATTAAAAAGTTTGAAACAAAAACCGGAACACATGTAGCAGTAGGCGTTGCGAACGTCTATCATACCATGGAACAAGCAAAGCTTATTGAACCAAAGTACATTATAAGCCGGAATATTAAGCAGGAAAAAAAGGAGGAGAAAGGTGAAGAATAACATGTCTGAAAAGGCGGAGTCGCCTCCGAAAAAGGGGAAAACCGAGAAAGGCAAGAGGAAAGAGAAAAACGTATACATGCTTTACAAGATAGAGAAGGATAAGTTAGTAAGGCAGCGTCCAACATGCGAAAGATGCGGTCCCGGATATTTCATGGCAGATCACAAAGACAGGTATGCATGTGGACGCTGCGGTTTTACAAGGTACAAACACGCTTAAATGACACTGTGCTTATAAAAATCATGATGGCACAAAATGATTAGTGTGAATGTTTTAATAACAAATGTTTCAGGAGAACGCTTCTGGGACATACGGAAACCTATTCCACCAATTCAGATAAACACCAACCTCAACTTTGTCGAAGTTGAAAAAAGGGCTGATGAAATGCTTGAAGTACCCTTCGTGTTAACTGTCAACTATAATCCTTCAGTGGCGCAAATAAGCCTTAAGGGAAAAGCTTATGTAACCGGCACTGTTGACGAAATTGGAAAAATCTATGAAGAATATAAAGAGAAGAAACCTCCGCCTCCAGTGCTTGTTCAGTCAATTTCAAACATTGTTTTTGTGGAAAGCATAATGATTTCAAGAACATTGAATATTCCGCCACCCATCCCCCTACCGCAAATTCCACCTGTAAAAGAGGCAGCTGAAAAGAAGCAAACTGGTGTGGATTACACCACCTGATAACCACAGTTCCAACAACTCTGATAGAAACATAGATTGTAGGCTTGCCATTCTATTGTTTACTTTATGTAAAAAGATTACGGCTTTTCCGGTTGGAGTATTTCCGCCCTTCATTTAGGCTTTTAAACATTCCATTAGACTTTGCTAAGCTGTTTAACGTAAACCTAAACTTCAGAGAACAATTCTGCAGATTGGCTTAGAGATTTTACTTCAATGGAACATACATGGAGGAGCGTGAGGCTCCTATGCCTGGCGTTCCATGTTTGACCGGTTTGTTTGTTATTGCGAACTCACCAAGATAGTGTCCAATCATTTCAGGTTTAATTTCCACAGGAACAAATTCTTTGCCGCTGTGAACATGAATTGTTAAGCCAACCATTTCAGGCAAAATTATCATGTCACGCGCATGAGTCTTAATCAACACATTGCTGCCTTTACGCATGGCCTCTTTTGCCTTCCTAACATTCTCTAAAAGAATTCTCTGTTCAGGGGGTAAGCCGCGTTGTAGGCTCCGCCTCTGCCTTGATGGCAGAAGCAATATGAACTCGTCCATAGACATGTTTTGCAGTTGTCCAAGCGTGAAACCCCGGTATGTAAATTCCCTAGGCATTTTTATCCCTATTTTAAACATTAAACAAAGATGCTATAAACTTTCTGGGCTATTCAGTTTCCTTTATCCTTTTCTTTTTGCGCCCTGTACCTCTAGCCGCAATGAGGCCTACCTTCTTTCCAGGAGGGGCATTCCGTGAAACTGTTGTAACTTTTCTTGCGCTTCTCTTACTGCTTCCGTAAGGGTGAACTGCTGCAACCATTGCCTTTCCTCTAGTTCGAGGATACTTATGACCACGAGCCCTCATTAGATGATATTTGACTCCAGCTTTAAGGAAAGGTTTCTCGGTTCTACCAGCAGCTGAGACAACGCCTATCGTTGCTCTGCAGCTATCGCTGACGTATCTTGTTTTTCCAGAGGGCAGTTTTATCATGGTGCCTTGAGGTGTGTGGGCTAGAATCGTAACGTTCGCTCCCGAAGATCTTGCAATTTTCCCCCCGTCGCCAAATTTAAGTTCTACATTACAAACCATTGTGCCTTCAGGGATTTTTCCAACAGGCAAAATGTTACCCACTTCAATGTGCGCCTTTCCACCCATTTCTATCTTTTGTCCAATATAAACTCCTTCAGGCAGAACGGTATAGCATTGCTCTCCATTCTCAAACCGCACCAAAGCTAGTGGAACGCCGCGTCCAGGGTCGTGGACGATTTCCTCTACAATGCCCCTAGTCACTGTTTCAGAAATATCTTTTCCCGCCTGCGGATAGCTTGCTGGGGCTACTCGCTTATGGGTGGCGGCTCGAAATGTGGGTCCTCCGTGTCCCCTTCTTTGCACCCTTATTCTTTTACCCACAATCATTCACCTTCATAACTACTATAGTATTCCAAGTTTAATTGCAACATCTGCAGCCTTATAGTCTGGATGAAGCTTAACGAAGGCCTTCTTTCGACCATCAGGCGAAATAACAATGTTTATTTTTTCAACCTTAACCTCGTAAAGTTCCTCAACAGCCTTTTTCACGTCGCCCTTACTTGCCTTCAAGTTTACAGCGAAAACAAGCTTGTTTTCTTTCTCAACCATTAAGCTGGCAGATTCAGTCATTAACGGATATAATATAACCTCGTAGGGATCCATCAAGCTGCTTCCTTCTCCACGCTGTACATTTTACCTATAGTTTCAACCGCGCTTACAGTCCAAACAGTCAGCCTTCCAGGATGCGAACCGGGCGCCAACAACTCAGCATTCAACTCTTTAGTTTGCACCACTTCCACGCCTGGCAAGTTTTCAGCAGCTTCACCTATGCCTTTGTCTTCAGCAACAACGATTAAAGGTCCCACTGCATGTTTTAATCTTCTCCCTCGCAGTTTCCCTTTTCCAGCTCTAACTTTCACGCTTTCCCTCACCCTGTATAGGTCAGCTAAAACGCCTAGTTTTATCAGAGCCTCTTCAACGTCCTTCGTTTTTTTCAAGCTTTCAAGCTCATCTGTAACAATCAGTGGAATTTGAGGTATGCCTTCAACTGCATGCCCTCTGGAAGTAACCACTTCCTTGGAGGCTGTGGCAGCTATTGCCGAGAAAAGGGCTAAGCGTTTCTCTTTCTTCGGGATCCTCTTAACAATTTTTTTCTCAGCAGTTGGCGGATGAGCAAGTCTCCCACCTACTGTCCCAGGGGCGAAAGCTCCTGTGCCTCTTGGACCTTTAATTCTGGGTATTCGAGCTATGCCTAAGCCTACGCCTCTTGATTCAGCAGATGTTCTTTTGCCTGCTAAAGGATCTCTGCCTTGAGGTTGGAAGCGTGACGTTTGTATGGCTAGGACGGCTCGTTTAATCACGTCTCGTCTTATTGGCGTTTTGAAAACGGTGGGAAGCCTTATTTTCCCCACAGGTTCTCCGTTGAGGTTGAAGACTTTCACTGTCTTATCCATCTGATTTCGCCTTCTAACCTCCCTGTGGAGATTCGAGGGATAAGTGTGTGATTTGCGGCGGGTCTCCCGGAGTTTCTTTTGGTGGACGGCTTGGGTAACGTAGTGTCACTGGACGTTTTTCAGGTCCAGGTATGCTTCCCTCAATCAGCATGTAGGGTCCGCGAACTATGCCGTATCTTATGAAGCCTCCTTTCGGCGTTATTTCTTTGCCATCTTTACCCATCTTCAGTATGCGTTTGTTATATTCTGTTCTTTGGTGGAAGCCCATTTGCCCAGCGCGGGGAATAGTGTAGAGCACTCGGTGAGGGTTCCACGGTCCAAGCGTTGCTACTCCTCTTTTAGTTTTTCTTCCTTTGTGCTGGAGTATTTTAACTCCCCAGCGTTTCACTGGTCCTTGGAAGCCTTTTCCCGTGGTTACAGCTACGACGTCTACATACTGTCCTTCTTTAAAAACTTCAGCTACGCTTACGGTTTTTCCAAGCAGGCTTTTTGCATAAGCGAACTGCTGCTGGATTGTGTCTCCGCCTACTTCTATTTCCGCGATATCCGGCTTTTTCTTTGGTACCCCAGCCTGTTTAGGTTGGGCCACGGCTATTACGCGAATGTTTGATACTTTGTCAAGGTTTTCCTCTATCTTTTTCAACCCATCTTCTGTGTTGAACCTCTCTGGAAGGGTGAAAACCTTTTCAAGCCCTTCCGGCGGGTTAGCCGTCCAAGCTTCTGTAAAGGTTTGCAAGCCGTATAGTGTTTTACTGTAGGCTCTTATCCCGCATATGAAAAGTGGAGGAGTTTCTAAAACGGTGACTGGGCGGACTACTTCCTTACCGAAATTCGGGGAGCGTCTTCGGTCTTCCACCATCACAGCATAGGTCATGCCTGCCTTATAACCGATAAAACCTAAAAGCTTAGGAACGTTAGCCTTTATTTTTGGCCAGTATCTTACCCGCGCTGATATGCTTTTAGCGCGTTTCCTAGGCAAATAAGCTAAGGAACCGTGTTTTGGAGCGTGGTGTTTACGGCGACCCATTATTTCTCCGCTTCGCGTCTTCTAGGAATGAAACATTTAGGTTATAAACATTACCATTGCATTTGCGTCATATGAGTTTTTCTCATAATATCAATTTTAGCTGCAAAGAGGCTTCGTCGAAAAACCTCTATTTCTACGAGTTCAAGAGTACCATTTACCGATTATGACCCTTAGAATTTCGCGTGCAGCTTGCTCTGGAGCACACTTCGATGTGTCCACTGTTATTTCAGGACTCGTTGGCGGTTCATATGGCTGTCCCATTCCAGGAACCGTCGAAGCTTTTCCTTCTAAAGCGTTAGCGTATATTTGTCTTGGCGCATAATGGGTTTCCACTCTTTTAGACTCACGTTCCATGCACACCTCAATGGGACATGCCAAATATGCTTCCATAAATTTTGGGATTTGACTTCTGGCATTACTTCTATACTTCCTTAAATTTCCAGTCGCGTCAATTACAACGTTTACACCGTTTTGGGTTAAAAGTTTAGCTACGTACACCAAGGTTGCATAAACCGCGTCGCGTTCCTCCAGTGAATATGTTGGTCTAGGGGTTAAAAACTTGCGCAAAGCGTCTGAGGATAAAAGCTGTGCATGTATGCCTTTATCAAGTAGAGCTCTGATTAAGGCTTCTGAAACTGTGGATTTGCCACTTCCCGGCAACCCTGTAACCCAGACACACCAACCGTCGCGCAATCCTAAGCAAGCTTCCTAAGACAGTTTCAAAGCAGCCAAACTGAAAAACATTATCTGCACAATGTTTATTAATTGTTGTTCTGCTTTGAACCTTAAAAGTGGTTATTATGCTCATTGCTCAGATTTCCGATATCCACTGTGGACCTATGGCCAATTATGGAAGTCTCCGAACCGCTCTCGCCGAGATTAACGATTTGTCGCCGGAAGCGGTTGTTGTAACTGGCGACATAACAGAAGACGGCATAATTTCTGAATTTAAGATAGCTGTCGATGAATTCAAGAGGTTAAAGGCTGAAAAAGTTATTTATATAAGTGGAAACCATGACTACCGATCCACTGGGTACCTGCTTTTCAGACAGTATTTCCCCTTTAACCAAGTCACGGAAGTCGGCGATGCTGTAATAATTGTATTAAGCAGTGCGCGACCTGACAGAGACGACGGCGAGGTAGGCCATAGGCAAAACCTTTGGCTTGAAGACATGCTGGAAAAATATAAGGACCGGGTTAAGATTGTGGCCATACATCATCACATTATTCCGGTTCCCGACACGGGTGCAGACCAAATAACAATAGTGGATGCTGGCGACGTTTTAAGAAGTCTTGTAAAAGGTAAAGCTAATCTCGTTCTATGCGGACACCGCCACAGGCCGTGGAAATGGAAAATAGAAGATATGGAAGTAGTTCATGCAGGAAGCGTGTCTTGCGAGAAACTGCGAGGCTTCTTCTTAAACTCTTACAATGTGGTGGAATTAAAGAACAGAAACGTTGAGGCTAAATTGAAAATTGTCGGCGGAGACTATTTGAGTTTTGAAGAGATTATCAAGAGAAAAGAGATTCTTCACGCGTCAGATATTTTCCAAGGCGCTAGTTCTAGTTAAAAACATGCACATGCAAAAACCAAGGAAAAACATTCGCTTGCATTAAAAGTTTCAGCGGGCAGAACGTTCTGCAAAAATGAAGTCGGCTGAATTTGGATTGGCATGTACATTAAAAAAGCAGAGTGGTTTAAAACCAAGTCTGAGACACGTATTCCTCAACACATTATAGTTCTTAAACATGAAAAAATGACTTTGACAGTGGCAGTCAGAACAGCCGAACCCTTTAATTGGAAAACCTTGTTTGCCTAAATGTTGCGCAGTTATACATTCTTCTGATTTTTTCACATCCTTGAAAAAGACGTTTAAAACAGTCGCATGATCTTCTTCAAGGAGATAATCAATGTGCCAAAACTTATTTTTTGCAACTTTTTTAAAATGTCTGTTTAAACGCTTTTCCAAATTCCTCTGAGCTGAACCTACATAAGCGTAGAAACCTTTTCTTAAAGAAACTTCGCCAAGGGCGCCGATTTTAACAACGATTTCTTTACGTATTAATATTGCTAAAACATAAATTCCTTTCAAGTCGCCATCCTCCCACGAACATTTAACTCCCGTAACAGTTCAAAAATTCTTTAAGATTTTGGCTCAAACCTTTCCAGCTTTTATTAAACCTTTGATCTGCTACATGTAAGAGTTAACAGAGTTTAAGTCGAACTTCTCCTGATGCAGCACGTTGCGCACAAAGTTTAACAGCTTAACTCGAACTTCTCGGCTTAAGTTAGGATACCAGATAGGTGAGGCCACAACTAAGCCTCTCCAAGCATAGTAGGGCTGCACAACTTCAAGGATCTCCCAATCTTCGGTCTTCAACAAATAGTTTTCCCAGAAAAGCTTGAACAACCGCTCGAAAACTCCAGCTAGCTCACCATACTTTAGAAGAGAATAGAAGATGTAGTTTATCGTCATAGCAGTCACATCGTCTGCAGGTTCACCCCATTCACCTCTGCTGCGGTCTAAAACAGTGAAATCAACCCCTTTGCGGAACATAATGTTCCAAGGGTGAAAATCTCCGTGAACTTGGCTAAGCCTATGCAATTTACGCTTGAGGCGCCACCTCCAAACAACACACTCTTTTTCAATGTCAATTAAATCGCGCTCTTGAACAAGATCTAAATCGGCCGGATAGCTGTCCAACAAGCCCATGATACATTCGCCATGCCCAACAAGTTCCCTTGCCCTCCGTACATAAAGCCAAGGAGCCTCCTTCTTTAAGCTATGAATTTGCACCAGATAGTCTGAAAGGGTGAGGCAACGCTTTTCGTCTAAACTGCTCAGTTTGCCAGTTGCCTTAATTCGATCTAAGTCAAGATGGTAAAGCTTTCCGTCGACATATTCGGTTAAAATGAAAAACTCGCTGCAATCTCCTAGAGATTTTAAACCTTCACCGTCAAAGGTGAAAGCGCCCACATCTATCGAACGAACGTGCTGAGGCAATTTTTTGAAGGCTGAATGCTGCCACAGTAAAATTTGAGCTCGATCTGAGGGAAAATCATGGCCAAAACCTTCAGGTCTCATAGTTTCCAGAACGACACGTTTAACTTTGCCTTTAACGCGAAATTCGATAACATATGGAACTCCGTAACCGAAGTTCTTCAAATTTTTGATTCCTCCAGTTTTTTTCAAACCTAGCCTCCAAAAACTGCGGATCTCAACGTTGCAATTATACAACCGTGAGAGGTAATCCTGCAAGGCCTCTGCAGAGAAAACTGGTTTAACGCTTCCGCCTTCTTCTCCAGTCATGTTTAAACCCCTAGAACATGCTTAATAAGCCACTTAAATATGTAATTGAAATGTTAAATCAACATATTAAGTGTTCGAGGAAAATTTCATGCCCGAGAATTTCAGAGAATTAACATCTTTTGTGAAAGCATATAAGAAATTAGCTGAAGTGCTAACAGATCACGAACTGGCAGCTTTAGGTGACGCTTTCATAAATTTTGCCTATTCATTAGCCATTTCAGAAAAGCGAGGACAGCCTTACGGGGCTAAGGTTAAGGGCGCTATACTTGCAAGAGCTTTTAGAAAGGCTGGTTTGAGGGGATGCATGCCCTCCAGGGTTACAAGCCACATGCTTGCCGACGCTGCAGAAGCTCTTTCCGTTTATGCATGGCTTCAAAAAAATACAACATTAGAAGAAACCGTTAGGATCCTGCGTGACGCTGAAAACCCGGTGGAAGGCTTTGCAGAACTGCTTTCAACAATAAAGAGAAGAGTCAGGTTTTAAGAGCATTTTTCAATTCCTTGCTGAATTCTCCGCTTATTGCCAGAATCTTCTCTAAAGCCTCGCGCAAAGCCTCTTCCGGTTTCACATTCCCCTTAGTCCGCACATAAATAACAGGGTTAGACGCCAATGGATGAGGAATATCGTAGCCAGCAAAATCCACATTTGCGTCTTCTAAAAGCTTTTTCTGTAAAATGTTACAAAGGGTGTGTCCTGCACCTTCAAGTTCGATTTTAAGCTCATTTCGAGTTTTATTCAAGACATTAACTTTCATTTTAAACAACCACTCTTCAGATTATCCCTTTACCGTAATCTAAGGCTGTTTTACGCTTTTCAACATTTCCACATCGCGAACAATGTAGGCTGACGCGTCCCCTCAGCTGCAACATATCACCACATCTAGAGCAGAAGGCGTAAACAACACCTAAACTTTTGTCTTTGGTAGTTAGATGGTATGTCCTATTCTTTTCACTCATAACTTTAGCTCTCATTACGTCGCCGGTCTTGCAAACATCAAACATGGATTCGACAAACCTGAGGTTTGCATCAGAGACATGAAGCACACCTGTGAAAAAACCTGAAAGAAACTTTTTCCCAATTTTAAAAATTCGAATGGTTGCCATATGACTTTGAGCGTTTGAAACTTGGCCTATGACAATGCTTCCAACCTTCGGTGCTTTAACTTCTCGGCTGATGGGAAAAACAGAAACCCGCTTGTTAAGAATGTCTACGAGTGCCCGTCCAACAATTTTTGAATATATTACACCATCTTTAACATATGTGCCAGCGTTGGGAGTAAACTCTTCAATGACGCCTAAAGATTCTCCAGGCAACACGACTTGTTCAACACTGCGCTTTTGGATCGGTAAACTCATTTTGCAACCATCTCGGTTACAAGGTCTATGGAATGCCAAAACAACTCAATAAACCTTTCCACCCGTGATATACTCAGGTTCCGTGCAACGCATCAACGTGGCAGCAGCATTCCAAAGTTCACTTACTGAAAGCGGTTTTAACCGATGTAGATTTCAATTTTCTAGAAAAGCCCTCTTTTCAACAGTTCCTTCCATGAAAGTTCTCCCGTAATTGTAAGCGCTTCGTTTAATGTAAGTATTGGTTTGGTGAATTTTTCCGGAGCCTCAATGGAGATTCGGGGACAAGCAGTGTTTATAAAGGCGTCAACCATTGGAAAATTCATGATTGCTTCCTGGGATACCTCTCTAACAGCGAAGAGATACGCGTCTTTGCCGCTTTTTTCAATTTTCTCAAGAATAGTTAAGGCTTCTTCAAGTCTTTTTTGTCCTGGTTTAAGTCCAACCAGCACTGCAAACGTTCTTGCTTTTTGCGCCTCTTGAAGACTTGCCCATCTTAGTTTCTGGATTTTTTCAGCTTCCGCGCTCATGGAAAAAGCCAGTTTTTCAAAAGGATCAGCGACCACTGTGGGTTTTGAAGTTGACAGTGCCAGACCTAAAGCATGAAAGCGTCCGCTGCCTATGAGTAGGAAACCTTCAACATCTTCCGCTATGGATTTGGCATTACTGTAGTCGCATCCTATTACTTGCCCAGGATAGCTTACGCGACCTGCATCCCCAATTATGACGGTTTTTCCAGCATGAACAAGAATCTCTTTTACCTCGTCGAGGGTTTGCACGTGTTGAACTGTTGTAGCTAGGCCGATTTTGCGCCAAGAGTTCATAAACGGAAGAGCTTTCTCAACAACTTCAGCTACAGGTAAAGTTGCACGCGCTTCGATGTAAACTGTTGGCACCTTTTCATACTTTAAAAGCTTAGAATGCCCATAATGAACTATGAGGTCTGCACCGAGACTTTCAGCTTCAGCGGTTGCTAAGTCACAGGCGCCATAACATGGGTCTGCAGAGACAATAGGTAAGACTCCAGCCTTCTCAACAACTTTTGCAAGCCGCAGGGCTTCGCTTTTAAGCCCGTCCGGAAGCTGTATTAACACTCGTTTTGCCTGATGCCTTACGATTTCTTGTTTTAACCTTTCCTCTTCAAGATCAAACGTCTTCAATTTTAGCACAGCACCATAAAGCTCAAGAATCTAAAAATTTCTATATCTGGCTATTTTATGGCTTCATCCCATTCTGGGGTCCATTCCAAGCTGCTTTCAGATTTTTTAACAGAACGCTGCAAAAACTTTTGAGGTTGTTCAGCAAGCTTTTCAAGGATTATTTTCTGTTCTATACTTGCTACAAGCTGTTTGGTTGCAACCACTGCGTCTGGATTAACTGAAATGCTGTCTATTCCTGTTCTTACAAGGAACTCTGTTAGGTCTGGGAGGTTTGAAGGTGCCTCCCCGCATATGGAAACAGTGCAACCATTTTCATGCGCGACTCGTACAAGATGAGCCATTATACGCTTTACAGCAGGATCCCTTTCGTCGAAATATCCCATTTGCCCCAAACGTTCAGAGTCACGGTCAATCATTAAAACCCCTTGCGTCATGTCGTTAGACCCTATGGAAAAACCGTCGCAGAGTTTTGAGAATTCATCTGCGAGTATTGCTATAGATGGTGTTTCAGCCATAAACCAAACTTTAAAGTCCTTTGTCTTCTCTAAGCCCTCTTCCTTCATTATCTGTAAACACTTTTTTGCTTCCCAAACAGTGCGTACAACCGGAAGCATAACCCAAACGTTTTTGAGCGACCACTCTTCCCGGCACTTTTTGATAGCTTTACACTCTAAACGGAAAGCTTTTTCATACCATGGGCTTATATAACGGCTGCATCCTCGCCATCCAAGCATTGGGTTAACCTCTATAACCTCGTATTTCTCACCGCCCTTCAGCCTTCGATACTCGTTAGTTTTAAAATCGCTGAATCGAACGATAACTGGACGTGGTTGCACAGTTCTAGCAACGACAGCTATGCCTTCAGCGAGTTTTTCAACAAACCTTTGGCTTTGCCCAATCTCTATTAGGTATAAAGGATGCTCTCCTATCCAGCTGGTTAGAATAAACTCGATGCGCATAAGCCCTATGCCTTCGAATGGCAAATCTTTATAATCTTCAATTTTCTCAGGAATTCCTAAGTTCATATAGATTTTTGTAGCTGTAACTGGTACATATTGGTAAACGTTTCTTCCGGATGTTGCGGCGGGCGGCAATAACGCAATGGTTGACGGCGTATGCTCAAAT
This sequence comes from Bathyarchaeia archaeon, assembly GCA_038826715.1. Classification (GTDB taxonomy): domain Archaea; phylum Thermoproteota; class Bathyarchaeia; order Bathyarchaeales; family Bathycorpusculaceae; genus JAWBOH01. Next base: position 15,537 of record JAWBOH010000020.1, on the reverse strand, counting down.
TTTGACGTTATTCCTTCATAAACGACACCGCTTCTTGCATCAACCGTGTACTCTTTATTGCTGACCATGAGTTTTGTAGCATTTTCTGCTCCTACGACACATGGTATACCAAGCTCACGGCTTACAATAGCTGCATGGCATGTGATGCCGCCCTTGTCAGTAACTATGGCGCCGGCAAGCCTCATGAAGGGCACAAAATCAGGATTGGTCATTTCAGTTACCAAAATGTCGCCTTTCTGCATCACTTTTGCAGCTTCTTCATGGCTTGAAACCACTTTTGCCACACCATAGCCTATACTTCTTTTGCCTGCTGGTATGCCTTTAACAACCACCTTCAAATTTTCAGTCCACCGGCCTAAACCCGCTTCAACTGTTTTCTCCTTTGTTTCACTGGTTTTCTGGCTCCAGACAGTTTCAGGTCTTGCTTGCAAAATGAATATGTTCTCTGGAAAATCTAAATCGTTGTCCACAGCCCATTCAATATCTTGGGGGACGCCATAATGCTGCTCTATTTTCTTGGCAAGTTCAGCAAGCTTCAAAACTTCCCTGTCTGGAATACACTGCTGACTCTGCTTTTCTACAGGTACATTGATATGGACAGTCTTACCGGACTTCAGATCGCGAATATACATTACTTTTTTAGTAGCAACACGTTTCTCAATTATTCTCATAGTCGTTTTATCAACAATAAACTCGTCTGGAGTTACAGCTCCAGACACAACAGACTCGCCTAAGCCGTAATTGCCCTCAATAACTATCTGGTCAGGATTTCCAGTTACAGGGTTTATTGAGAACATTACTCCAGCTGCTAGAGCATTAACCATTTTTTGAACTCCGACGCTTATGAGAACTTTTTCGTGGGCAAAACCCTTTTGAGTTCGGTAAAATATGGCGCGAGGCGTGAATAGGCTAGACCAACATTTAACAGTTTTTTCAATGACCTCATCTTCACCTACAACGTTTAAATAGGTTTCTTGCTGCCCAGCAAAAGACGCGTCTGGTAGATCTTCAGCAGTGGCGCTTGACCTAACGGCTACAGGAACCTCATCCACGTTCAGTTTCCTGCAAAGTTCACGGTAAGCCTTCTCAATGGCGCCTGCTATGTCCTTAGGCACAGGTGTAGACTCTATTAAAGCGCGGATTTTTTTTGAAGCTTCCTCATATTCTTTAGGTTCATTGGGGTCTTTCACGGTTTCCTCTAGAATCCGGTAAATTGCGTTGGCTATGCCTGTTTCCTCTATAAATTTCTTGAAAGCGTAGGCTGTTACTGCAAATCCCTGAGGCACGGGTATACCAGCGCTCATCATCTCGCCGAGATTGGCGTTTTTTCCACCTACTAAAGGTATGTCTGTTTTCCTAAGGTTTTCAAACCATATTACCAGGCTGTGTTCTCTGTTTGTCATGGCGCTTTCGCTTCCTTAACCTGCGCTTTTTCAACAATTATTCTACAGGGTATCGGAAGCTTTGCTGCACCTCTCTTCAGAGCCTCTTTCGCCGTTTCAACACCGTTTGCGTTAACTCTCACAGTCATGACTGGCTGGTTGGACTCTACCCGCGCCGCGGTACCGATTGGTTTTCCAAAAGCTCTCCGCATACCGTCTTGAAGGCGGTCTGCGTGAGCCCCAAAAATCATTTTGTTTTCTCTAAGGATAACGTGTGGATAAGGGTGAACCTGCAAAAAATAATTGTTTGCAAGTTTATCCATCAAGAGGCGGTTTGTGGCAACTCTGGCTGCTTCTAAAGCGTTATGTCTAACCTGAGCCTTTTCCAGAGCTATAAGTCTGGCTTCATATTCAAATTTAGCGTTAGGATCTCCCATAGTGAATTTAGTTATTTTAGGCTGAGGGAAACCCTTAACAAACTCTTTCCTTGTATAGGGTTGCCCTTTAACCTCTCTGTAATTACGTGCACGCATCTGGCCATTCCTCTCAAATATCACATATGATCAGCTTATTTAAACACTTTTTGTTGAAACATGCTTTCGTCATTATTTGGTAAAGCTATAAATGCCCATATTCACCTAGGAATTTAGGCTAAAATCAGGACAACAGGCGTCTGCTTCTGAACCAAACATTGGCAAGTTCGTCGTAGTTTGGAAAAACCCTCTTCAAAACGGGAATATACATTTGCACCTCCTCGTCTGTAAGATACTGGAACTGATATTCGCCAACGTAAGGCGATGGTTCGCCTTCTCTTGTAATAAACTCTATGTGCATAAATGGGTCTCCACGCTTAATTGTTATGGGACAGCGATCATTGCTTAGATTCACAATTTCTAACGCGAGCCTTCCGACAAAACCGCTGTGAACTTTTGCCGCGTTTAAGAAAGATAACCCCATTCTGCCATACTTGCTCTTAGCAGTTAAATGTGCAACATAGTTTGGCGGCGTAAACACTATTTCGTAGGATATTAGGTTTTTATGTTCGAGATAATGCAACGTTGTCTCGTTTTTAACTGTCAGGATGTAGCCGTCTCCATCCAGCAAATTATAGTCATATGGATATATACACCTATAACTCTCTATAAGCTCCCTCAATTTGTCTTTCCCAATTATGCACACGCGGCACTCCTCCAAGGTTCCTAGCAATAGTAAGCATTCAAGTTAAACACCTTTTTAAACTTTCCAATCTTAATGGTTAAGATTTTCATGGCTAACAAATCTCGCAAGCTTGGCTGATGTTTGGCATAGTTTCTTGTAATAACGTTGCCCATGGTTCATATGTTGTTTAAAGTGGCTAGATGCTAGCGGGATAACAAACTTTTCAATAATTGAAACCATAGATGTATTTTGATCCTATGTTGCTTGACGGTTTGGCAAATAGATATCCTGAGCTGTTTATTATTACATTCTGGAGGAATGACTCCGTACTTTGCAGACATATGTTTTGCATTGGCATAGAAGTATGAGAACATTTTACTGCATATTGCTAACATACGCTTAATAAGAGATGATGCTGTAAGAAAATGTGTAAAAAGTTTGTCAAGAAAGCCTTAGCCGCGTACAAAAATGGCGCAAACAGATTAATCTTTGGATCTGATTGGCGAACTGTTGAGTTGGCAGGTAATACGCCCAGCGCAATTAAAGATGAAGGGTTCGCCAGTATAACAATTGAAATTCGTAAAGAAGTTGTAATAAGTGAAAGAGAACGCGAACTGATACTAGGTGACAATTTGAAAAACTTCTCAAAATTTAACCCAAAACCCAAACTTTCTCTCTCCATAGTCAGAGCTTAGGCCTTTCTTTGAAAGGGTTGCCTGCAAAGATGTAGCCAGAAGGCCAGTGCGCGGAAGATGCGCATTACATACGTTGTTTAAGCTCCTTAACCTGAAGGGTTGTGCTACTAAAACCGTTTACACGTCTTCGCGTTGACCCTTATGCTCATGTGCCTCAAGGTTTTCTGTGCTTAGCTTCAATAAGCACAATTGTTTCAAAAAGGGGCAGGTCACATTTCGCAATTATGCTTGTTTCAAAGCTATTAGCCTCTAAGAATTTAAGTGTTTTATCTACATCGGCAAGTGTGGACTGCATAAGCAGAACACGCCCGTGGTTATTTAAATGGTTTGGAAACTCACGTAAGAAACAGTCTATAACTGCTCGTCCATCTGCTCCACCGGACCATGCTCTTTCAACAGGCGTTTGACCTTCGGAAGGTTCAACTGGCAAATACGGGGCGTTGAAAAGGATGAGGTCAAATTTTTTCCCGAGTTTTAACGGGGTAAACAGGTCTCCGTTTACGAAAAACATTTTATCGGTTGTTCTGTTGAGCTTTGCGTTTTTCGCCGCGCAACGCACAGCGTTGGGGTTTATGTCGACGGCAACTACCTGCGAAGCTTTTTTGGCAGCAAGGATGCCTAGGATGCCGCATCCTGTGCCCATGTCCAAAACGTCTTCGTCCTGCTGCACAGTTAGGTTTTCGGCAAATAGAAAAGAGTCCTCTGCTGGTTCATAAACGCCTTGCCATATATGAAAGATGTAACCGGCGTAAAACACTTTTTTAACAGGCAATGCCATTAGCCAGCACGCCGAAATCTTCAGGAGCCAATTCTCTAATGCGTCTTTCTTGAAAAGGGATGAAGCCTAATTTTTTCGCGGTCTCTTCTGTACAAATATGCTCTCTTTTGATGAAAGCTTCAACTGCGTTCTTGATTTTCCTGTTGCGTTGCGTGAAAAGCGATTGCACCAGCCGTTTAAACTTTTCCAGGTTATTTATTTTGAACGGTGGGGGGAACCTAGGCCTTAACCGGACAATTGTGGAGTCAACTTTAGGCGGTGGGTAGAATAGCCGCTTGGGAACGTCGCTGAGAAGTTCAACCTCAAAGTGGTAGTATGTTAAAATTGTTAACCAGCCATAATTGCTGCTTCCAACGGTGGCTGCAAGCTTGTTTGCAAACTCTTTTTGGAGGACTAAAATTGCACAGTCAAAGTTTTTGTTATAAAGCCATTGGATAAGTGGGGAGGAAATTCCATAGGGCGGTATGGAGGCAATTTTATTGAACTGAGGCAGCTGCACCTTTAACACGTCGCCTTCAATTACATCCACATTTTGCAAGTCTTTGAGAAAAATCCGTAATAGAGAAGCAAGCCTTGAATCTGTTTCAACAGCTAATACTTTCCTGCATCTTTCAGCCAAAAATCGAGTCAAAAAGCCCAAGCCTGCTCCAATTTCTAAAACGGTATCACTGCTAGTGATGGATCCTGATTCGACTATTTGTTGAAACACTGATGAGTCAATCGTGAAGTGTTGTCCGAGACGCTTCTTCGGGAAGACTCTATGCTTTTCAATGAGAAACTTTGCTTCCTTTAGGAGGCTCATTAAAGCCTTAACCCGCCAAGCTTTTAACGCGCCCTCGTGAAAAGGCGATACTTGCTATCGCCGGCTAACTCCTCTAATATCCTTTTGGCGACAAGCTTAACCGGGTTGGGTATTTCTGTGCGTTTCTGAAGGTCTTCAAAACTTTCGAAGGGCTTCTTTTCTCGTTCTTTTATGACCTGCCACATGTATTTTTTGCCTATTCCGGGAATAAGTTCAAGAGCATGCATTCTAGGAGTTATAGCCTGAGCGGTGTTGAAGAAGTGAATGAACCATTTTTCACGGTTAAGCACTATGCGGCTGACAACCGCTGGCAACTCCATTTTTGCAGCCGCAGTCAACTCGTCATAGCCTATGCGCCCAATAATATAGGTAATTTCATCTCTAGCTTCTTTCCCAACGTAAACGCGGTCATGAGGTTTAAGAGCGGCACCTTCTTTCACAAGAGCCTCCAATAATGTGAAAAACTCTTCTCCAACAAGCTGGACGAGGGCTCCTACCCTATAGCCAGCCCTTCCTGTAACTCGAATTCCTGGGCGACCATGAGGCAGAAAATCTAGAACATAAGCGTATTCTTCGTACCTCTTCTCCATGGTATTCGCCCTTTCATGTTTCACTATTAATTAAAACAGGAAGGTAGAAATGGTTATTTAATCAAGTTTTCGTTTAAAAGTTTAACAATGGCTTCCAGCTTGGATGACTCGATAATCTTGCGCCCACCCCCGAGGAAAACTCTGAGCTCCTCTATAGTGGTTGGCATGCAATTAACAACCTGAACCGCTTCAACCTCATCTAACCCGAAATCCTCCACAAGTCTCCTTAGAAGCGTTTCAGCGGTTTCCGCGTTAACCTTAGAAAACTTGGCTGCGTAGTCCAGAACTCGTCTCTGAAACTGATCTAGGTTTTCTTCATTTATTTCGCCAAGCAATTTCTTAACTTGAGGAATCGTCAAATTTTTTTCCCTAACCTCTTCTTTTTCAGCTTTTTCCAAAAGTTCAGTTACCTCCCGTATGGTTCTAAATGTTCGGGTCTAACGATGATTTCCTTTACAGCCTCTCCTTGTTTAACGCTCACAATGTAGCTTTTACCTCGTTTGCCAATAACCGTGCCTACCCTTCCATGATACCGCCTATGCGGCATACCCTTCTGAAAACTTGGATCTATTTTTATAACTACGTTGCTGCCAAGCTGATGCTCGCAAAGCAGTCGGGTAAATTTTATTTTGCCACGTTCTCTAGGCTTTTTTGTAAGTAATACACGGGTTCTCGCCCGGTACCCTTTTGACTTTCTCATTTTCCATCTTCCTCCAACTTTACATAATCACGTCTAGAACATCAAGTTCTATAGGGTTAGCTCTCTGGCCGAGAATTTCTGATACGCTTGGTAATGTACGTCCTTCATCGCCTGTCACCAACTCTTTTACGTATAGTCCTCCCTGACAACGAACCCTCATTTCAGCCTTTTTAGTTGACAATCTCTTTACTTTTACCTTATATATGTACTTTTCCCGCGTTAAATCGGCGCGCCTATGCAAGACCCGAGAAGGCGTCTTTTGCCTAACAACCGTGTTAGTTAGTTTTTCCTCAAGAAGCTTTAAGTCCTCAGCTGCAACGTCTTTTTCAAATTCTATTATGACGCGGTATTCCTTCACAGAAGACTCTGCCTTTTTCAGTTTCCTTATGAGATCCTTGTCAGCAAACTGTAAGTTTGAAACCTCAATTTTGCCTTTTGCATACTTGTTTATATTTTCTTCCATTTTTTTAAGATCTATTGAACGCTTTTTAGGCTGCGATATTTCTATAACAAAAGGTCTTCCCTTGCCAAGCATACGCGCATCTATGTCTTCTCTTCCAGAAGCATGAAACGATGTTTTAACACCGCCTGTTTCGTTTAGGAAAGGCTGGCATATTAGCTCCTCCACCGACTCAAGGTACATTTTCCCAGTCCAGTTACATTCCTCACATCCCTTGCCTTTGCATTTCATGCAAAACCATTTGGATTGAGGTATATGCCTAGCGAGTTTCTTGTAGCGACCAGAAATGTAGAGGGGATTAACTTGAACTCGTATTTCCTCAGTCATGGGGTTTATAAGTATAACGATTTCGGGCTTGCGATATTCTAATTTTTTGAGGCTGTTTAGTGCAATTTTTACGCCTAGGAGCCTTCCAAATTCCAGTTTCATATTTTCACCGAATTCAACGCCAAACCTGGCTTTAAACTCATCTTCACGTTCCTCAACCTCAACAGGCAATTCTATTCCAACCGAGAAGTTGGTATAATCATACTCGCCTAGCTTTTCAATAGCCTTCTTGGCCAGTTCATCTAAAATTTCAAAACGATTTTCGCATAGGAAACATGTTTTTGCAAATTTGTTTCTAGAAACACGTGTCCGCATTCCGCGCAAAGTTTCTTCAGCTATTTTGGAGAAGCCGTTTTTTGCAAGGATTTTGAGGACATGTATGCCCGCTGACCTTTCCACGCAGGTTAAGGCTTGAGCTTCCATTACCAAAATACTTTTAATCATTCTTCCTTTTTCATCGTTTTCCATCCCTCGCCCTAGAAAGGCAAACTGTCTTCCCAAACAATGATCGCAAAGGGGACTTTTTTCAAGCATGCGGAACGCAGTGTCAAGAACGTTCAAAAAATCGCCTTTACATCCAGTTTTTCAACCCAAATCTAAAGACATACCTTTCCCAAGGAAGGGCAACTTCTTTGTTCTGCGCAGAGTCTTTAACATTTTCCTCATTAAGCTGTATTGTTTTAGAAGTTCCTTAACTTCCTTTTCGCATGTTCCAGATCCCCGCGCCACACGTCTTATTCTGGAAGCGTTGAAGATTTTCGGATTCTCCTTTTCCTCCGGCGTCATAGACTGGATCATTACACGCCATTTTTCAAGCCTATCTTCAGCCTGGTTAAGCATTTCTTCTGGAACATTGTATGACATGCCTGGCAACATTTTCAAAATCTTCTGAAAAGGCCCCATTTTCCGCACGGCTTCGAACTGCTCGTACATATCAGTTAAAGTGAATTTGCCGCTTAGGATAGCCTTTGCTTTTTTCTCTGGAACTTTAACTTCAGCTTCCCGTACTTTCTCAATTAAGGTTTCAAGATCACCCATGCCGAGAAGTCGGCCTACAAACCTAGATGGAACAAAAGGCTCAATGTCCTCAATTTTTTCACCTGTGCTTATGAATTTTATAGGGGCACCGGTGGCTACGACGGCTGAAAGAGCGCCTCCACCCCTTGCAGAACCATCTAGCTTCGTCACAAGTATTGAGCCTATTGAGGTTGCCTGGTTAAAGGCTTTAGATTGCACGAGAGCTTGCTGACCTATGGTTCCATCTATCACTAGCATGACTTCGTCCGGTTTGATTTTGCCCTCAAGAATTTTCATTTCTTTAACAAGTTCCTGTTCTTCTTTGTGGCGGCCAGCAGTGTCAACTATGACTATATCCTTGTCGCTGAACTGCTTTAACCCTTCAAGAGCTATTTTAACTGGGTCTTTACCTTTGGGATCACCGTAAACAGGTATGCTTATTCCAGCGGCTAATTGCTGAAGCTGGTCAAAGGCGCCTGGGCGATATGTGTCAGCGCATACTAACGCAGGCTTCAAACCTCTTTTCTGGAAGTATCGTGCCAGCTTAGCTGCAGCTGTGGTTTTCCCAGAGCCTTGAATGCCGACAAGCATCAAGACTTTTCTTTTACCTGGCTCCACCTTTAATGGGATCGGCTTCTCACCTAGGAAACGCGCCAGCTCTTCGTAAACAACTTTGATCACGTGTTCCCTTCGGGAAACGCCTGGCGGAATCTTTTCTTTCAAGGCCCTTTCTTCTATGCGCTTAGAAATTTCGAGAACTAGTTGGACGTTCACATCTGACTGTAGCAAAGCCCGCTGCACATCTCGGACGAGTTCTTTAACAGCAGCCTCGTCGACGACTGCTGCTTTGAAAAGCTTCCGTAAAGCCTCGTGAAGCGATGAGCCAAGCTTTTCTAGGGCCATAATGTTCTCTAGATTTAAAGATTGCCTACATACTTAAATACATTTAAAATTTTAAGCAAGAATACTTACGTGTATACGCTATTTCTTTTCGAGACTTGGATATTTTGCGTCTAACAGCTCAAATATTGCTTGAACAGTCTTTTTGCCAAGTCCTTTAACAGATAACAGTTCGCTTTTTGAAGCTTGGAAAACACGTCTTACACTTCCAAAATGCTTAAGAAGGATTTCAGCTCTTTCTGGGCCTATTTTAGGGAGGCTTTGCACTGCTAAGAGTTGCCTCTGCTTGAGGGTATATGTTTTTGGCTTGTGTTTAACGATTATTTTTCGCCTATCCTCTTCTTGGAGTTTTTTGGCTACGGCATACAGAAACATAGCTGTGTGAGTCTCGTTAGGAGTAAAAACTACGGAAATGTTGTGACTAACCATAACCTTTGCAAGGGCACCCCAAAATGCCTGAGGCACTTTGGTAAACCTCAAGGCAGCAGCAATGTCTCCCTCAACCACGAGGCAAGCATTCTTGTAAGCTTCAGCAAGTCTCTCGATTTGTTCAAAAAGTCTACCGTCAAAAACCGAACGAAAAAAGTCATGGACCTCCTTCCTTTCAACAGCGTAGTTTTCAGCAACAACGTAGTCCGCTGGTGCCAAGGCTTTTTCGACAACATCGCAGCCAAACATTTTCAACCAGTCTTTCACATCAATGCTTTCACGCGAGTCTGCGAAAACCGTGAGTTTAAACCTGTTTGACAAGGTTCTAACACCTCAAACAAATTTTGGTTTCAGCGTCACTTAAACCCTAAACGTTTACAGTAGTGCAAGTGAACCTCTTTAATCTTTAATGGTAATATGATTTTAGCGGATCCTTTAAAATGGAAGAACATCATATTTATCATCGGTGCGTGGTACCTACTCTGCCCGTGAACATAGGCATAGGTGCCTCTGTTTGAGCCTGGATCTTGCTCGCCGTAAACAGTTGGTGAGGATCATGAAGCTGGAAGATGGAAATCTTTTTGAAGGTTTGATTAAAAAATTCTTTCCATACACGAGTTTTCGTTCTTTCCAGTTAAAAACCATAAAATTTGCTTATGAAGTAATGAGAAATGGCAGAATTGGCCTGATTTCTTCTCCTTGCGGCACCGGAAAATCTATCTCGGTTTTAACAGCATATTTTGCAGCTAAAGAGTTTAACCCTTCATTAGGCAGGCTTTTAGCCTTGACTAGAACGAAGAATCAGCTTGAAATATATTCAAGAGAACTTAAGAATATAAGAGAACGCTGTGGAGCCAGCTTAACCGCTTCAATTTTTAAAAGCAAAAAAGAGATGTGCCCCCAAGTCTTTGAAGACCAGAAGCTTAAGGATGTAAGCTATCGAGATTTCCTTCACTATTGCCGCGGCTTAAAAGCGGGTTCTTTCGGAATAAAATGTGAATATTTTGAAAAAACATACCACGGAGGTAAGCCAAGCGGGCAAGCCTGCAATGCGGTAAGCAAGGTAAAAAGAACAGGGCCTATGCTGCCGGAGGAAGTTTACGAGATATGTCAAGATGTGAAGCTATGTCCGTATGAAATAACAAGAATATTAACACGACACGCAGATATTGTAATTGGCAATTACAATTACATACTTGTAGAAGCTATTCGAGGCTCAGTTTTGGGGAGGGCAGGCATACGTGTCAAAGAAGTTAACTGCGTGTTAGACGAGGCTCACAGTCTGCCCTACTATTCGGCTGGGATATTCTCACACGAGCTTTCATCTAGATCTGTGCTAAGAGCCCAAAAAGAAACGAAAACTTTTAAAATTGACGACTACGGGTTCTTGGAAGCCTTGTATAATGTTATTGTTGACTTCGGAAAAAGGGTTTACAGGGATTATGGAATCAATTTTGAACATGTTATTGATGGGGAAACTATTGTTGAAGCGTTATCTAGAAAACTTGGCGTGAAACATGTGAAACTGGTTGAAATTGTTCAAGAGCTTACTGAAAACGGGGAGCTGGTCCGCCGGAAAAGAAGCGAAATGGGAAAGAGCCCAGTTTCCTACATTTCTCGCTGCGCAGAATTCTTCGATGACTGGATTGCTGCAGCTAGCTCAAGTTACGCCAGATACGTTAAAGTTGAGGCTGACAGAAACGGGAAGAAGCTGGTAAGGCTCGGAGTCAGATGCCTTGACCCCTCTTTAGCTGCAAGCGTGATAAATAAGCTGCGCTCTGCTATTCTAATGTCTGGAACTCTTTGGCACATGGATTATTACATAGATGTTTTAGGTCTTGAACGCAGCCGTTGTCAAAGCTTAATGTTGCCAAATCCCTTTCCACCGGAGAACAGGCTTATTCTTGTAGATGAAGCTGTCACCACTAAGTTTGAAAAGAGAAACGAAATACAGTGGAAACGTATCGCGACGCATCTAAACCAGATAATTCAGAGGGTTAGTGGTAGAATAGCAGTCTACTTCCCGTCATATGAGGTTATGCAGGAAACCGTTAAATTGTCAAGGTTCAATCTGCCGCTCTTTGTCGAAGAGAAAAACACAAGGATTACAGATTTGCTGAAGTTTTTGCAGAAAAACGAAGAATGTGTTGTCTTCGGTGTTGCTAGAGGAAAAATAAGCGAAGGCGTTGACATGACGTTGGAGGGAAGAAGCATGCTTTCAGCCGTAATAATTGTCGGACTGCCATATCCAAAGAAGACAGAGCTGCAAAGTGCAGTATACAGGTACTTTAAAGCGAAGTTCGGAGTAAAAGCCATAGAATATGCAAACACGGTGCCATGTTTAAACGCGCTAGCTCAATCAGCTGGTAGGCTTCAACGCAGCCCAGAAGATAAGGGCGTAATCGTCATCATGGACAGACGCGCAGGCGGCAGATTTAAACGCAGTTTTCCGGAAATTTGGAGAAATGAAATGAAAACTTACATGAAAATAGAGAAAATTCTCGGCGAGATAGAGAAGTTTAATGTTAGAAAATGTAAAACGTAAATGCTGAGGCTTCGATCCGTAAGGTTTTTACAATCATTTTACAGAAAATCTAAAGAGGATTAGAATTTGAGTGGAGAAATTAGAATTATTGAAAGGAAAGAAACTCCCAAAGGAGCCATTATGCTTTTCGGTTTCCCAGACGTTGGACTTGTTGGGGTTATAGCTGCTTCACATTTGATTTCGGAACTTGGTTTGGACGAAGTTGCTTACATGGATTCAAAACTTCTGCCGCCAGTAATCGTGTTGCATGAGGGACTGCCTCACTCTCCTGTCAGAATTTTTGGAAACCATCAGGTACTTTTGGCAATCTCTGAAACTGCCCTGCGAGAAGATCTAATATACCCAGTTATGCACGCTCTTATTGATTGGGGCAAAAATCAAGGGGTTAAAATGTTGGTTTCAATAGGAGGCATACCAGTCCAAGACAGGCAAGACCTTGACGATTTGAGAGTTTTTGCGGCAGCTTCAAGTCAAGAGACACTGAAAATGGCGCAGGATAAGGGCTTAGAAATCTTGAAGGAGGGATATATGGTTGGCCCCCAAGCGGTTATGCTTCAATACTGCGCTATGTTGGGGTTACCTGCGCTTACGCTGCTTGCGCAATGCTTCTTCAATTACCCAGATCCTGAAGCTGCAGCTAAGGCTTTGGAACATTTGACGCAATTTACAGGTTTGAAGGTTGACGTTTCAAAACTTCGGGAAAAAGGTGAGGAGATCCGGTTAAAGGCAAGGGACATAATGAAGAGGACGCAGCAGGAACTAACAAGAATGCGGAAAACACAGGAGTATGATATTCCACTGTATATTTCATAGGAGGCGATGTGGATGGCTGAGAGACCACGAAGAAAACGTTCACTCTTTGACTTGGTAGACGAATATTTTGAAAACATTGAGGCTTGGGCTGAAAGATTTAGTGAAGCCTTCATGGAGAAGCCAAGCTGGAATTGCAGAAAATGCACCATTGAACCACTGAGGGATATAATGTTAACAAGCGACGAGGTAATAGTGACCGTCGACTTGCCTTATGCTGAGCAAAACACCATAAAAGTCAAGCCAATAAGCAAAGACACCATTGAAATTTCAGCTGAAATGAAACGGAAATTAAGCTTCGACGATTTTGGAATAACCCATTACAAGGGTGAGTTTGAAAGATTTCACTGTCAAACGAAGATTCCAGTTCCCGTTTACATGGACCGCATGGAAATTCGTTTCAAGCGTGGCATTTTGGAAATCCGCTTGCCTATAAAACACGAGTATGAGATACCAATTGAATGAAGCCTCAGCTCTCCTCAGAAGTCTTCACAACTCAGACGGCTCTTCTCGCATCACAGGCTTCAGAAAATAATACCAAAAACCGCCAAATAAGCTTAATGAAAAATTTAAGCAAAACAGTTAACGCCAAACCTTGAAGCCATAAGATTTCTTTCTCTGCGTTTCATGCGATCTCTACATGCCTGAATAAGGACATGTAATCCCTGCAAGGGATTCAGAAATCCAACGCTTAAGAGTAATGCTTCTGAGGCAGGTATTTTCATATTCGAAAACTTGGGGAAATGGTGAATGCAGACCTAAACGGGCATCTGCAAGTCAATCCCTAAATCGTGAATCGTTACGTTTATCTACTTTCACATTGTCAAAGCGAAAGGAGCGTAAAATTCAGTCGACTATTTTATTCTAACAATTTTCACTTTGCCCAGTATTCGCCAGTATTCGATTTCAACGCCTGGTGCAAGCTTTGTCTTCAAATCTGCTTCCTCAGGGATTGGCGCATCTAAGTATTCATAAGTTTCAAGGTCCATAATCTGTATGGTAGACGGCGTTACGGTGAAAACTTGCCCGCTTCTTTTTTCAATTATAGGCACATCAGCATTAGCGTCTACTGGTTTAACGATGCTTCTTTTGACACTGTCGAAAATTCCGATAGCAACTATGCGCGCCTTTGCCGAGCCATGTTTTCCAGGCTTAGACTTTGTTATTTCAACTATTCGGCATGGCTCTCCATCAACAATTATGTATCCACCCTCACGGAGACTTCCCACATCTACAGGTTTGCTCAAACCATCACCAACTTGAAGTTTGAACCATAGCAATTTTAAACAACACCAATATATAAATTAAGGTGCAAGTCTTATCGCCAAAGATGGGAGAAAAGTTGTTTAAAAATGCAGGCATTCTAGCACGCTTTGACAAAAGGAAGGCGGTTAAACTCGCCGAAAAAATAGCTGAATATCTAGGCAATAAAGGGTTAGAAGTCTACGTTGAGGAAACTTTAAAGGAAAAGTTCAATAAAAAATTGAGTTTCCTCCCTTTAGAGAAAATGAGAACAGACCTTATAGTCACCGTTGGCGGAGATGGAACAATCTTAAGAACCTGCATTTCAATCCCTAAACCGGAACCGCCGATATTGGCAATAAATATGGGTGTTCGAGGTTTCTTAACAGAGGTTTCACCGGAAAATGCGTTCACCGCTATCGACAAGTGTCTAAAAGGAGAATTTATCGTAGAAAAATGCGCAAAACTTTCCGTTGCAACATCAAGCGCAACCCTTCCAGACGCATTAAACGAAGTTCTGATAACAGTTGACGAGCCAGTGAAACTTCTATATGCAAAAGTTTCGAAGAATGGCGAATCAGTCTTGCAGTGTCAAGCAGACGGTGTTATGATAGCCACACAAACGGGTTCTACTGGTTATTCTCTTTCAGCCGGCGGGCCGGTTCTAGATCCCTCCGTTGATGCTTTTGTTTTAACGCCAATATGTTCACTAAGTGTTTTACGCTCAATCGTTTTTCCGGCAGACTCAAAAATTACAGTGGAAGTTATAAGGCCGAAAAAGTTTTTAGCAATTATTGACGGAGCCCATAGGCAGGTTATAGAATCGTCTAAATCCAGCATAACGGTCACACGCTCAAAATTTGAAACCACTTTCATAAGGTTCCGTGAAAACTTTTACAATCGCCTACGAACTAGGTTACTTTTTCGAGGAATTGGAGGTAAAATTTAACGGTTCTATTCGGTAAAAAAGTTGTAGTTTTAGACGCTTCAGCTTTCATAGCCGGCTTTGACCCATTCTCAATAAGCGAAGAACAGTACATTACCCCCATGGTTAAGGAAGAAGTTGCTGGAAACTCTATGGCATATGTTAGAATCCAAACAGCTCTAGAAAGCAGAAAGCTGGTAGTTGAAATACCGGAGAAAATGTTTCTTGAAAAAGTTAAATTTTTAGCCAATTTCACTGGAGACGCCCACATACTCTCGGAAACAGACCTGCAACTTTTAGCATTAGCTTTGCAATTGAAAACACAAGGATACAGGCCTCTTATCGCTACAGATGACTATTCAATACAAAACATAGCTAGACACTTAGGCATAGAGTTCGCGTCACTTGCAACTTTCGGCATCCGCATCCCCCTTAAATGGGTTAGATATTGTCCTGCATGTCGGAGAAAATATCCGTCAGACTTTAAGTCTAAAAGGTGTCATGTTTGCGGAACAGAGTTGAAAAGAAAACCGTTAAAAAAACTTGATGAAAATACTAAAGGAATGGAGGGTTAAAATGAGCCTTATTGAAAGGAAAGTCACATATTTCCATTCAGCTGGAAAAATTAATACTGACACCTTGTTAAAAATTGTGAAGGACTATGTGGAAAAAGAAGAGATAAGAGATGTTTTAGTCGCTTCCACAACAGGTGAGACAGGTGCAAAAGCAGCAAGAATTTTCAAGGGATACAACGTTGTTGTAGTAACCCATTGCTTC
>JAWBOH010000019.1:0-34679 GCA_038826715.1 Bathyarchaeia archaeon | reverse complement strand
GATGTTGTATTCGCTTAGGTCTGCGTGGATTACCCCGGCTTTTAGGTAAGCTTTTCTAATGTTGCGAAGGATTTCTGCTAATACCCTTTTTGGTTTTGAAATTTCTTTCCATTCGGCGAGTTCTGCGCCTTCAATGGCTCCCATAGCTATGGCGTGGCGGTTTTGGCTTAGAGGTTTTGGAACTGCAACGCCCTTTGGGTAAACCGTCTTTAGAGCTTCAAACTCTTTTTCAGCTGCTTTTCTTGAACGAAGTAGCCAGTTTACGTCTTCAGTTATGTAGCCACGTTTTCTTAGCGTTTGGCGGAAGCTTATTCTGCCAAGTCTGTGGAATTTTATGGCTATCCGTTCGCCTTTAGGCGTTAAAGCGTCATAAACGTCTGCTTCTTTGCCTACGCCTAGGGGTTTCCCAAAGGCTTCGATGATTCCGGCTTTAAGGAAAGCGTTTATTGCTAGGCAATCGTAGCCAGCATAGTTTAATGCGTAACCCCGGTAGGGTTGTCTGGTCTGGCGGATAAGTTGAAAATTGTGAAGTCTGTTAAGCCTGAATGTGGCTTCATCTTCGCTTAACTTTGAAAAATCGATGATGACATGTTCCGGCACGAACCTATGTTTCGCCATGGCAACTTCAATTATCTGCAGTATCCTTAAATCTTGGCTTTCCAGTTTTTTGAATGCTTGAACTGCAGTTTCAGCTGACATTCAATAATTAATATTTAAGTTTTACTAATAAGCTCTGCATTATAAGCGAGCTGCACCGATATGGCGGATGCTAGGGGAAAGCTGCAAATCCATTTGAGAGAGGCTTGCAATTCTGATAGAGAAGCAGTTTTCGAGTTTTGCCGAAATACTTGGAGCTGGGGCGACTACATTCCACGCGTTTGGGACAAATGGCTTAAAGAAAAGAATGGCAAAGTGTTCGTCGCCACCGTATGCGGCGTTCCAGTAGGGATTTCACATATAACTTTAGATAAACCATGTGAGGCTTGGCTCAGCGGCGCTAGAACAGCGCCAAACTACCGGCGTATGGGCGTAGCGACCTCCATAACCAGAAAATGCATCGAATATGCTGAAGGCAAAGGTGCTAAAGTGGTTAGGCTGGTTACAGAGTCAACAAATAAGGTGGCGATTGCTGCTTTTCAGAAAATGGGCTTCAAACCAGTGTCAGAATTCGTTGAAATGGAGTTAGGTAAGGTTTCAATCAATGGAAACAGTACTTCGTCTTGGGCAGACGAAAGCATGTTAAGCGCTGTTTGGAGTTATCTACAAGCTTCGAAGGCCTATTACAAGGCTGCTGGGTTGTACACTGTTCTTTATCATTGGCGTTCCTTAGATAAAGATGATCTTAGATGCTTCTTTCGAGAGGGGAAAGCCATAGTGTGCAGCAGCGAAGCGGAAAAAGTTTGCGGTTTAATGTTGGTGGATGACACTGTTGCTAAAGAATGGCGTGAAAGTTCGATTCAAACATGCTACATTGATGGAAACTTTGAGACGACAATTGACATGGCACAGTTTCTGATTGCACACTGCCATATGAAAGGCATTGAAAAAGTTTACGGCTTCACCTGCAATTACAAGCCTATTGTTACGGCGTTGGAGAAAATTGGCTTCAAACAACGAGAATCAAAAGCCGTAATTTTCGAAAAACGGCTATGATTTTTAATTCCAAGCATGGATCATGTTTGTTAAGCCAGAAAACAACAATGTCACTCTTCAGATTTAGGCTGCCAAAACCTATATGAAAACAACTTACTAATGTCTGCCCATTGCTTTGACGTCATTTCCTGAAGCTGTTTATAACGTGAGTTACTTAATTCGCATTTTTTCCACTTCTTCCTTCTTTGGAATGCAGACAGAAATGCTTTTTTCCAGTTTTTCTCTGCCATATTTGACATAAACTTTTCCATTTTTCTGGTCTGAATAGTAGGCAGTCAGCTCAGCTGCCTTTTCTATAGCCTTTTTTATTTTCGGTCCTTGCAGAAGTGTTATTGGGCTTCCGAAATTCTGCACTTCAAAGAAATACTCTTCTTTTGCTTTAAGCTTCAGCAGATCTTTATTCTCCTCTTCATTTCTTCCAACTATTATTTTGTTTCGGCAGAATCTGAAGTGGCGTCCCAATTTCAGCAACTCCACATCCCTCATTGAAACTTGCTTTTTATGCTTTAGCAAGTCGCTAAGTTTAGCTGAAAACTCTTTGTAGGTTAGGAGACATCCTCCAGCAGGAGATTGGTATTCGGTGACGCCGAACATTCTAGCTAGGGCAATCTGTCTCTTCCGGGATTTTCCACAAATATCTAAAAGCTTGTTTCTGTCGACAAGTCCTTTTTTCTCTGCTTCTGTTTTTGGCAACAGCCTAGCTGAAAGAGGTCTCAAAACTTTTCCTTTGAGGCCAGCCTCCTCCTCAATTGTTTTTAAAGCTTTGAAATTCTGAGACATCGGCCGTTCGCCTAGAACCTCACCTGTGAATATGAAAGCAGCGCCTACTTCTTCAGCGTACTTTTTAGCCTTTCTCAACATTAAAATCCGACAGTCTATACAAGGATTCATGTAACGTCCATAACCATGCTTTGGTTTTCTCAAAACCTTCAAATATTCACGGCCTAAGTCTACAACTTTTAATGGAATGTGCAGCTTTTCTGCAGCCTTCGACGCGTTGAAACCGTCTCCTCTGGCTGTGTTGAAAGGCGTCACAAAAGTTACTGCTTCAACCTTTATGCCTTGATCTTGCACAAGCTTTACAGCTAAAATGCTATCTAACCCTCCTGAAAAAACCGCCAAAGCCTTAACTTCAGCTTTATCCATCAACCATTTTTTACTGGCAAAAACCATTATTTAAAGGCTGCTTGCT
Source organism: Bathyarchaeia archaeon (assembly GCA_038826715.1). Lineage (GTDB taxonomy): Archaea > Thermoproteota > Bathyarchaeia > Bathyarchaeales > Bathycorpusculaceae > JAWBOH01. Next base: position 31,834 of record JAWBOH010000019.1, on the reverse strand, counting down.
TCCCGTGCATTGAGCCTCAAACGCACAAGGGGGAAATCATCTTTCTGACATGTCACTTTAAAACCATTTTTTAGGTAGAAAGCTAAGGGGCCGGAGGGGTTGTTATCAGAGTCTGCTCTCGCAAAAGTTTCCACAGTCCAAAAACCCCTTTTACGAGACTCTTTCACAAGGTTTAAAAGCATAAGGGTTCCATATCCTTTCCTCCTATCATTTTTACTCGTTATGTAGAGGCAAGCGATAAATACAGCGTCTCCGCTTGGAGGACCTGAAATGTAATCATTTACTCGCGGAAAATATTTTGCTGGTGCATACTGCATAAAACCAATAGTAGTGTCATCCAGGCATGCGATTTGAACACAGTTTCCAAAAGCTTTCTCCACTCTTTCCAGCCAATTCAATTTCTCTCTTTCAACATTGCCTATGGAAATTTCACGTTGGGATTCACTGCTTGTTTGCCAGTAAAGACAAAATTTACACGGTTTCGGAACCTTTGAAAAGTTATATACATTGATTTTCTCAAAACTTAACAATTTAGGCATCCCTTATGTTCCATAGCCGCCGAAACTTGTTGCTAAAAACACAGCATACATTGAAAGCAGAACTAAACTTTCTCTCCAGCTGACCTTCTCGCTTGACAGGAAATACCATAGCAGAAGATTGGTAATAAGCGAAAACATAACGAGGTGAGAAAATGCAGCCATGTTTATTCTTAAACTTGAACCAATCAATGCGACGCCTAAAATGCATGTGGTGTTTATGAAACAGCTTCCAACAATATTGCCTAAAGCCAGCTCCACATGCCCTTTTTGTACAGCGTCAACGCTTGTGGCTAATTCTGGAAGGCTTGTTCCAAAGGCAATTATTGTGGAGCCTATAACGACCGGTGGAACGCCAATGCTTTCAGCAATGTACGAAGCAGAGTCTACGATAAAATATGCGCTGGCAACCACTAAAACAGCGCCTAAAAGTGCAAAGAACACGTATCTTAGAAGTTTATCCTTCTCTTCTCCTGAAGAGTTTTCTCCTTGTATTTTCCTAACTTTTGAAAGTTGATAAACATAAAACACGAAAATTGCGACAAGAATTACACCGATAATTCTGCTGGCATAACCTAGGTAAAGAAGCACTAACGGTATAGCTGAAGCCCAAAAAAGTCCAAAATAAAGGGTTCGCATTTCCTCCCTAGCCGTGTCAGATGGAAGTTTTACGCTTTCAGCGCTTTTTATAACCATAATTAGAAAGCATAAACCAAGTATTAGGCATATGTTAACAATGTTTGAGCCTAACACGTTTCCAACAGCTACACCCATGCTTTCTCCGCCGACAGCTGCGAAAATAGAGACACAGAGTTCCGGAAGAGATGTGGAAAAAGCAACTATTATAAAGCCTATTGTTGTTTTTCCAAAACCAGTTACATCTGAAATCTTAATGGAATTGGTTATAGCCCAATCGCTTGCCTTATCAAGAACTACCAGTGAGGCTAAAAGAATCACCGCGTTTCCCAGCAGTCCCCACTCTTCTAACAAGCCACTCAGCCTCGTCTCGCTTAATCCCAGCTAAGTTGTGTATTAAAATATTTCTTTAATGGATTATAAATAAAATTGATAAAGCAAATTTGCTTGAATCAACAGAAGGCTTACCTATGAGACAGTATGAAATTATATTTCTCGGAACGGGTGGGGGAAGATTCGCTACAGTCACGCAGAAGAGGCGCACTGCTGGAATACGCATTTTAGGCGAAAACCTAAACCTTCACTTGGATCCAGGTCCAGGTGCGCTTGTGTATTCCGTAAGCATTGGCTTAAACCCCAAGAAGTTAAACGCCATTTTTGTTTCTCATTGTCATCCAGACCATTATGCCGATGCTGAGGTAATGATTGAAGCCATGACTCAAGGAATGACGAAAAAACGTGGAATGCTTGCTGCTTCAAAAAGCGTTTTGAAAGGAAACAATGTCTGCGGTCCTTCAATTTCAAAATACCATCAGCGCATGATTGAACAAATTGTTGAAGCAGTTCCGAACATTAAATTTAAACTGGCAAACCTTGAAATCTCTGTTGCAGAGGCGTTGCACACAGACCCAGACGCTGTAGGCTTCAAGTTTGAAACAGCCGAGTTCGGCAGCTTCGCCTACACAAGCGACACAGAATACTTTAAGGATATTGGGAAACATTATGAGAATGTTAGATTATTAATGCTCTGTATTCTGCGTCCAGCTGGAAAACCGTGGAAGGGACACATGACAACTGACGATGCCTTAAAAATAGTTGAGGAAACACGTCCAGAGCAAGTTGTTTTAACTCATTTCGGTATGCAAATGTTGTCCAAAGGGCCGAATGGAGAAGCAAAACTCATCGAGAAGAAAACTGGAATACCTACAGTCGCAGCTCAAGATGGAACGCGGATAATCTTCGGCGAAAACATTGAAGTGAAAACAGCCAGAGACCAACTTGGACTAGATAAATTCTTTTAAGGCTTAAAGCTTTTCCTATCCTATATTAAAGGAAAGCGAAAACGATGAAAATAGTTATTCGAATAGGCGGATCAGTTGTCGCTACGCCGGTAAACACCCGCCTAATAGGCGAATACGTAGAAATCCTGAAAACACTTAGGGCGAAAAACCACATTTTAGCGGTTGTTGTTGGAGGCGGGGCTCTTGCAAGAGACTTTATAAGGATAGCTCAGGAATTAGGGCTCGAAGAGAAAGATCAGGATGATTTAGCGATCAGTGTTTCAAGACTTTTCGCTCAAATTTTCGCTAAAAAGCTTAGAGAGCTGAGCTGTGGAAAGGTTTCAGTCAGCATCGAAGAGGCTGTTGAATGCTTGGAAAAGGGCAAAATCGCGGTTTTAGGCGGCTTAAAACCTGGCATGACAACTGATACCGTAGCAGCTTTAATAGCTGGAAAGATAAAAGCTGATATGCTTGTTAAGGCTACTGACCAGGATGGCGTCTACACTAAGGATCCACGGAAACACGCGGATGCAGTGAAGCTTGAAAGGATAAGCTTTGAAGACTTGTCAAGTTTTCTGGCTGAAGATAGGCATAAGGCTGGCATCCGCCAAATCCTGGACCCGGAAGCTATAAAAATCTTGAAGGAAAAACGCATAGAAGTGCATGTTCTCAACGGGTTTAAACCAGAAAATCTTCTGCTTGCTGTTGAAAGGAAAAACATTGGAACAATAATCAAATAACCGTTAGGCTGCTTCAGATTTTAAGTTAAGTAAAGTTTATTAAGAGGAGTAATATCAAATTTGATATCAATGGTGATATCTATGTTTGATGACTGCCCAAGGCATACGCCTCTTCCCCCGTTTAGACATTGGTTAAGACATATGGCCACTGTGCCGAAAGGGTTTTTACGCTATCAAGTGCTTGAACTTTTAAACGAAAAACCCCTTTCAGGTTCCGAAATAATAAGCGAAATTGAGAAGCGTACTAATGGGTGTTGGAAGCCTAGCCCTGGCTCTGTTTACCCGTTGTTGGCTTGGCTTCAGGACAACGGCTACATAAAGGAGGTGCCTGCTGAAGAAACCGGAATAAAACGTTACATGCTTACAGATAAAGGAAAAACGCTTCTCGAGGAACAGCGGAAAGTGCGCGTTCATTTCCGAACAGGCAGAAAGCTCTTTGCCCACCCTATTATCGAATCACTTTGGTTACGCGTGCCTCCAGAGGAGGCTGCTGAAGTTCGAGATTCATTTAGGCGCTTGTTGCAATCTTTATTCCGCCTCGGCATAAGTCTTGAAGAGAAGTTTTCACGTCAAGCCATAAAAGAGGCTGTGAAGATTTTAAACGAAACAGCTAGAAAGCTTGAAGAAATAGACATAAAACTGCATGGTGAAAACAAATGACTGAAGATGTGATTAAGGCTGAAGGTTTAACAAAGATTTTTAACAAAAACCTAATTGCTGTCGATCATGTTAACTTCAGCGTGCATGAGGGCGAAGTATTCGGTTTTTTAGGACCTAACGGCGCAGGCAAAACAACAACAATAAACATGCTGATAACTGTTTTGAAACCTACTGAAGGTAAAGCCTCAGTGCTTGGCTACGATGTTGTAAGGCAAGCGAATGAGGTTAGGAAGGTAATAGGCGTAGTTCCACAAGAATACACGGCGGACGAGGATTTAACGGGGACAGAAAACATAATGTTATGTGCAGATTTGTATGGGATACCTCGAGATATAGCCAAAAAACGCGCGGCGGAACTTCTTGAACTTGTAGAGTTGAAAGAATTTAAAGACAAGAGGGTTGAAACCTATTCAGGCGGCATGCGGCGAAGACTCGAACTTGCATGCGGGCTGATCAATCGGCCAAGAGTGCTCTTTCTAGATGAGCCGACCTTAGGCTTAGACGTGCAGACGAGGGCTGCAACATGGGATTACATTAGACGTTTAAAGAAGGAGTATGGCATGACGCTTTTCATGACAACCCATTATTTAGAGGAGGCAGATGCTCTCTGCAACCGCATAGCCATAATTGACCATGGCAAAATAATTGTAACAGGAACTCCAAGCGAGCTTAAGGACAGCTTAGGCGGCGACATAATAACCATAAGCATAAAGGAAAACGTAGATGCCGCCAACATTATTCGAAGCGTTGAGCACGTCAAAGAAGTGAGAAAAGAGAACGAGACGTATCGAATCAAAGTTGAGTCTGGGGAAATAATCGCTCCACTAATAATTGAAGCATTGCGGAAGAAAGGCTACACGGTTACAAGACTTTCACTTACTGAACCAACACTAAACGAAGTTTACTTGGAATATACCGGCAGAGGAATCCGCGACACAGAGGAATCCAGAGAATCCCATATAACACAAAGAATCATGCTTAGGAGGGCTAGGGGAAGATGAGCATAACAATAAATGAATGCCGCCCAAGTCTAGCCCGAGGCTTGTGGGCCTTAACCATTAGAGAATTAAAAAAATGGCTTAAAGATCCAGTCATGCTGGTAATGTTTGTGCTTCAACCCTTAATATGGATGGGACTCTTAGGAAAATCAATGAACATTCGAGAACTGTTTTCAGCAAACAACCTAAACTTGCCACCGCAAATACCCATCCCAAGCGGCGCTGTTCTTTCACCTCCTGGCGCCAACGTGATTCTCGACGGCACAGCGCTTTCACAAATATTCGACAGCATGGGTGCAAACGTCATGCAAAACACTTTCGGAGTTACAGACTATTTCAGCTATATGGCTGTAGGCATGATTTCGATGATCGTGATGACCACAACAATGTTCAGCGGCATGTCCATAGTCTGGGACCGACGTTTAGGCTTCCTAGACAAGGTTATAAGCACTCCAGTTTCACGTGCAGCAATAATATTCGCGAAAATTCTCAACGCAACTTTCAGGGCAATGTTCCAGGCCACTGTGATTCTGACATTGGCGTATCTGCTTGGGCTGAAACTTAGCTCAAACTTCACGCTGCTTAACATGCTTGGAGTTTACGCTGCAATATTCCTGTTAGGTGTAGGACTGTCATCTATTTTCCTCGCGTTCTCTATTAGGTCAACCAGGATGGAAAGGCCTATGCAGTTTGTAAGCTTAATAACCATGCCGTTAATGTTTGCAAGCAACAATTTCTTCCCCGTTTCTCTTATGCCGCCTTGGATGCAAACCATAGCCCGCGGAAACCCGCTGACATACTTGACAGACGCGCTTAGAAATCTCACAATACTGCCACTAGATGCATCAGCACTACTGACGGATTTCACGTGTCTAGGTATATTTGCAACCGTTCTCGCCACAATAGGCATAGTGCTCTCATGGAGATACTTAGCCAGATAGAAAGACACTAAGTGGCTGTTTTCAACCTTTTTAAATAAACCCCTAATTAAGGTTTGCAACAGAGGCCGTCCGCCTTGGCAGGATTACCTGTTTGGGAAAACACTGTGGATGTTAAAAAGATGAGATTTCTGAAGTTCGTCCACACGTTCTGCTAGCTTGATTTTAGAAGAGACTTGACATACGTATAGGAAGTTTTATTTCTGTTACATACTTATTTTAATTGGTGTGTACTCATTGTCTAATCCTGAAGTTAGGAGAGGTTGGTGTGGACCCTGCCATACAAGATGCGGATTGCTTGTCTATTTTGAGGGCGGTAAGGCTGTCAAGGTTGTTGGCGACCCTCGGCATCCTGTAAATAGAGGCGCCATATGTAGTAGAGGCAGGTTGATTCTTGAACATCTTTATCATCCTGACAGGGTTAATTTTCCGTTAAAAAAGATTGGAGAAAGGGGAAGAGGGAAATGGGAAAGAATTTCTTGGAGTGAAGCTCTAGACGGGATAGCTGCAAAAATTAAGGAGATTAAAGCGAAATTTGGCGCTGAGTCAATTGTTTTTTGCGGCGGCACCTATAGAACGTACAGTTGGGCAAGCAAACGTTTCTTTAACCTTCTCGGTTCCCCTAACACAACTGGTCCAGGAGCGATATGTCACTGTCCAAGCGTCTCAATTGAATCAGCCACTTACGGTTCCATGGCTCACAGCGACATCCGTAACGCTGCCTGTATTGTGTTATGGGGACATTCTCCTTCAGAGTCTGTCCCGATTCCAGAATGGAATGAGATTGTGGCAGCGAAAAACAGGGGTGCGAAATTAATTGTTGTGGATCCTAGACTTACCAGGGAGGCGAAAATGGCTGATCTTTGGCTTCAAATCAGACCAGGCACAGATGCTGCATTAATGTTAAGCTGGATTAAGATAATCATTGATGAAGGGCTTTATGACAGGGAATTTGTCGAAAAGTGGACTGTTGGATTTGGCAAGCTGAAAGAGCATGTTGCAGCCTATTCTGTTGAAAAAGTTTCCGAAGTCACATGGATTCCTGAAGATAAAATTTTGGAAGGCGCACGGATGTATGCCACTATTAAACCGGCAGCTTTAACCTGGGGCTTAGGTTGTGACAAGCAGGGGGTAAACCTTTCAAACGCAGTAAGAGCAAGAAGCATTCTCCGCGCAATTACGGGAAACTTAGACGTGAAAGGCGGCGACATAATTGGTTTTTCAAAACCTCTTGGAGATGTTGTTTCAGATGTTGAAATGGAGCTTAACGAAATGTTGCCTACTGAACAAAGGAGGAAACAGCTTGGCAGTGACAAATATCGACTTTTCAGCTTTCAAGGATGGGAACTTATAAACGACGCCATACGTAAAGCATCTCAGACTTACGTGAAACCTCCATCTGCTCAAATGACTGCTCAAGCAAATCCGAGAGCCATATGGGAAGCCGTGATGGATGGAAAGCCTTACCCGGTTAAGGCTATGATTGTTGTAGGTGGAAACCCGCTAATGTCCTTGGCTAACACAAAACTTGTATACCACGCTTTAAAACACTTGGAACTGCTTGTGGTCATGGAGTATTATATGACGCCGACAGCTGAGCTTGCAGATTATGTTCTTCCAGCAGCTTCAACCCTTGAAAGAGATGATGTGGCAATAGCTGGACCCAGGGTTTTCGCCTGCCCAAAAGCCTTAGAACCTCTTTACGAAAGACGCAGCGATTACGAGTTCTGGCGTGGGTTAGGCCTAAGACTTGACCAAGAGGAGTACTGGCCTTGGAAAACTGCTGAAGAAATGTGTGATTACAGGCTTAAACCTCTTGATATAACCTTTAAAGAGCTTGTGGAAAAATATGAAATATTTGCACCTCCAGAATATAGGAAATATGAAAAATACGGTTTCGCAACTATGTCAGCAAAAGTAGAAATTTACTCTCATATCTTCGAAAAACTTGGCTATGACCCGTTGCCAAGCTATATCGAGCCGCCTGAAACTCCGGTAAGCGCGCCAGACATAGCCAAAGATTACCCTTTAATCTTAAATACAGGAGGCCGATTTCTTCCCATGTACCACTCAGAGCTTAGGCAGATACGTTCAGCCCGCGAAGCTTTTCCAGAGCCAATAGTTGACATTCATCCTGAAACTGCAAAGAAGTTAAACGTGAAAAACGGGGATTGGGTATGGATCCAAACATTGAGAGGTAGAATTAAACAGAAGGCCAGGTTAAACGAAGAAGTACACTTGCAGATGGTTCATGTCCAACACGGATGGTGGTTCCCTGAAAAGACAGGCGAAGACCCGGACCTCCACGGCCTCTGGGACTCTAATGTTAACATCATATGCCCCGATGACCCTGAATACTGCAGCAAGGAAATAGGCGGTTGGCCCTTAACCGCGCTCCTCTGCAAAATTTACAAGACAGAAGGATAAGCGGTCTAGAGAATACAAAGCTTATTCCAGAAAGAAGACCGTTAGGATAAAAGTTGGAACAGCAAGCGTGACTTCTATCATTCTAGAACTTTACAGGCTATGCTGTAAAGGTTTCGAATCCACGAACACTTTACATTCGAAATCACCGCGGCTTCCCCATTAAAACAAAAGCCGCAACTGCAGCAACACAAACCACTACAATAACTACTGTTAAGAAAAGCATCTCCGGTAACCCGAAAACATAATGTTCAATCTCGTAATCCAAACTGACAAACTTTTCGCCGGAAGAATAAACATTTGAAAACTGCAAAACATAGCGACCTTCAACATCGCATACAAAACTAAAAGAAAAATCGCCAACAAGACCAAAATCTCTCAAAGTACCATTAGGATAAACAATGGAAAAATCCACGGTATTATCAGGCAATCCAACAACATTAAACCTTATAAAAACACGATCTTCAACCGTCAGATCCATGAACTTAGTTACCTCCCCACCGCCATTCACGGTAAAACTTGCAGCCGTGGCCAGTGCATCCTCAACAGCAAACCCAAACACAGCTGCTAGGGAAAGAAAAAGTACCGATATATTCTTATCAAATTTCGACATCAATAAATGTTCAGCTTAAACACCAAAAACTTTTATGAATTTAAAATCTGGATAGCGTAATAAATATTAAAACTTCAGGCTTAAAAGTTGTTTAGCTAGAAGAATGCATCTTAACGGCATCTTTAGATTTCTGGCCTTAATGGGAATTTTGACTGGACAAGAGTGGAGGCAAAACATTCCACTCAGTTGAGGTGAGATTTGTTATCCGAAAAGGTAATCAAACGTTTTTACGGCAGGCTATTCCAATCGTTTTGATAGATGGTTTGACTATACGCTTCTAAAAGTCTTCAAAAATGCCCTGCACGTAGCAAGTTTTTTTAGTATGTCCTTTTTCTTATTTTGTGGGAAAGGTTTATGAATTATAAAAGTGGGCATGCGTTTATTCCGTTTCTGTTAGTTGATGGAATTCTGATTTTAGGGTTAATTGTCCTTTTGCAGTTAGACTGGGTGGTTCATCACACTCTTTACGATTACAACCTTGTCTTCAGTCTAAACTGGGCTATTCCCTACTGGACTTTTATACGGATAGTTTTTGGTTCAATTCTGGTAGCCATAATTGCAATAACTGTTTTAGGCTATTTTTCTTATAGGCAGGCCAAAAGTAGAAGCATGATGCCTGTTTACGTATGCTCAACTTGTGGGAGTTCATGGATGGGAGTTTTAGCTGAAGTTGAGGCTAAAGTAGGTGAGAAAGTTTCAAAATTTGGGCTTGTTAAAAGTTGTCCCCAGTGTAACCGGGATTTGCTCGCAGGCTATCATATTGCCACTCGGGCATAGATTGCGTACATAAACTGTCTACATGCTCCTTTATGAAGAGCGCGTAAACCATAAATCCTGAGAAGATGGCGGGTCCGCCGGGATTTGAACCCGGGATCTCCGGCTTAGAAGGCCGACGCGCTTTTTGGATTTCACCCTCGTCCAAGCTGCGCCACGGACCCTTCTTCTGGATTTAGTGAAAAGCTGAATATAGCTTTACCTAATAAACCTTTGACAAAACGAAAAAGGGTAAAAACCAAAATTTTGGCAGACCCAATTCTTAATTATTCAATGTATATTGCTGGCCTCCATGGTTTTGCTAGGTGAGCCTTATTCTTTGGATCAAAGCTTTCGGCTTCTTCTTCAGCATAAACTATGATTTCAGCTTTTATCTCGCTTTTTAGAAACCCTTTTGCCTTCTCCAAAACCTGTGCCTCGTTTATTGATCCAATAGAGATTAATCTGCTCTTTCTTTCAGTTGGCATTTGGTTGATTTCGTCAACAATTTTGTTAGCGAACTCTGCAACCTCCTTGGCTTTAGTTTTTAAATCTTGAGTTTTCAAAACCTCTTTGATTAGAATGCTCTGTGTAATTTTTCCTTCCATTGATTTTTCAATGGCTTTTAGATAGACCTTCCATTTCCATGAAGCAGCAGTGTAATAGAACACTTTTTCAGGCTTCAATCTTGTCGCCTTTATTATGCTACGCGTATCTTCAAGCACCTTCATTATCAAATTTTCAGATTCATCAGCTTTTACGTTTACTTTCGTCTCATCTGTTTTCGGCCATGTAGCTAGGGACGCGAAACCTTCACCACCTATGATTTCCCATAATTCTTCACATAGATGTGGAGCGAAGGGTGTAAGCATTAATATCTGAGTTTTTAATACTTCGCCTATTACGCTTGTGTTTGCATGCTCCTCAGATGTTTTTACGCGTTTTTGATACCATTGAAGATCTTGTTCCAACTCGAACAATATTGTGTGGATTGCTTTACGAACTTCTAGCTTCTCCATAGCTTCAGTCGCTTTTTCTATGTGTTCCTGAAGTCGACTTAGCATCCACATGTCAATTGTTGTCAAAGTCTCTGCGCCCTGTTCTTTTTTAACATGGTTCCAGGCTGTTTTGGTAACAACGTTGTAGAAGCGTTCAAGTTTGTCTCTCATTGCTTTTGCAACGGCTGGACTGAAATCAGCGTCTTGTAAGAGTTCAGCTGTTGCAAGCACGCTTAGCCTTATTGGGTCCGCCCCAAAATTGGCGAGGCCTTCTCTTAAAGGTATTATGTTGCCGAAGGATTTACTCATTTTTGCTCCTTCCATTGTTACGAGTCCATTTGTCACTATTTGTTTAGGCCATAAGTTTTCTGGGAATATGGCTGTATGGTTGAATATCATGAAGGTTAAATGGTTTGGGATTAACTCGTGAGCTGAATGTCTACTGTCAAGCGGGTAAAAGTATAGGAACTCTCGTCGCATACTCTCAAGCAAAACGGCGCTTACCTGCGTTTTTTCAGCTATTTCTTCAGCATTTCCATTTCCGAGGAATATGTAGTCGAAAACTTCGTTTGTTAGCTGGTTAGGCTGGATTTTATGCTCTTTTATATGTCGAATTATGGTGTAGAAAGCCATGTATATTGTAGAATCTGATAGGGATTCTATGATCCATTCATTGTCCCATGGCAGTTTTGTTCCTAAACCTGATTTCCGTGCACATGCCTTTTCATGAAGCCAGTCTATCACATGCGTGTATTCCATGCGAAGTTCCTCCGGATAGATTTTCATGCTTTGAAGACATTTGTGGGCTAAGGCTTTCCATTCAGGGGCGGCGTAATCTATAAACCATTGGTCTTCAAAGATTTTCACTGTGCATTCTGTTCCGCAACGGCAGATTACAGGCCTGTTTAAAAGCTCGTACATTGTTGCAGCTTTTCCAACAGCTATCAAGTCTTGCTTTATTTTTTCTTTTGCTTCAGCCACAGGTAACCCTGCATATTTTCCAGCGTTTTTATTCATTTTGCCATTGTGGAACTCATGTCTGTAAACTTCTTTTGTAGCCTCTTCAAGCTTCTTATCTGTCTGCTCCTTTATGCCCATTCGCTTTACAACTTCCACCGCTGGGGTTTCCGAGTATTGTGGTGTATCAATTATGGAATGGACTTCTATGGATTTTATGACCTCTTCAGTCAACCCGTATTCGTAAAGCCTTGAAGGTTTGTTTTTAACGTCTTGGATGGCTACATAGTCGTATGGTGCGTGTCCAGGAACAGACATAACCACTCCAGTGGCGTTTTTCGGGTCAACAAAGTCTGCTGGCAAAATGTAGATTTCCTCACTTGTAGCTGGGTTTTCAGCCTTTTTTCCCACAAGCTCTTTACCTTCGAAACTTTCACAGACCCTTACCTTGCGATTTTGGTAGGTTAGCTTTTCAACGCATTCTTGGCTTATTATCCATTTTTCGCCGTCAACAAGGGTTTTAACATATTTTGCTTTTGGGCTTATCCAAATATTTGTCGCACCGAAAACTGTTTCAGGTCGCAGCGTGGCTGCTGGAAGAATCCATTCTTGATGCTTAAATTTTATTAATGTGAATTCGCCTATTTCCGGCTCCACATCGCCTTTCGTATCATGCTGACCTACGGGATTTCCGTCTTTTGGACACCAACCAACCGGATGGCTTCCACGTTTTATGTAGCCTTTTTGGCGAAGCTTATGAAACTGCCATTCAATAAAACGGTTGTATGAAGGATCAACAGTGGTGAATTCTCGTCTCCAGTCTACGGAATAACCAATCTGCTTCATTCCTTCCTTAATCTCTTCGTGGAAGTAGCGGGCCATGTTTAATGGATCAGTTAAATCTTTAAGTTTTTCCTTTGGGACTTTGTAGACTTTTATAAAATCATTTATCAATTCTTGATCATTTTCTGCTAGACGTTTTGCCATTGCCAAAACAGGGGTTCCTGTGTAATGGAAGGCCATTGGTAGAAGAACATTATAGCCTTGCATGCGTTTGTATCTAGCGTACACGTCGGCCAGCGTGTAGGTTCTCGCGTGTCCTATGTGCTGTGGGGAGTTAGGATATGGATATGCTACGGTTATGAAGAATTTTTTCCTGAACGGGTCAGGGTCTGCCTCAAAAATTTTGGAGTCTTTCCAACGCTTCCTCCATTTTTCCTCGATCTTTTTTAAAAATTCCATGAAATTTTCTGAATTGCCACTAGAGGTTTTAAAGGTTTTGTTCTTCAAAGATGAGAACTTGGTCCCTCACGTTTAGCACCGTACAACAAATAAGGGTGGAACTCGCATTAAACCTTTACTCCCGGCAAACTGCAAAGATAAGTCGTGCAGTCTAACTCTTCTGGATTTGATGAATGTGGAGATGCTTCATTTTTGTTATGTTTGCAGTTTCTGTTTAACATTCTTACGTTTTTCTTCTTTTAAAGGACCGAACTTTTTAATTCTTTCAGTGAACATTGTGAAGAGTTCTGCAGCTTTCTTGTAGACTGGCAGCGGTACATAGCTGTACCTTAACCGCATGTTCTCTATTCCGACTGCTGAAAGCTCCTTCCCCATTTCGATCATACGTTTTTTAGTGAATTTTTCATCTATTTCTTCGCTTCCCTCGATTACCATGACGCCGTCTGCTCCGTAGGCGAAAGCTGTTAGAAGGTGTTTCTTTCCGAGAATAGCCGTGGAGGGAACCGTTACTATGCGGATGTTCTCAGGATAGTTTGTGCGGTCAAGCCCTAAGAAGTCCATGCCTGTGTACCCTACGTTCTTGTCAACGAAGGCTATTATTCTGACTTCTTCCGGCGTTTTGTCAGCTAACAACCCTCTTATTGTAGCATTTATCTGCTTTGAAGTCGCGTTCTTGAAGTCTATGGCTTCTTTCGGGCATATGGGGATGCATGCACCGCAGCCTGTGCATTGGAATGGGTCAATTTTAGCTTTGCCTTCACATATTGTTATGGCGTTCACGGGGCATGTTTTTAGGCATTCACTGCAACCGTTGCAAAGGTCGGTTATGACGAAGGCTTTCTCTGGACTTGTAGTTACATACTCGCTTTTCAGGAATAGCGCGGCCCTTGCCGCTGCTCCCAGCGCATCTGAAACAGTGTCCCGCACGTCTTTTGGGCTTAAAGCGCATCCGCAAGCGAAGATTCCTGTGACAAGAGAGTCTACAGGATCAAGTTTCGGATGTTTCTCTGTGATGAAACCGTCTTCGCCAAGCGACACTTTCATTTTGTCCGCAAGCTCTTTCAATTCGTCCGGCGGAACCATGGGTGTTGCTAGCGCCACCATGTCAAATTCGTCTTCTCTTGTTTCGCCTGTAAGTGTGTCCTCAGCTTGAACGACCATTCTGCCGCTATTGTTTTTCCACACTTCAGCAACTTTTCCACGAATAAACAAAACTCCAGCTTCCTGATCTCGCCAGTAGAGATCTTCATAGCCCTTTCCAGTCGCCCTGATATCTGTATAGTAAACTGTGACGTCTACACCCAGCATTTTCTTAAGCACAAATGCCTGTTTAAGGGCGTACATGCAGCATATTCGACTGCAGTAAGGAATGTAGTTTTTGTCTCTTGATCCAGCGCAAAGCACAATGGCAATTTTACGCACGTCACTTCCGTCAGCCCTTTTAACATACCCGCCGGTAGGTCCAGTTGCCGAAGTTAATCTTTCCAAATCCATCATTGTTATTACATCCTTGTACACTCCGTAACCATAGTTCTCCAGTTTCCTCGCATCGAAGAGTTTGTAGCCTGTAGCCAATATTATTGCGCCAACGTTCAATTCGACAATTTTGCCTTTATCGTCTAAGTTTATGGCCTTTGCTGGACAGAGCTTCTCACATTTTCCACATTTCGTACAAGCTTTAAAGTCTATAGCGTACGCTGATGGAACTGCTTGCGGGAATTCGATGTAAGCTGCCTTCCGCTGAGAAATGCCCTCGTTAAACTCGTCTGGAACTGTTATTGGACATACTTTTGCACAAACACCGCAGTTTCTACACTTTTCAACGTCAACGCCTCTCGGTTTCATGAAAACGCGAATTTTATAATTTCCAGGGCGACCATTAACATCCTGCACTTCAGCGTATGTCAAAAGGTTCACGTTTGGATTTCTTCCAACTTCTGCCATTCTAGGCGTTAATATGCATTGGGCACAGTCAAGTGTTGGAAAAACCTTTGTAAGTTTAGCCATGTTACCTCCTATGCTGGGCTTTGCCTCCACGAGGTGAACTTTATAGCCTAGATATCCCAGCTGGAGTGCAGCCATTATGCCTGCTATTCCACCGCCCACTATAAGTATTTCCCTTGAACCTTTTTCGCTTATGGTTTCCAACGGTTCAAGTTCTAGGCTTCGTTCATAGCCGCCTCTTATTAGGCTTACTGCTTTCCGTGTTGCCTCAGAACTTGGCTTCGGCCCATGAACCCATGAGTCTTGCTCCCTTATGTTCACAAATTCAAGCATGTAGGGGTTTAACCCAACTCTTTCTAAGACGCTTTGGAAGGTAGCGAGATGCATTCTAGGTGTGCAAGAAGCGACAACAACCCTCTCCAGATTTTCTTTCTTTATTGCCTCCGCGATCATTTCCTGCGCTGGTTTTGAACATAAATATTTATGGTATTTTGCTACTGCAACGCCTTCCCAGCTCTTTACAGTTTCAACAACAGATTTAACGTCAACAACGTCTCCGATGTTGCCTCCGCATTCGCAGACGAAAATGCCTATGCGTTTTGCTTTAACATTTTTTTCCTCTATCTCCGTCATGGGCGAATTCTCTCCAGTTGGATGATTGTTTAGACCCATAAAGGGGAAAAGCCTTTTAAAATCTTACCCCTCATTTTCGTTGAAAGTGATGTAAAATGAACCTTCAAGAGCTTGTTCAAAAGCATAAACTTCTAGAGTGTATTCAATGTGGTACGTGCACGGGAAGCTGCCCAGTTGCCAAAAAAGCCAACCTGAACGTGAGGAGATACATGCGGGAAGTCTCCGTCTTAGGTAAGCTTAGCATGCATCCGCCTAACGAGCTTTGGAGTTGCACTACATGCTCAACATGTGGGGTTCGCTGTCCCAAAGATCTAAACCCATACGAGTTTATTATAGACATTAGAAGCATGGCTGTTGAAGAGGGTCAAGTTGCTCCCACTCTTCGAGACGCTTTAGAAAGCGTGTTCAAAAACGGAAATCCATGGGGAAGAATTCGTGGAAAACGTGCAGAATGGAGCCAAAACCTAAACGTTAAACATATTTCGCAAGGTGCTGAAATACTCTACTATGTGGGATGCACATCAGCGTACGACATGCGGGTTCAAAACGTGGCTAAAAGCCTTGTACAATGTTTCGAAAAGTCTAGGCTGAATTTTGGAGTTTTAGGAGAAGAGGAAAACTGCTGCGGCGGCGAAGTGTACGGCATGGGTGAAAAAGGACTTTACGATTTCCTCGTTGAAGAAAACATGAATTTATTCAATAAATATGGCATTAAACATGTTGTAACAAGTTGCCCACACGGATTCAACGCTTTTAAAAACAAATATAACCAGACAAGCTTCGAAGTTCAACATCACACGCAGCTTCTCGCAAAAATGATTGAAGACGGCAGGCTTAAGCCATCAAAAGAGCTTAATAAAAAGGTTATATACCATGACCCATGCTACCTCGGCAAACAAAACAATATTTACGATGAACCTCGAAAGGTTATTGAAAGCATAAAAGGCGTAACGCTTCTAGAGTTTGACCGTTCAAGAAGCAGAAGCCTATGCTGCGAAGGTGGAGGCGGAAGAATGTGGGTTGACATTCCGGGACCGCGTCTAGCGGAAATTCGAGTTAAAGAGGCTGTCGACCGCGGCGCAGACATATTAGCCGTAGCCTGTCCCTTCTGCATGTTGACAATGGAAGATGCTGTTAAAACCACCGGAAATGAAGGAAAAATCCAAGTTATGGACATTGCTGAGCTGCTGACACTAGCCTTATAATTTTTGACGCATAAACCATATCTGAGGTCTGCAAAATGGCCGGAGTTGACGATGAAGATGAGGTATTCCATCACTGTTTGACTTGTGGAAGAATAATTTCAAGGGAAGAATACGAGGTCTGTGACGGCTTATGTTATGAATGCTTCAAAACAGAAATAGGCGAAAGGGAATACGAAGACGATTAAAAGAGGAACCCTTAATGGAAACATGGGAGCTAATAATCATCGGCGCCGGGCCAGCTGGCCTAACAGCTGGAATATATGCTGCCAGAAGCGGACTGAAAGCTTTAATCATTGAGGAGAAAACTGCAGGTGGAAGTGTTATAGACGCGCCGATAATCGAGAACTACCCTGGTTTTGAAAGAATAAGCGGGGTTGAGCTTGCACAAAAATTTGAAGCGCAATGCAGAAAATTGGGCACAACCATTAATAATTTTGAAAAGGCTTTAGGCTTAGACTTAACGGGCGATAGAAAAATTGTCAAAACAGATAAAGATGTTTACGAAGCTACAGCTTTGATAATTGCTTCAGGCTCAGGCTACAGCGAGTTAGGTGTTCCAGGTGAGAAAGAGTTCAAGGGGAAGGGCGTAAGTCACTGTGGAATATGTGATGGACCCCTCTTCAAAGGCAAACGTGTCCTAGTTGTCGGCGGAGGCAACTCCGCCGTGGCAACAGCCCTTTACTTGGCTGATTTGGCTTCACAAGTTAAAATTGCACATAGAAGAGAAGCATTCCGCGCTGAAGAAACCCGTGTTAAAACTCTGCTTGAAAAAGGTAACGTTGAAGTTTTTTGGAACACTGAGGTGAAAGAGATTAAAGGCGGAAAAACAATTGAAAAAACCGTACTGTTCAATAATAAAACTGGAAAAACCACAGAGTTGCCTGTTGATGGACTTTTTGTTCAAGTCGGCGAAACTCCCAACAGTATGTTTGCAAAAGAAGCAGGTGTGAAAGTTGATGCACGGGGCTACATTGTCGTCGACACCCGTCAGAGAACAACCGTTCCAGGAGTATTTGCGGCAGGCGACGTTACAAACCACCCGGTTAAGCAGGTTGGAACAGCTGTGGGGCAGGGGATAACAGCAGCCCTTGAAGCTTACGGCTATATTAAACGCCCATACTATTATAAAGAATAAATCTTGCAATTATTGAATGGTAACTTTTATATTCTTAATAATACTTAAATTCGGTTTCTTTCCGTTGACTTTACGGGAGGCCATGACACGTATCGGATAGTTAATAAAAAGGAACTGGCTCAAAACACCAAGCTGGTTGAGGTTTTAGCTCCGCAAATAGCTGAAAAAGCCCAAGCAGGTCAATTTGTTATCCTGCGTGTAGATGAAAAAGGTGAGCGGTTCCCATTAACAATTGTGGATTGGAGCAGAGAAAAAGGGACAATAACATTGATCTTTCTCGAAGTCGGCGTGTCCACTAAGAAGCTAGGGGAGCTTGAAGAAGGAGAAGCCGTATTAGACGTTGCTGGTCCACTTGGGAACCCCAGTGAGATAAGGAATTACGGCCTAGTTTGCGTAGTCGGCGGAGGTGTCGGAATAGCCGCTGCATACCCAATAGCCTACGCCCTTAAGAAGGCAGGCAACAATGTTATATCTATAATAGGTGCGAGAACATCCAGCTTATTGATACTTGAAGAAGACATGGGAAAAGTTTCAGATGAAATTTACATCTCTACAGATGATGGAACCAAAGGGCAGAAAGGCTTTGTAAGCGACGTTTTGAAAGGCCTAATCCAGAAAGGATACAATTTCAACCTTGTTTACGCAATTGGACCAGCGGTGATGATGCGGGCCGTGGCTGAAGTTACGAGGCCGTATAACCTTAAAACCATTGCAAGTTTAAACTCAATAATGGTTGACGGGATGGGCATGTGCGGTGCATGCAGAGTGACTGTGGATGGCAAAACAAAGTTTGCATGTGTAGACGGACCTGAATTTGACGCACATAAAGTGGATTTTGGAGAGTTGATAAAGAGGCAGATGAGCTTTCTAGCAGAAGAAAAAAGAGCTTTGGAACATTGGGAATCTTCAAGGAGGTGCTCCTGCAGTGGGTGAAGCTGCCAAGCGGAAAATCCAAAAAAACTGTGTACCAATGCCTAAACAAGACCCGAAAGTTAGAGTGAAAAACTTTAATGAAGTCGCTTTGGGTTATACAGAGGAGCAAGCATTAGCTGAAGCAGACCGGTGTCTGCAATGTAAAAAAGCTGCATGCGTAACAGGATGCCCTGTGGAAATCGACATTCCGGCTTTCATTAAATTTATAAAGGAAAGAAATTATGCGGAAGCTATAAAAAAGATTAAGGAGAAGAACAGTCTTCCAGCAATTTGCGGGCGGGTTTGCCCACAAGAAGAACAATGTCAGCAACAATGCGCCTTAGGCAAAGTAGGCGACCCTGTCAGCATAGGCCGCCTTGAAAGGTTTGTCGCCGACTGGGAGAGGGAGCGAGGTTTTAACGTTCCAGACATTTCGCCATCAACAGGCAGGAAAGTTGCGGTTATAGGCGCTGGTCCAGCTGGTTTAACAGTGGCTGCTGACTTGGCTAAACTCGGACATGAAGTTGTAATTTTTGAAGCTTTGCATCTTTCAGGAGGGGTTCTTGTATATGGAATTCCAGAGTTTCGACTGCCAAAAAGCATAGTGCAGGCAGAGGTTGACTACATAAAGAAGCTTGGCGTCCAAATACGAACAAACCATCTCATTGGAAGAACTTACACGATTCCTGAGCTTCTTAAACGGGGATTCGACGCTGTTTTCATAGGGACAGGTGCAGGTTTGCCGCAGTTTTTAGGAGTGCCAGGCGAAAACTTGGGAGGAATATACTCTGCTAACGAGTTTCTCATAAGAGTTAACCTTATGAAAGCTTATAAGTTTCCAGAATATGACACGCCGATAAAGGTAGGTAGGAAAGTTGCGGTTATAGGCGCTGGCAATGTAGCCATGGACTCCGCAAGGTCAGCTCTACGCCTAGGCGCAGAGGAAGTCTCCATAGTTTATCGCCGGTCTAGGGAAGAAATGCCTGCACGTAAAGAGGAAATAGAAAACGCTGAAGAAGAAGGGGTAAGATTCCAATTTCTAACAACTCCAACCCGGTTCATTGGCGATGATAAAGGCTGGGTTAAACAGATGGAATGCATTCGAATGGAGCTTGGACCACCAGATGAGTCGGGCAGACGCAGACCAGTCCCGGTTAAGGGTTCAGAGTTTCTCATGGACATAGACACTGTTGTAATTGCAATTGGACGGACGCCGAACCCCATAATTCAAATCACAACTGAAGGTCTTGGCGTTACTAAATGGGGAACAATTGTGGCAGATGAGAACGGCAAAACAAACATTGAAGGCGTATATGCAGGAGGAGACATTGTAACCGGGGAGGCAACGGTCATAAGTGCTATGGGTGCTGGAAAACGAGCTGCTAAGGCTATACATGAATACTTGATGAGCAAGAAGTAATCTCTTAGTACAGCGCATTTAAATTTTGCAGCGTCCGCCATACTAGTGACATCAGATCCTTCAACATAAACTAGCCCAAGCTGCCAAATTCAGGGTCTGTAACAAAACCTGAATTTAGCAATGATATAAAGAGCATCGCGCTCTAAGGCATTAAAATTACTGCTGCATAAAGTTTTAATCTGCGCTATTGTTTCTTCAAGGATACAGGTGCCTCATCTTGGTTACTCTGTATCTTGACCGGATTTTTAATCCGAAAAGCATTGCCATTGTTGGTGCAAGTGATGAGGAAGGCTCTGTTGGATACGCTTTAATGAAAAACTTTCTCAAGTCCAGTTTTAAAGGTGAGGTTTATCCGGTTAACATTCGCAAAAATGAAATTTTAGGAATAAAGGCTTATCAGAATGTGGAGCAACTTCCAAAAATCGTTGATCTTGCAGTTATAGCTACTCCTGCTAGAACTGTTCCAGACGTGGTTGAGCAATGTGGAAAAGCAGGTATTAAGGGCGTTATAATAATTTCCGCTGGTTTTAAAGAAGTTGGACCAGAAGGTAAAGCTTTAGAGGACAAACTCCTAAATGTTAAGCAAAAGCATGGACTTAGAATTATCGGACCTAACTGTTTAGGGATTATAAGACCAAGTATAGGTTTGAACGCAACTTTCATAAATAAGATGCCGAAACCAGGCAATATCGCGTTTATCTCTCAAAGCGGCGCTTTAGGCACAGCTGTTCTAGACTGGGCTGTCAGCGAAAACATAGGCTTCAGCAACTTTATATCTGTAGGTTCCATGGTTGATGTGGATTTCGGCGACTTAATCGATTATTTAGGCACTGACCCTCAGACACGCAGCATCCTCATGTATATTGAGGGAATAACAGATGCTAGAAAATTCATGAGCGCTGCGAGACACTTTGCAAGGACAAAACCTATAATTGTGGTTAAGGCTGGAAAATTCAGCGAAAGCGCAAGGGCAGCAGCATCCCACACAGGCTCCCTTACCGGAGAAGATAACATTTACGATGCAGCCTTTAAACGTGCCGGCATAGTTCGTGTTGAAGAAATCGCCGACCTTTTCAGCTGTGCTGAAGTTTTAGGGCTTCAACCTATCCCACAGGGGCAGAACCTTGCCATAATTACTAATGCAGGCGGCCCTGGAGTTATGGCTACAGATGCTCTTATCGCCAGAGGCGGAAAACTTGCAATATTAAGCTCCCAAACCATGGAAACCTTAAACAGCATTCTTCCCAGTTACTGGAGCCGAGGAAACCCTGTTGACATTTTAGGAGACGCTGACACTGAACGTTACAAAGCAGTTCTAGAAGCTTGTCTCAGAGATGAGAATGTACACGGTGTGCTGATTATTTACACTGCACAGGCTGTTGCAGAACCTGTTGAAATAGCTATGGCTGTTGCAGAAGTTTGTAAAAATGAGAGACACCGCAATAAAACAGTTTTAACCTCTTTCATGGGCGGTGAGGTTGTGGAAAAGGCAAACCTCATTTTAAACGAAAACGGAATTCCAACTTACTACACACCTGAGCAAGCCGTGAAAACATATCTTTACATGTATCAGTACAGGCGAAACCTTGAACTGCTTTATGAAACTCCAGAAGAACTGCCAATTGACATTTCGCCTCCCAAAAACCCTATATTTGTAGCTATGCGGAAAGCCGCTGTGGAAAACCGAGAGTTGCTAACAGAAGCGGAGTCTAAAAAGCTTTTAGAATATTATGGTTTTCCAGTTGTAAAAACTTACGTTGCAAAAACACCGGATGAAGCCGTATTGAACGCTTCTCAAATCGGGTATCCAGTAGTATTGAAGATTCTTTCTCCGCAAATAACACATAAAACTGAAGCAGGAGGCGTTGCCCTAAACCTGAACAGCGAAGAAGAAGTTAGGGAAGCTTTTGAACGGATAATCAAAAATGCAGAGGCGTATAATCCGAATGCTGAAATATTCGGCGTCACAGTTCAACCTATGGTTAAAAAGAAAGGATACGAAGTTATAATAGGCGCCAAAAAAGACCCTATTTTCGGACCTGTAATATTGTTCGGAATGGGCGGCATAGGTGTAGAACTCTTTAAAGATTATGCTATAGGAATCCCTCCCCTTAACCAAACTTTGGCAAGGCGGTTAATTGAGGAAACAAAAGTCTACCAGCTTCTTAAAGGATACAGAAACATGCCGCCAGCCAACATGAAACTTCTAGAGGAAACCCTCGTACGCTTTTCCCAGATGATTGTGGATTTTCCACAAATAAAGGAAGCAGATATTAACCCGCTGCTGATAAATGAGAAAGAGGCTTCCGTTTTAGATGCACGTATACTCATAGATAAAGACTTAATATTCCAAAAAGTGGAACCTCACCAACACCTTATAATTAGTCCCTACCCAAAAAAATATGAAACTTTATGGAAGCTTCGAGACGGCAGAACGGTTTTGCTAAGACCCATAAAGCCTGAAGACGAACCTCTTTGGCTTGAAATGTTCCAAAACTTCTCTGAAGAATCTATCCGCTACAGGTTTTTCCAGATAATAAAAGATACGCCTCATGAAGTGAGAGTGCGCTACTGCAACATTGACTACGATAGGGAAATAGCCATAGTGGCTGAACTGAACGAGGAAGAACGCAGACGGATACTTGGCGTTGTAAGGGTAAGCCTGGAACCAGACAGAAAAAAGGGCGAAATAGCCTTCATCGTGGCTGACCCGTGGCAGGGATTGGGACTTGGCACAAAAATGGTCGACCATGCCATTGAAATTGCAAGAGACATGGGAGTTGAAACCCTTTACGCTATAATGCTGCCAGACAACTACCGCGCCATAAGCCTAACAAAGAAAATGGGCTTCGCGCTAACAGCTCAAGAAGACGGGACCATCAAAGGCACTTTAAACCTGAAAAGAGGAAACGAACATGTAGATTCTGGAGGTTCTTCGGAATAGGCTAAACCACAAAATGGAGCAAACGTAAAAAGATCCGGAGAAACTGAGACGTAGGTAGTTGAGGGTTACTATTTCAATTACTTAAGCGTGACTTTGCAAACGCTGTTAATTTAGACTGTAAAGCAAACTGGTGGGTTTGTATTGTTAAGTATAGCTTAGACATAGCATAAAGCTTTTCATGATAAATTTTCTATTTACTCTACAACTAAATTTAAATCATAGAAGTTGCAATATTGTAAGTTTATTAAATCATCAAAACGGTGATGAAATGGAGAAGAAGCTAAAATTCGCATTCTACTGGGCTGCAAGCTGTGGAGGCTGTGAAATCGCTGTTTTAGACGTAAATGAAAAAATCTTAGATGTGATAGCAAAGGCAGATTTAGTCTTCTGGCCAGTGGCCTTAGACATCAAATATAAAGATGTTGAGGCTATGCCTGACAAATACATAGATGTCTGCTTCTTTAACGGCGCCATTAGAACCGAAGAAAACGAGCATATGGCAAAGCTTCTTAGGCAGAAGTCAAAGGTGCTTGTAGCCTTTGGTTCATGCGCGTGCGATGGAAGCGTTGTAGGTCTTGGAAACCTATGGAACCGAGAAAAAATCTTTGAAAGAGCCTATTTTGAGACTCCGTCAACAATAAATCCGGGACGCGTAATACCTCAAACTCGTTTCCGAGTACCGCAAGGCGAACTTGAGCTTCCAGAATTTTATGATACTGTCAAAACTTTAGCGCAAACAGTCGAAGTAGACTACTTTATTTCCGGATGCCCACCTCCAGTTCCCAGAATAATTGATGCTTTAGAAGCAATATTAAGCGGTAAACTTCCGCCTAGAGGCGCCAGCTTTCTTCATAATAAATCTGTTTGCGATGAGTGTCCTAGGGAGAAGAAAGATCGCAAAGTCGCACAAGTTAAGAGAATCTACGAGATAGAAGATGATTTCAAAACATGCTTCTTAGATCAAGGCGTAATATGTATGGGGCCAGCCACCAGAGGCGGATGCACTGCTCAATGCTTGAAGGCGAATATACCGTGTACTGGATGTGGAGGGTCAACTCCAAGAGTGGCGGATCAGGGTGCAGCCATGATAAGTGCCTTCGCATCGATAGCCTCAGAACCAAAAGTAATCGACCAGGTGGTTGATCCAGTTGGGACTTTCTACAAGTACTCATTAGCAAACTCGATTTTGAGAAGGAGGATGATGCACAAATGAAAGAGATAGTTATAAACCCTATAACAAGGCTTGAGGGCCACGGGAAAATAACTATTTTCCTAAATGATGAGGGTGACGTTGATGAGGCCTATTTTCAAGTTCCAGAGCTTCGAGGATTTGAAAAATTCTGCGAAGGTCGCAGAGCCGAGGATCTGCCTATAATAACACCCCGCATATGCGGAGTCTGCCCTGTAGCACATCACATGGCCAGCGCCAAAGCTTTGGATGCAGCTTTCAATGTTGAGCCGCCTGAGCCGGCTAAAAAACTTAGGGAACTCATGTATTGTGGCTATTACCTTTACGACCATACATTACACTTCTACTATTTAGGCGGTCCAGACTTTGTTGTTGGACCTGACGCACCGCCAGAAAAACGCAACGTGTTAGGCGTCATTGAAAAGGCAGGCATCGAAATAGGCAAAGAAGTTATAAAGCATAGGGCTTATGGTCAGAAAATAACCGAAATTTTAGGCGGTAAAGCAACACATCCTGTGAGCGCAGGTATCCCAGGCGGGTTTGCTAGAGCAATTTCAGAGGAGGAAAGGCTGGAAATTGAAAAAATGGCGATAAGCTTCGTCGAGTTTGCTAAGTTTTCGCTTAAACTATTCGACGACATAGTTCTTAAAAACACAAACTATGTAAGCTTAATAAAGAGTGAGCCATATACGCTTAAAACCTATTACATGGGCCTAGTGGATGAAAACAACAAGGTAAGCTTCTACGACGGGAACGTCAGAGTAGTGGATCCAAATGGAAGAGAGTTCGTCAAATTCTCTCCAAAAGAATATTTAGACGTTATAGAAGAACATGTGGAACCATGGACTTACGTTAAACTTCCATGCTTGAAAAAAGTTGGTTGGAAAGGCTTTGTGGATGGTGTAGACAACGGCGTATATCGCGTTGGACCTTTGGGAAGACTTAACGCCGCAGATGGAATGGCAACCCCTTTGGCTCAAGCTGAATATGAACGGATGTACTCCATATTAGGCGGTAAACCTATCCACAACACGTTGGCTTATCATTGGGCAAGGCTTATAGAGCTTTTATACGCGGCTGAACGTGCCGTTGAGCTTGTCAGAGACCCTGAAATAACAAGTAAAAACGTGCGCAACAAGCCTGGAAAACCTGGGGAAGGCGTAGGCATCGTCGAAGCTGCACGAGGAACACTTATCCACCATTATGTTTTAGACGAGAACGCGTTGGTTAAGGATGTTAACCTTGTTGTGGCTACCGTAAATAATGCACCTTCGATAAGCATGTCTGTACGCAACGCAGCTAAGGGTTTGATTCACAACGGCAAGGTTGACCAAGGCTTGCTTAACATGGTGGAAATGGCTTTCAGAGCCTATGACCCGTGCTTTGGATGCGCCACACACTTCGCAATTGGACAGCTGCCCCTTACGTTGGAAATTTATAATCATGAAGGAAAACTGATTAAAACTATGCAGAGATAATTTTCCGTTCCATCCCCACTTTTATTTTTGGAGAATTCTGTTGGAAGAAGAAAACACAGTTAAAAAAGATTTAAAAAAATGGTTTTCAGGCGTAGAAAGGGTCGTTGTAGCCGGCATTGGAAACCCTATTCGCATGGATGATTTTATCGGAGTGGAAATTGTTCGGGAATTGCGAGGGAAGGCTTCAGATAAAGTTTACCTTATTGAATGTGAAACTGTTCCCGAAAGTTACATTCAGCATATAGTAGACTTTAACCCTTCCCATGTGCTTTTAATAGATGCTGCAGTAATGGGCTTAAAGCCAGGTGAATACAGGCTCGTGAAGCCGAAACATCTTAAGGTTTTTCCTCCCATCTCAACCCACATGCTACCGCTTAGAGTTTTCTGCGAATACATCATCAGAACAACAAGGGCCAAAATAGCGCTTTTATTGATTGAACCCAAACAAACAGATTTTGGAGAGAATTTATCCATGGAAGTTGCAGCTGCGAAGCGTAGAATCATAAAGATTCTACGCACCGTTTTACCTTGATTCCCATGGCAATGTCGGCGAATGGAAATCTTAAGCGTTAATTACTAAATCAGGCTTCCACAAAATTGGTTCTAACATGAAAAATGGGGGAAGAGTTTTATGTCGGCGGCGTCACTTTTAATGCTTCTTGGAAAAGCTTCTTCGTCGCCGTTATTCTGGCTTTCTGGGCTAGAACATCTGCCGTGACAAGGTCTAATGCTTCTTCTGGGCACCATTTGACACATTGAGGTCCATCTGGCTTGTCTTTACATAAGTCACAGACGAAAACTACTTTCCTCTCAGGATGCAGTGAAATGGCTCCATAGTCACAGGCCTCTATGCACCATCCGCAGCCATTGCATTTGTCCTCGTCCACAATTATTGTTCCGTTCTCATCAGACTGGGTTAAGGCATCTCTCGGACATGCAGCTGCGCAGGGCGGTTCCTCACAAAGTCTACAAGTTATTGAAATGTTAACAAGCGGGTTTAGTCTTACAACTCTTATACGCGACTTTAACGGGTTGAAGGACTTCTCCTTGTTCCAAGCGCATATGTATTCGCAGACTTGGCATCCTACACACTTATCCGGATCGGCTGAAACGAACCTTCTTTCGTGAATTTTAACCATGCCTGTGCCTCCATTAGGTTTTTCGGATTTTAGCTTCAACAATTGGGATTAAGTCATCCATGCCTAAAGCTTTGAGCTTTTCAACTGTTGGTACTCCTTCCTTGGTCCATCCTCTAGCTTCATAGTAATCGTCCAATAGCAAGTCAAGCTCTTCTTGACTTACATAGGCTCCCTTCGATGGACCTTCGTCTGGTACTGGATAATGCATAACCTTGTAGGGCAATGTGTCATCTTTCCTGCTTAGGCCTTCTCGCACGTTAATGATTCTTGCAAGGTTGTTTATTCGTTCACCTTTAACGCGCATGTCTTCCGGTGTCGTTTCAAAGCCTGTAATTAAAGTGTAAAGCTTCGCCAAATCCTCAAATTCCTTGTAGTATGTGCCTCTTGAAAACTTGCATATAATCATTGAGTCAATTATTGTGTAGACATCTTCAATTTCCTTAACCATTTTCCCTCTACCCTTTTCAGCCTTTAGCCTGTTGACCTTACCCTTAACGTCGAAGGCGTAAGCTCCATGCCTGTTATGGTCTGCTCCGCGGAAGGAAACTGCAAAGCCTAAGGCAGCTGTTTTCAAGCATCTTAAGTCGTATCCAGTGATTTCAACTCCCTTTATGTGTTGAGCTAGTTTTTCCGCACCTTTACCTATTTTCTCGGATGCAAACTTCACGCCTTCAGCTAGAATGTCGCCTATACCTTCACGTTTTCCCATTTTTTCGATAAGCTTCACCAAGGCTTCGTGGTTGCCGAAGTAAGCTTCCAAGTCATCCATGTCCTTTTTGGTTAATATCCCATTTTCATAGCAGTCCATTGCGAATCCTACTATTACTCCGGCGCTTATAGAGTCAACACCATAATAGTTGCAGAGTTCAGAACCTTTAATTATAGCGTCAAGACGGTCTATTCCGCAGTAAGGTCCCATAGCCCATAAGGGTTCATATTCAACCCTTGCCATGGCACCCTTATATGGGCCTTCGTTGACAAGGCATATGTGTTCACACCTCATGGCACATGAACTGCACCCGATGATTTTCGCAACATAGCGTTCGTTTAGAAATTCGCCGCTCACTTTCTCCGCTGCTTCAAAACGGGCATTATTATAGTTTCTTGTAGGCATACAGTGAAGAGCGTTGTGCACCAAAACGTTTTCAGGCGTGCCTAATGTTCGATACTTCTTTGTAGCCGGCCCTTTCATTCTTTCATGAAATTCTTTAACAAACTCTAGAAACTCCTCTGGCCTTGCAACTGTTACGTCGCGTGTGCCTCGTAAAGCAATTGCCTTCAAATTCTTAGAACCCATAACTGCGCCCATTCCACATCTGCCAGCAGCCCTAGTTTTTTCGTTTATTATGCAAGCTATCCGCACAAGTTTTTCTCCAGCTGGTCCTATGGCTGCAACGCGAATATAGTAGTCGCCTAACTCCTCCTTAACCATGTCTTCTGTTTCAGCAGGAGACTTACCCCACAGGTGGGAAGCATCCAAAATTTGAACTGAATCATCGTCGATCCATACGTAGACGGGTTTTTCAGCCTTGCCGTGAAAGATTACCGCGTCATATCCGGCTCTCTTTAATTCCGTGCCGAAGCTTCCATGCGATTTAGATTCTCCTATGCCGTAGCTTTGAGGCGATTTTGCCACAAAAGCATGGCCGTTTCCGCCTGTAGGCCAAACAGTGCCGGAAGTTGGGCCTGTTGCAAGAACCAGCGGGTTTTCCGGGCTGAATGGGTCCACGCCAGCCTGTGAGTTGTCAAGCCATAAGCGCATTCCAAGGCCTATGCCGCCGATGTATTTTTTGGCAATATCTTCGTTAAGCGGCTCTGTACGCGTTTTTCCTGTTGTTAAATCTACGTGAAGAATTCTTCCAGCATAGCCATTCAATCTATACTCCTCCACGTATTAATTATTTTAAAGGGGAGAATTAAATAACTTTCTATGTTGATATATTAATGTATTCCTTCATCCTTAACATAAACCTAAAAGCTTTTTCGATTTTAACACTCTGCGTAAAACAACCTGAAGGCAACTGTTAACAAATGTTAAACAGCGTTTGCGCCAAACGTATATCCCTGGTGCATGTTTCCAAATACTTTAATGAAAATGAAAGCAAGATCAAAATTTGAAATCTTGGTTCTTGAAGATGCGTAGGCTACTTTACTCTAAAGGCTGTTGTTGAGAGGATTGTAGCTTAGCGAGAAAGGGGGAGTAACTGCAACTTGCCGAGAGCTTACAGAATGTTGAAGTGGAAAATAAAAAGGGAAAGGATTATAAAGCTTCCTTTAAGATTTCAAGAATGTCCTTGACCGCTATTTTGTTTTCTACGTCTAAGACTTTTATGGCGTCTTCCAATGTTGTTATACAGAAGGGACATGCTACTGCTATGGTGTCAGCTCCAATTTCTAAAGCTTCTTTAACGCGGTTAACACACGGCCTTTTTTCAGGTTCAGCTTCTTCTGTCCATACTCTGCCCGCTCCACCGCCACAGCAGAAGCTGCTCTCCCGGGTTCTCCGCATTTCCACAACCTCTAAACCTTTTAAAGATTGGAGAACCTGCCTCGGAGCGTCATAGATTTGGTTACGTTTTCCTAAGAAGCATGGATCATGGTACGCAACACGCATTTTAAGGACTTTTGAAGGCGCAATCTTGCCTTTTTCCAGATTTTCAGCCAAATATTGTGTGTAGTGTTGAACGTTTAATCCTAATTCTTTGTAAGGCTTATCGTTTTTGAAGGTGTTGTAGCAGTGGGGTGAAACTGTAACAATCGTGTCTGCATTGAACTTTTGGAAAACCTCGACATTGTGTTCTGCAAGCATTTCAAAAAGGCCTTTCTCACCCATTCGCAGTATGTGGTCTCCGCAGCACCATTCTTCTTCGCCTAGGGTTGCGTAGTCAACGCCGAAGCTGTTAAATATTGAAGCCATGGCTCTGGCTATTTCTCTATTTCTGACGTCGTATGCTGTTGAGCAGCAAACAAAATAGAGAACCTCTGCCTTTGTAACTGTTGGAAAAGTCTTGACTTTTAAGCCTTCAGCCCACATCATTCGCCTGCTCTGATGGGTGCCCATTGGATTATGATATTTCATTACGCTTTCAAGAACATCTTTAACTGTTCTCGGGATTACACCGTTCTCCACAAGGACGCTGCGGTCTTCAACCACGGAGTCTGAACAGTTGACAAGTTTTGGACAGAAAAGTGTACATGAGTTGCATGAAGTGCACAGCCAAACGTTGTCAGCCATAGGTTTAATCCTTTCGTCTAAGCCTTCGTCCCTTGAGTCTGCGATAAACCTGTAATTGGCGGTTAAAGCTGAAGGTCCGAGGAACTTTTCATCTATTGCAGCTGGACAGGCTGAATAACAGATTGAACATTTGGTGCAAAGCGTTAAATCCCAATATTTTTTAAGGTCTTCTGGAGATTGGGCGAATTCATCCGGCTTTTTGAATGCTTCAGAAGGCTTAAGAAGCACTGTTTTAATTTTTCTGAAGTTTTGGAAGAAGGGTTGAATGTCCACTACTAAGTCTTTAACAACTGGAAGGTTTGAAAGCGGTTCAACAGTAACCGAGCTGGCTTCAAGGTCGAGAACCTGTGTGTAACAAGCCAACATGGGTTTACCATTGATGTTTACCCCGCAGCTTCCGCAGATTCCCATTCTACACGAGTGTCTGAACGTAAGCGTCTCATCCAAGTTCTCCTTGATATAATTGAGCGCGTCAAGCACGGTTGTTCCCCGGCGGATAGGCACCTTATAAGCAGATATGTAGCTCCTTTTAACGTCTGGATCATAGCGGCGAATACGAAATTCAACAACTTTCAAAACTTCACCGTTCATATACATAACCTCCCTTAATATTTCCTTGCAACGGGCTGCCACTTTGTAATTGTTACTGGGGCATATTCAAGTCTCGGTCCATCTATGGTGTAATATGCCAAAGTGTGGACAAGCCATTTCTGGTCATCGCGGTTTGGATAGTCACGTCTTGAATGGGCGCCTCTTGACTCTGTTCTTGCAAGCGCGCAGATGATGGTGATTTCTGCTAAATCCAGCATAAAGTCAAGCTGAAGGGCAGCGGTGAACCCGGTGTTGAAGGTTTTACCCTTATCCTGAACTTTTATGCGTTTAAATCTGTCTTTAATCTGTTTAATTTCTTTTAAGGCGTTTTTCAAATCTTCTCCTGTCCGGAAAATCCAAACCTTAGTGTTCATTAGACGTCTCATTTCATCTCTTAATTGGGGAACACTTTCGCCGCCTTCGCTTCCAAGGATTCCGTCGAAAACCCGTTTCTCTTCAGCTTTAACCTTTTCGTTTGGAATTTCATGGAAACTTGTCGACATTGCATATTTCGCTGCTTCTTCTCCTGATACTGCACCGAAAACTAGGCATTCAGCTGTTGAGTTTGTTCCAAGCCTGTTTGCACCATGCAAGCTTAGGCATGAACATTCTCCTGAAGCATACAAGCCTTTGATGGGAGTTTCTGTTCTAATGTTTGCTTTGATTCCGCCCATGGAATAATGTGCAGCAGGATGTATCGGTATAGGCTCTTTAACCGGGTCAACGCCGCCAAGCTTTATTGCAACGTCTCTTATGAGGGGCAGTCTCTCGTTGATTTTTTCCTCGCCTAAATGTCTAAGGTCTAAAGCAATGTAAGGACCATATGGTCCAGTGAAGCCTCTGCCTTCAAGGATTTCCGTTTGTTCAGCTCTTGAAACCACATCGCGTGGAGCCAACTCCATCATTCCAGGCGCGTAGCGACTCATGAAACGTTCGCCATTCGCGTTTATCAAGTAGCCGCCCTCACCTCGTGCACCTTCAGTTATCAAAACGCCTGAAGGCACAAGACCTGTTGGATGAAACTGCACGAACTCCATGTCTTCTAGTGGTGCGCCTACACGGTAAGCCATGGTCATACCGTCGCCTGTTGTCGTATGTGAGAAAGTTGTAAACTCGTATATTCGCTCATGCCCGCCAGTAGCCATAACCACAGCCTTCGTTTGGAAAATGTTCATGTTTCCGGTTTTGAGATCTATCGCCGTTAAGCCTACTACGGCGTTGCCCTCAACGATGA
>JAWBOH010000018.1:0-39037 GCA_038826715.1 Bathyarchaeia archaeon | reverse complement strand
ATTTCCATAAGAATTTGAATTTCGCCTCTACGGTTGCGTCCCATACTGAGTCATCATTCCGTGAACAGGACGGTGAAATAGCAATATGAATGAAGCATTATTAAAACTTTCGAAAGCCACAGGCTTAAGCCAGCCAAACTGCAGCATTCCGTTAAAGTTTTAGCCAAGGCTTTACTTGACTTAACAGCTTACGCCCCTTAGACGGTGAATAGGCAGCAATAGTGTACGATAATTTTGATTAGGCTTATGACTGAAAACCTTAAGAATGCTAATAAGAAAGTTTTCGGAAGATTGATAGTGGGGCGGCGGTAGCCAAGCTAGGTCAAAGCGTATAAGAGGGCCTATAAAGGCGGAGGACTCAAGATCTGAGGTTTAAACCCTTATGAGCCATCCTCTCCCATAGGGGTTCGCCGGTTCAAATCCGGCCCGCCGCACCAACAGCCGTTTCCAAACTAACTTTTTAGAAAGCTTTTGACTTTTTCAGCATATTTTTCAGGTTCTTCCACAGCTTCACCATCCCAGAGAAGGTATGGCAAAGCCCACGCGTCTGTGAAGCCTAAATTCTGCATTCCCGGCCTGCTTATTATTCTAAGGTTTACGTCAAAATAGTTTAAATGCTTGTCTAATGGTCCTGAAACAAGTATAAAGTTGAAGCTTACATAGCCTTCCCTGTCATAGAAAAGCAAGATTCTCCTTAAACCTTCAGCAAGTCCTTGCCATTCATTGTCGCTTAGCTCTAAAAGATTTGACTTTCCCTTAACCACGGCTTGAACTTCGTTTAGTCCCCGCAATGGGGCGAAGGGCACAAGCCATTCAACGCCTCCTTTCCCGAAAAGGTGTCTGGAACCGTTTTTCTCTTCTTCTATAAGGGTTTTCCAGTAGTTTTCGCCGAATTTTTCCCGGTAAGCCTTGCTTTTTCTCATTAAAAGTTTTACAAGGTAGAAAGGTCTATCTCTCACTAGTATTTGCATGTGAGGGTGAAACACTGAAGAGCCTGCTGGCGGCAAATAATTAACGATGTATACTGGGAAACGCACTTTTGGGTTTTTGCAGCTTAATTTCTTAAGGTATTCCACTCCGCCTTTGAAAGCGTCGAAAAACATTTGGGATGTGAAATCTTTAAGCCTTAAGTAATGTTGCTTTGAAAGTATTGCCAGTATGCTTTGTTCTGCGTGTCCTAGAAGGTTTGGAACTAGAACAGCGTCGCCGCAAAATATTCGGCCTTCAGGGATGAAGTCTCTTGTAAACATCGGTGTTTTTGTTTTAACGCTTTCCGGACAGAATGGACATGTGGCTCTTGTTTTCTCGGCAACAGCGTAAAGCATTTCCAAGTCTGAAGTTAAAAATTTACCTATATAATTTAGCATTCCGTTTATAACTGTTGTGTTTCTTCCAGTTAATGGATCTGCCCTATACTCGAAGGTTATCACTTCTTCCTCAAAGTTTTTCAAAGGATTTAAAATTCTGGCTTGTTTAACGGTTTTCTCAAATTTTAACAATGCAACCACCGCTGCTATATTGGATTAGAAGAGATCAGGTTTCATTCAAAATTTTTGCGGTTAACTTAGGCGGGACGCTTCATTTCAGCCTTTTGCTAAACAGTTTAGTCAATTGTCCTTGCAGTTATGCCTTCTGCGTTCAAAGTGCGCTGCTAAAATCTAGCCGCAGAAACAAAGCTTAACTTAGATAAACTAATTTAGAAAGTTTTATTTTAAGCGATGCCGCCTAATAGAAGTGATGCAGCTGTGGCGATTGCCACAATGGCAAGGGTTTCCAGCAGAGTGATTTTCCAGTTTACACGGGTTTTTCTTGAGCGATAGTGGACGAGGAAAACGCCGACTACCGTGCCAACTATTCCTAAAGATGTAAAGGCGTTTAGCGGTTCTGGTAAAAGTAGAAAGGCGCTTATAGGCAGGCTTCCCGCTAAGAAGGTTGTCGTGCCGCAGACGGTGGCGGCAATTAGGTTGGCGCGGTTGACCTCTTTTTGGAGAAGCGTGAACAGGTTTTTGAGCAAAGTAAGCGATTTAGCTCTTTCCTTCCTGTCAGGTATATCGCTTAAACTGAAATTCATTAAAGTCTGCAGGGTCATTATGTCAGCCAGGTCTTCTGTTTTTCCGCCTAGGAGGAAACTTGAAAAGTTTGTTACAGCCACAGCGGTTAACGTTAAAAAGGCAGCGAATAACGCTGTTTTTGCTGTTAAACCAGCTAAAATGGCTGAGAGGATAACAACCAAACCGGTGATGGAGCCGTCAACTAAACCTGCAACCACTTCTATTATTGGGTCTTTTTTGAGAAGAAGACTTTCCCATTCTCGGCCAAGTTTTAAACCTTGATGGGTTAACTGAACATCGGCTTCACCGTTTATTATTAAGCCTTCAGAAGCCATTTCCTTTAAGGCATTTTCCACATCTTTCATCTCAACGCAGATACGTCCACTGCAGAATTTGTCAATTCTTTTTTTAAGTGATGTCTTTGAGATTTTATTTCTTTTCCTCAGGTTCAACAAAATAACTACTTTTATAACGTCGGGTAATTCTTGAATCTCAAAGGACACTAAGTAAGTCACCGTTAGCGGTTAGAAATCCTATTGACAAGCTAATAACTGTTATGTTTCACTTGATATTTTGTCAATTATTCTGGAGTAAGTGGCATTTCTTAAAAGCATGTTTTTCAGCTTGTTTCGGGGTGAAAGTGCGAAGGGCGGGTTCAAGGCGGCTGTAGTTTTAGGTGTTGTTTCAGTTTTCCATAGAAAAGAGGTGGTGGTTTATGGTAAAGGCATATATCTAACAGTGTACATTTGAAACCGTCTAAAGGCGAATTGGATGGCTTTAACTGAAAAAATACTGAGGCTTAAGAAGGAGAAGAAGGCAGTTATCTTAGCTCATAACTATCAGAGGCCTGAAGTTCAAGACATTGCTGATTATGTCGGCGACAGTATTGAGCTTAGCAGAAAAGCCATGGAAGAAAGGGATGCAAAGATAATAGTTTTTGCGGCTGTGGATTTTATGGCTGAATCTGCAGCTATCCTTAACCCGGATAAGAAGGTTTTGCTGCCTTCTGTCGGCGCCCGCTGTCCAATGGCTCAAATGCTCACGGTGGAAGAGATTAAAAGGTGGAAGACGCTTTATCCTCTTGCGCCGGTGGTTTTGTACGTTAACACTTTAGCTTCAGCTAAGGCCTACTGCGACGTATGCTGCACGTCGGCGAACGCTGTTGAAGTTATAAACTCTTTAAATAGCGAAATCGTTCTTTTCGGGCCTGACCACAACTTGGCAGAATACGTTCAAGAAAAAACAGGGAAAAACGTCATACCTATTCCTGAACGCGGTTTCTGTCCAACCCATCTGCTCTTCCAACCTGAAGAGGTCCAAGCTCTTAAGGTTCAACATCCGGAAGCCGTTGTCTTGGTTCATCCTGAATGTAATGCTGATATGCGGAGAACAGCAGACTATATTGGAAGCACGTCTCAAATGTGCAGATACGTAAAGGAAAGCAGTGCTGAAACCTTTATTGTGGCGACGGAGGAAGGAATCCTGCATCGTCTCCGGAAGGAAAATCCTGGGAAAAAATTTGTTTTAGCATATAGGGATGCTGTGTGTCCAAACATGAAGCTGAATACGCTTGAAAGAATCTGCATGGCTCTTAAAAATGAAAGACATGTCGTAACCGTTCCGGAGCCTGTTGCAGCCAAAGCTCGAAAAGCTTTAGAAAAAATGTTTGAAATAACACGGTGAAGTGTTAAAGCGAAACAATCATCGTTTTGAGAAGTTTAACGCCTCTTTTTGATTTCAACTCATCGCTCAGCTTTCTTATTTCTGCAGCGTCTCCCTTAACAGCTATGGCCTCTAGGCAGTCTCTCTCTGTTAAGTGAATGTGCATTGTCGACGATATTAAATGGGCGTAATGGTGCTGCACGTCTGTCAGGGAGTCTTCTAAACCTCTAACTTCATGGTCGTAGAGAAGCATCAAAACGCCTGCCTGCACTCCTTTCTCTTCCTGAAGCCATTTACGTTCAGAAACGAAAAGCCTGACAGCGTCTTGAACAGCTTTAGAACGGTTTTCGTAGCCCATTTTGCGGATAATCTCATCGAAACCTTTCAAAAGGTCAGGTGGAAAGGTTACGCTTACCCTAACTATTTTAGACATAGATATCACGTTAAATTCTGCATTTTAACCATAAAGTTTTTATGCAAAAGTGTTACTTTAACCATCAAAAGTAATACTTGGGCTAAGGATGCGCTTTAAACCAATAGACGTAGCCGTGATAAGCGTCTTCGCCGCCATGTGGGTTGTATTAAACCTAACATTGGGACCCATGGGGTTTAGACTGTTTAATCTTCCAATACTGTGTGATTTCTCTGTTTTCTTCACATTGCTGTTAACCACTTGGACTTCAGGCAGAATGGGAACAGCGTCAGCGGTCGGCGTAATCGGCGCAGTGATAGTGTTGGCGCTTAGCCCATCCTCAACACAGATGGTTGGCTTCTTAGCGTCAGCGGTTCTCTTCGACCTTTTGATGCTGCTTAGCAGGCATAAGCTCAGCTTTAAACTTTACAATATGGCTGTAGCAGTGTTTGCAACAGCTGTCTCCGCCTATTTTGCAGGCGTTGTTATTGGAACAATTTTTATGAGAAGACCATTACAGTGGGCGCTAACATTTTGGGGCGTATGGCACCTTATAGGAGGAATAATCAGCATTATAATAGCCATACCGGTTATAGGGACTCTTGAAAGGGCTAAAGTGAAGGAAATAAAAAGTGCTGGATGAAAAGGAAGATCTCACGTTAGAGATTAATAAAGCTGAAAACCTGCATGGACATTTAGGGCCATTCCTAGTAATAGGAGTTAAAGTGGCAAGGCTGGCTAAGAAAATTTTAAACTTAAACCACTCAAGTTGCGGGGAACTTCAAGTAACAGCTGAGCTTCCCCTTGTAACTCCGTTTTCATGCATCATCGACGGCGTCCAAGCCTTAACCCAATGCACAGTGGGCAACCAGAAACTAAAAATAAGAAATTCGAAGGATAACATGGCGGTAAGTTTTGAATTTAAGAGTCAAAACAGAACCTTAAGAATTTATGTAAACCCTGAGGTTTTGGAAAAGTTGAAAGACAAGCTTTCGAAAGGCGAATCCAAAGAGAAACTTGCTTGGAAAACAGCTTCTATGCCTGAAAGCAGGCTTTTAAAAGTTGAAAATCTATAAATCTCATATTGTTCCAGACTTTCAACGGCAAATGGTTTAAGTGGAAGCGGAATGAAAAATTAATTCGCTTTCTGGAATGAGACCTTATGAAATGGTGTCAAGATTTAGAAATAGCCAAAATTAGGCTATTCGAGAACAATCTTACCCTTTCAATTGTCAAGAGTTCAAAGGTGGTTTTCGAAAGCAGAAGTCATGGTATTGGCGGTTTTCTTGAAGCTATAGAAAAGTCTGGAGACAAAATGATGGGGGCTTCAGTTGCGGATAAAGTTGTGGGGAAAGCTGTGGCATTGCTATGCGTTTACGCCGGGGTCAGGGCGGTGTACGCCGGAACGTTAAGCATTGAAGCTAAAACGGTTTTTGAAAGGAACGGGATTTATTTGGAAACGGGCAAAATTGTGGATAAAATATTGGACCGTTCAGGCAGGGAGATGTGTCCCTTCGAAAAAGCCTCTTTAAAAATTGACAGTTCAGAAGAGGCTTATAGAAAGTTTAAAGCTTTGATGAACCTTTTAAGGTAATGTGATGAAAGCATGATTGGAGAACACGAAGGGTTTATATCTGAAGATGATGAACTGAAGCGTATTAAAGAAAGGAAGTTGAGGAAATTAATGGAAGGGTTTGAGGGGAAAACGGTTATGAACAAGGGAATAGTCTACATTACGGATTCAAATTTCAAAAAGGTTGTGGATGAGCATCCGCTGGTTTTGGTGGATTTCTTTGCAGAGTGGTGTATGCCGTGTAGGATGATGGCGCCCATAGTTGAGGAACTGGCGAAAGATTACGCGGGCAAAGTTTTGGTTGGAAAAATAAACGTGGATGAAAATCCTGCAACAGCAGAGGAATTTCAGGTTTTCAGCATACCTACACTTGTAATTATTAAGTCAGGCAGGGAAGTTGACAGGATAGTTGGGTTTGTTCCAAAAAACAACATTGTAGACAAGCTTGAGAAACACTTAAAGTGAGCTTATGGATATTCATGAACGTAGAGTTATAGGTGCCTTGCTTCTGCTTTTAGGAGTTTCCATGTTTGCTGTCGGCTTGTACACTGGGCAATTAGGTGTTTTAGCCGATGTCTTGAAGAAAGTTTTCTCCGCTTAATATTTGGAAAAACTTAACAGGCAGAAATGTTTCAGCCGTTTTCAACTTCAGCTTTTCCCCATCATTTTTTCATACATTTTCTCAAGCGTCCATCTTAAACTTGACTTAATTTCCTTTAATCGCTCCGCGTCAAAATTCTTTATATGTATTTCCCGAATAATATTGCCTTCTCTAATAATGTGGTAGGAGAAAACTTCTTCAGATGTGATTTTTCCAGTTTTGGCTAGTTCAACGTCTTTTTGCTGCATTTTGGCCAACACTCTTTCTACGAGAAACTGGTTGAATGGAGGCGTGTTCACGTCGAAGTTTTTGTCTTCGGCTAAAGCAACTTTCAGAAAGTTTTCTCCAACATAGAGTTTCGCGAGAAGCTCCTCCGTTGCAGTTTTCAATGGGATAATTTCTTTAAACTCAAACGCCTCCTCAGTTTTTGGCGGTGCAGCTTCTCCTGTTGGAGGTTTTTTCACGATTTCCGCCCGTTTAAATCCTTTGGCCAAAACCACGGAGTTTACAGCTTCAAGGATTGATTGAAGCTCTTTCAGTTCAGATTCAAGTCTTCCAATTCTTTTTTCAAGTCTTTTTTTAAAGGCAAGAAGCTTTTTTATCTCTTCAGCTTCTTCAGACATTTACGTTCACAGGCAATATTATTGCTGCATCCTGCTTATCAAGACTTTTATGCTTAAACTTTATGAGGCTTCTGCAGGCGCACAGTCTTCAACGCTTTGTTCCAACTGAGCGTAGTGTTTAACTTTGATTCCCAGATTTTTTTCAAGAAACTTTTCAAATTCTTGGAAAACCGAACTGTCAGTGCGGTTTAGCTTGACGCACATGTTTTTGCCTTCTGTGATGAAACTTAAATCGTATAAGGCTACTCTTTTTGAAAAATCCGGGTTTTCTAGAAAAATGTTGAAAAGGCTTTCCGGCGGAGTATCCGAAAACAGCCATGCCATGTATGAAGCTTCAACAACCCGGTATGTTTGGCCTTCTCTAACAACACATTTTTTGCTTGAAGCTATAACCTTGAATGATGAAGGATGTATGTTTCTGGTTAATAGAAAAACGTGATATTTGTCATCTGCCTCAACCCAGTCGTAGGTTTCGGAGGTTCTCAACCCGCGAGATTTGCACAGCTTTTTAAATTCTTGAAGAACATACCAAACCTTTGAAACTTTCATCCTGTAACCGCAAACCTGTTAAAGAATGCTCCTGTGGAAAATGCGTCATCTACAGATTTAAACCTATTTGCCTGTTTACCCGCAAAAATGTAGCTTTCCAACACAAAAATTGTAAAATTGTGTATAAATTCATGTTTTTGAACACTATTCCACTGTAAGCCCAACGTTAAACATCAGTAAGACTTTTCCCCCAGAAAGCTGCATATTTTCAAGTTTAAACAATTTTCTACATTTTTCCGACAATAAACATTATATTAGAACAAAACTTCTACAATGAAAACAGCTGGAAAGGGCTGAATTTGAAGGTTAAAAACAACAGCTTAGCTTTGGATTCAACAGACATGAAAATTCTGGAAATCTTACAGGAAGACGCTAGACAAACATACACATCAATAGGTAAACGTCTAGGAATAGCCCACTCAACAGTCTATGACAGGGTTAAACGCTTAGAAAATTATGGCATAATAAAAAAGTACACAGCACTATTAGACGCTGAAAAAGCCGGCTTCAAAAACATAACAGCTGTGATGACAATCTACACTGATCCTAAGGAAAGCGAAAAAACAGCTGAAAAACTATGTGCGTTTCCCCAAGTTCTCGAAGTCTACACATCCCTATCTGAGGAAATTCAAATAATAGCGAAAGTTACAGCTGAAACCCAGGAAACTCTCCACGAGTTCATCGCAGGCACTGTTGCTCCGCTTCCAGGAGTTTTAAGGATACGCACTTCAATAATTACTAAAAAGTTTAAGGAAACCCAA
Source organism: Bathyarchaeia archaeon (assembly GCA_038826715.1). Taxonomy (GTDB): domain Archaea; phylum Thermoproteota; class Bathyarchaeia; order Bathyarchaeales; family Bathycorpusculaceae; genus JAWBOH01. The sequence goes on along the minus strand of JAWBOH010000018.1, from coordinate 30,805 downwards.
ATGGCCCTAGCTGACAACGTGAAAAGGCCGGCGCCTGCAGCGAACAGTAACAATGAGGGGGGGAAGAAGCAAGATGAAAGAAGATGATGCAAAAATTTTAAGAACTGTTCCCAGAGAGAAAGCCTTCTATTTCTTCACATCTATTGGTAACTACACTGGTGAAAACGCCTCATCTTTAAAGGAGTTTATGGAGAAGATAGGGAAAGTTGATGTAAAATCTTTAGAGTTTCACCTTCAACGCGGAGACTTTGAAAGGTGGATGGCGGAAGTGTTACAGGATGAAAAACTTGCCCAAGAAATATGTAAACTCCGCAACTTGAATGTTTTAGGAGAAATGCTTAAAGAAAGCCTCTGTAAAGTTGTAACTGAACGTTACAAAGAATTAGTTAGCTCATGAACCCCCATGTTGAGTCGGCGAAGAATTCAGCTAACTTTCAACAATTTTTTTCAGCTGCTTCCGGTACATTTCCACAATTTCGCTTGTTGTTGTTGCATCTTCCGCTGCTTTGTCAATTCTGTAGTTTCCAGTGAACCTTGGAAAACGTATTGCTAATCCGCTTCCTTTACGTATGGCGTCCACAGCGCAAGTGTGGATGGGGCTTAAGGTTATTTCTGCGCCTAAAACTTCAATAACCATTTTCGGTTCAAACCAGACATCTGCCTCTATAAGCGAGTTTACTCTTGGATGCCTGTGGCTTATGAAATGTTTTTTCATCATTTCCGGAAGTTTCGCCAGATCCTCATCTGTGAAGCCTGTTCCGCATTTCGTCACTGTTTCAAAAGTGTCATTTTCCTGGTTGTAGGCTGCCAACAGTAGGGCGCCGTATGTTCCTGCACGTTTGCCTCTTCCATGGAATGCGCCGACAACCACCAAGTCTACAGTATCCGTCATTTCGCTTTTGTAGTCCCGTTTATATTTAATCCAAAGCCAGCCTCTTGCACCAGCCTGGTAAACCGAGTCTTCAGCTATAGACTTGCAGACTAAGCCTTCACAGCCGTCTTCTATGGCTTCTAGAAAAAAGTTTTCAAGCTTTTTGACATTGTCGGTGATTAGGTATTTGGCAATTTTAACTCTGTTGTTTTCCCTGATTATGCTTTCAAGGATTTTTCGCCTAACCGGGTAAGGTTCAAGAGTTAGGTCTCTTCCGTCAACGTACAACGCGTCGAACATGAAAAGCGAAACTGGATACTCCTCCATAGCCTTTTCAACATGGTATTTGCGTCTGCGATGCATCAACTCTTGAAAGGGACGCATCTCACCAGTGTCCGGGTCTATGGCCACACATTCAGCTTCCAAGATTGCTTCTTCAGCTGAAACATGCTGTTTTAAAAGTTTGACAGCGTCTGGGTATTGATCTGAAATGTCTTCAAGACGCCTAGAATAAAGCATTATTTCGCCGCTTTTTTTGTGAGCTTGAATTCTTTCACCGTCATACTTGTATTCAGCTATGCATTTTCCGCCGAGTTTTTCAAGTATTTCTTCCGGCGATGAGAGTCTTTCAGCAAGCATAGGCCTTATAGGCTCGCCCACCATCACTTTAAACTTTTTGATTCCTTCAATGCCTTTTTCAGCAACTACTTTAGCCACTCTTCCAAGGTCAGAGGAAATGTTGTATGCCCGTTCTATAAGCTCACGGGTTTCTTTCCCACCACCGTAGGCTATTGCTAAAGCGTCAAGCACAGTCATGTCTGCAATGCCTAACCTAAGGTTTCCAGTAACGGTTCTCATAATGTATTTTGCCTCTTTTGGCGTGGCATCCGCCAGAAGCCCTGCTAAAAGCGAGATTTTAGCCTCTACAGCTCCGGAGCCTGAAGCCTTCGCCATTTTATCGAAAGTTTCATAAACTCTTTGAACTGTTAACGGTTTCTGGAAAAAAGTTAACTGTTTTTTCTGAACTGTAAACTTCTGAGCTGTTTCACCTATGTCGCCTGTCTTCTTAATGTCTTCTTCAATTTCGCTTTCTTTTCTTCCAGAGGCGCGGGCAAGAGCCTTTATTGCAAGCCTTTCAGCCACGCCTATCTCAAGCTTGACAAAGTCTGGGTAGATTTTCCCCTGAGTTAGGTAAACAACCTTATCAATTATTTGTTTAGGCGTGTTTTTGAGAAGGTTGACAAGCAGGCTTGTCATTTCAAGCCTTTTAGTTGTAGCTTCAATCTTTTCGTAGACGTCTGCAATTTCAGAGTATAACAAAATTGTTCCTCATTTGATAGATGAAAGGCCAACTTATTAAGGTTAAACATTTCCATAACATTGAACCGTCGATTGCAAGATTGAAAGGCTGTTTGAAACAGCTTTCCAGAAACATCAGCTTACATTAAAGGCTTTTCAAAAGGCATCATGACTGTTTATATGCCTGCCGAAATTTTCAAAATTAACATACGCCTTTTCCTTTAGAACTTTTCGTAATGTATTATTTGTTTTGTTGGCCTTCTAGTTGTAGGCTTAGGTGTCTCAGCTGGGTAGCCAACAGGTATTATGGCCAAAGGCCTAACGCCTTCAGGAATATTTAACACTTTCCTTGCCTGTTCTTCCCGGAAAGCTCCCACCCAACATGTGCCTAAACCTAAAGCATAAGCTGCCAAATGAATGTTCTGTATAGCTGCAGCTGTATCCTGTATACAGTAAAGAACCTTTCCCCTCACTCCATAACCTTGCATGGACCGCTCTTCATCAGCGCATACGACAATAACTACCGGAGCCTCTTCAATGAAAAACTGTTCCAAAGCAGCCTCAGCTAGTCTCCTCTTAGTTTGAGGGTTACGGACAATAATGAACTCCCATGGCTGAATGTTTCCAGCTGAAGGCGCCCACCTAGCCGCATCAATTAACCTTTCAACAACGTCCAGTGAAACCTCCACGTCTTTAAAGGCTCTGATGCTGCGTCGCCCTCTAATAGCCTCGAAAACATCCATTTAAACCACTTCTCATGCTTAACAGTTTATTAAGCAAAAGCCTTGATAAAATTTACAGCGAAACGCTTGCAAAAACCTAAAATAATAATCACTGCTTTGTATCTTTGGATGATGAGTCTGAGAGTCAATAGAGCTTAGGCTGTGATATGGCTCGACGGGCGAACTGACAAGAGCTATTTCCGTTTTAACACAATGGTTGCCAGCGTTTTAAGAGGTGCAATGCTACGGAAATGCTTGTTAAGCGGAAAGCAAATGGGAACAGCTTGAATGAGTAAACCAGATGTTGCTGCCAAAATATAGCAAGAAACGGTTAAACTGTAAATTATTGTACGGAAAGCTTATCAGCATATTTGCCGAATGAAAGAGAAACGTGTTCAGCTGCTGAATAGGATTCAGGCTGATGGGTTTGCCCAAAAAACTTTCAGAAAAGCTTGATAAGCTTAGCTCGAAGCCTATGGTTAAATATGGAGTTTATTCAGCTGCTGTTGCAATTTTTTTCATTTTAATTTTGTTGCCTCCGATTTTAGGCATAATTATAAAATGGGGCGCCGTACAAATGGTTTTAGGCGGCGAGCTTGCAGTTCGAGCTTTAAACGCTGTTAGGAACTCCTTCGTAATAGCTGTGTTAGTGTCTGTTTTAGATGTTTTAGCTGGAATTCCCATGGCTTGGCTTATAGCTCGTGGAAAATCTAAATGGGTTAATATTCTCGACACGTTTGCAGATGTTCCATTCATTGTGCCTACGGCGGTGCTTGGTTACTCGCTTCTTCTTTTTTGGTGCAACTCGGAAAGAGGGATTTCAGCCTTTTTCAATGGTTCCCTTATTTCGCCAGGATGGCTTCTCGTTGCGCTTCTCCATTTCGTGTTTTCCTATCCTGTTGTGGTGAGAGTCATCGTCGGCGCTTTGCTTGATTATAGAATTGAGTATGAACAGGCGTCTAGAACCTTAGGTGCGCCGCCTCTTACAACAGCTAGGACTGTTACGCTTGGAATTATAAAATCTTCTTTGATTGCAGCTTTCATACTTGCGTTTGCAAGGTCTATTTCTGAAACTGGAGCAACTATGGTTGTTGCAGGAGCCTTCGAAAATGGACCTATCTTCATCCAGAACATGAAAAACGCGTTTTCAGCTCAGCCGCCCCTGGTTAGCCAAACTGTCTATGAAGGTTCAACAGTTTTTGCAAGCCTTATCCTAATAGTTGTTTCATGCTTTATTTTTGCAGCTGTACGCATTATAGGAGCTAGGTTTAAGTTGCCGATAAAAGGTGCTTGGCCGACGCTGGAGAGAAAACTGAGCTATTCTAGAGCAGCGGTTTTCAGAAACAGTGTTGCTCTTTTGGTTTTCCTATCCATTGTGCTTGTCCCCTCCTTGTTTGCAGCTCTTCCAGCCTTTGAAGCTGTTTCAGAAGGCTTACTGTTAAAGGCTTTCTCTGCCACGGCGCCTTGGCCTGAGTATTGGCAAAGTCTTACTCTTTCATATGCTCTCGGAGCTGCTGTTACAATGTTAAATGTAGTTGCAGGTTTACCCATGGCGATAGTGGTCGCGAGAAAAAGGTTTGGAAATTTTTCTTCAGTTTTAAACGTGCTTGTTGACGTGCCGATAATTGTTCCCTCAGTAGCTCTAGGGGTTTCTCTTAAATTTTTCTGGAAGGAAACATTGGCATTTATTCCCGACGTTTGGCTTCTTATTTTTGCCCACATGGCTATAACATATCCCTATTTTGTTAGAGCCATGTCTGCAGCTGTTGAAAGGATAAGCATAGAGTTGGAGGAGGCTTCTAGGACGTTGGGAGCAAAACCGTTCGGTGTTTTCAGAACCATAATATTTCCGTTAACCAAGTATTCAATGTTTTCTGGTGCAGTTATGGTTTTCACTAGGAGTGTTAGTGAAACCGGCGCCACGTTAGCCGTTACTTCGCTTAAAACGGCGCCTGTTGTCCTTGTAGAATGGGTTAAGGGGAAGGCGGCTGTTACGCCTTTAGAAACAGGTTTAGGCTGCGGTTTCTTAATATTATTGTCCTTTATAATTCTATTAGGTTTTAGGCTTATTGTAAAGGGGAAGGGAAGATACTAACATGTTTCGAAAAAGTCTTAATCATGTTTCAAAAATGAAAAATCAAAAGTGTGCCTGCTGGAGCGGTGCCTATGCCTAATGTGCGTTTGGTTAATGTTAGAAAAAAGTTCGGTAAAATTGTAGCTGTAGATGACGTCAACCTTGAAATTTATGACAAGGAGTATTTTTCCATTCTTGGACCAAGCGGCTGTGGAAAAACAACGTTGCTGAGGCTTATTGCAGGATTAATTCAGCCTGACGGAGGCGAAATATACATTGGGAAAAGGCTTGTGAACAACGTTCCGCCTGAAGACAGAGACATAGGCTTTGTTTTCCAAACATTTGCTCTTTTTCCACATATGAACGCTTGGGAAAACGTAACTTACGGTCCTAGAGTTAAGGGTTTTGACATGAACAAGGCTGAAAGGATAGGGCATGAAGTTCTTGAAATGGTTAAGCTTCATGAACGTTTAGATGCTTTTCCAAGCGAGTTAAGCGGCGGTATGATGCAAAGAATAGCCGTTGCAAGGGCGCTAGCAGCCGGTGCGAAGCTGCTTCTTTTAGATGAACCTTTGGGACATTTAGACGCTAAGGTTAGAAACGAGCTTAGATATGAGATCAGGCGAATGGCCAAAGATTTAGAGTTAACAGCGATACATGTAACTCACGACCAGTCAGAGGCTATGGCGATATCGGATAGGATAGCTGTAATGAAGAAAGGAAAAGTTTTGCAGGTTGGCACACCGCAAGAGCTTTACATGAACCCGAAAAGCATATTTGTAGCCCATTTTATTGGAGGAGCTAACTTTCTAGAAGGCTACGTTACAGAGGCTAAGGATCAAAATGCAGAGATTGAACTCCGCGGAGGAGTTAAGGTTCAAGCCTTAAACAAGGGCGTAAACATGGGGGAAAGGGTTGTTTTAGCCGTAAGACCTGAAACTTTCACTATTAGAAGGGGAAGAAGCAGTGTGGAAAACTGTGTTCAAGGCGTGATTGAAAGAGTTGCATTTGAGGGCACAAACTTAAGGTATGAGGTTAGGCTTGAAAATCAAGACTTGATAGTGGTGATTACGCCTTCACTTTCATGTGAATGGTTTAATATAGGTGAAAGAGTTACTGTAAGTTTTCAGCCGGAAAACGCCCATTTATTCAGGTATCCCGAGGCAGGGTTAAGGGAGGAGACAGCTGTTGAGTGAGTTGATTAAATGGTTTGAAAAGAGAAGGGAGACAAAAGCTTTGGCTACGATACAGAGGCATCTAGCCCTCACAACAAGCATAGTTGAAGATTTAGAAAAGGCAGTTACTGCAGCTGTAAAAAACAATGCTGAAGATATGCGTGCATGTATTGAAAGGATAGTGGTAAATGAAAAGGAGGCAGATGCCCTGCGAAGAAAAATGATGGATGAAGTTTCAAGAGGTGAACTTCCGCCGACGGCAAGGGAAGACATAATGCATTTAATTAAAAGGGTTGACATGGTTGCAGACTGGAGCAGAGAGTCTATAAGGGTTTTAAACGTTATACCTATGGAGCAGGTGCCAGCCAGCATTAAAGAAGGGGTTTTAGAAATGGCGAAAGGGGCGAAGGAATGCGCGTTTTTGCTTCGAAAATGTTTGAACAAAACTATGACGAAGCCTGAAGAGGCGTTGCAAGCTGCAGATGCTGTTGAGAGGGAAGAGGAAAAAGTTGACGACTTACATGAGAAGGCAAGAGTGCTCTTAGGAAAGGAGGATTTGCCGAAGGCTGGAGTTGCAGTTTTAGTTGGGCAGCTTTTTGAAGCTTTAGAGATGATTGCAGACTCGTGTGAAGACGCATGTGACCAAGTTAGGGTTATAATGGTTAGAAAATAGGGAGGTGAAGGCTTGAATGGCTGAATTTAAGATCGAAGTGTCTGAATTGAAAAGGGAAGGAGCTGAAACAATAAAAGGACTTGTTGACTTTCTGCGCGAAAAAACTGGCGCTGATGTTGAAGCCTTAACAAGTGAAGTAACTATAAAAACTGATGGGGATGAAATTTCGAAACGGCATTTGCGGGTGCTTCTGCGGAAGTTCCTGCACAAAGCTGAACTCAAAGATTATTTCAGAGTGATAACCGGCAAGGAAAACAGCTTAATAATCAAAGAGAGAAAAATCTTAGAAGAAGAATAACAACTATTTCTTTTTCAGGGAAGCTTCACGCTTCTTTTTAGCCAAGTTTTCTTGAACTTCAAACATGTAAAGTCTCGCAAGGTGAGCGTTCCTATAAGCGTCTAAAAAGTTTCCACAATTAACATAGTTTTTTGCTTCGTTAAGCAAGTCTTTCACTTTTAAAAGGGCATCGTATATTTGGTGATTCTTAGATTCAGGATTAAGCTTAACCTTTGACATTCCATTTTCATCTTTAGCTGCCAACGAAAAAAGGAACAATGCGTATTCAAGTTCTGCTGCAACGTGCCAAACACAGCTTGAAAAGCTGCTTTCGTCGGTCTTTTTAAAAGCTGAAATGGAGTTGCTTAAATATTTTAGGGCAGAATCTAAAGCTTTCAATATCTTGTCGTTGGCAGCCATTTTCTCAACTCGAATTGTTGCACAGCTATATAAATTGGCTTTTTTATTTGTTTCGTCCTTAATGTTTAGCCTCTGAGGCGTGGAAGAGGCTATTGGAAGTTTGCACTTCGCCTTATGGAAAAATTATTAAACTACACGTTTATATTTCGTGGGCATGGCTAGGCTTTAGGGGGGTTTTTACAGTGAAATTTGTCAGGTACCTTCATGAAAAAAGTGAAGGGTACGGTATTTTAACTGAAAACGGAAAGGTTTTATGCATGCCAAGTCTGGCAAAAAGATTGAATAAGCAAGCTCCGAGAACACTTGAAGGGTTCATAAGGACGAACAGCGGTAAGAAGGCGGAAAAAACGCTTAGGAATGCTTCGCGAAACTTTGTTGACAAGGCTTCCATACCCTTGGACAAGGTGAAGCTGCTTGCTCCAATTGTGAATCCTCCTAAAATCATCTGTTTAGGGTTAAATTACAGGGATCATGCTGCAGAGCAAAATGCGCCTATACCTGAAGAGCCTATAATTTTCTTCAAACCCAGAACAGCTATTGTGGGACCTTACGGGGATATTGTTAAGCCTTCTTTTGTGAAAAGTCTAGATTACGAAGCTGAATTAGCCGTTGTTGTTGGAGAGAAGGCGAAAAATGTCTCAATTTCAGAGGCAGAAAGATACATCTTCGGATACACTGTTTTAAATGACGTTTCTGCAAGGGATATTCAATTTAAAGATAAACAGTGGACAAGGGGTAAAAGTTTTGACACATTCGCTCCTATGGGTCCATGCATAGTGACAAAAGATCAAGTAGGAAACGTCTTAAACCTTCGTATACGCACATGGGTTAACGGCGAGCTTAGGCAAAATTCCACAACAAAAAATATGGTTTTCAACGTTTACGAAGTAATCCATCATTTAAGCAAAGTAATGACTCTTGAACCGTGCGACGTTATTGCAACAGGCACTCCTGCAGGTGTTGGCTTTGCAATGAAGCCTGAGGCGAAGTTTCTGAATAGCGGCGACATTGTAAAAATAGAAATAGAGAACATAGGCGTTTTGGAAAACAGAGTTGTGGAGGTTAAGCCATAAATCATTTATTATTTTTCAATGAACACTATGCTTTCGCCAGCCTCCTTCTCGACGCGTATGACATGTTCAGCTTTTTCTGCGAAGGCTTCGCTGTGAGTTACTCCTATTATCTGTTCTATGGCTTTAAAACGTGAAATGGCTTCAGCCAAGCGGTCTATTGAGCCGTCTTCTCTTCCAAGGCTTTCAGTTGGCTCATCAAGTAAAAGTAGGCTTAACCCGTGTCCAGTCTTAGACTGCATTATAAGCTGTCCAAGACCTAAACGATATGCAAATGCTATTAGGGTGCGTTCTCCTCCTGAAAGGTTTGAAACCTCTCTTTCAACGCCGCTTTCGCTTAAAACATACGGCGTGTACGTCTCGTCTATCGTAACGTTTATCGGAGACCCTTCCCCGCCTATAAGGTTGTCAAGGATTTGCTGGACAAGATTTTTCAAGATTTTCACAAATTCGCTTCGAAGTTTTGGCTGAATGCTTCTGTACGCGTCGCGGATGCTGCCTATAACGCTTATGATTTTGTTAAGCTTCTCCACGTTTTCTAGTTTTTCCTGAGCCTGGTCTATACGCTCTTTTACGTCGTCTAAACGTTTAAGCAAGTCTTTTTTACGGTTTTCCATGGTTTGCAGGTCAGACCTTAGCGAATGGTAGTTTTGGAAAGCTTGTTCTCTCCGTCTTTTTGCAGCTTCAAACTCTGAAAAGTCAAACTTTTCAATTTCAAGGCGGGTTTTTCCAAGCTGAGCTCGCAGTTCGTTTTCGAGTTTCTGTTTCTCTTCAAATTCTTTTGAAAGCTCTGTCAACGCCGCGGATTCTTCGTTTACACGGATTTTTAAGTCCTCAAATCTTGGAATTAATCCTTGAAGGTTTGAAAGGGCTAAGGTTGCCTTTTCCTTTATCTGTTGCAGTTCCTCAATGTCTTTTTGAAGCTGAGTTACTGTCTTTTGTCTTTCGCTGTTTTCTGTTTTTAATCTGTGAATTAAGTTGTTCTTGTAATCGTTGGTTAGAGGCTGCAGACATAAGGGGCAACGGTTTTCCGTTGAAAGTGAAGAAATTCTCCTTTGATCAGTCTGCATGTTTCGAAGTGCAGCTTCCTGTTCAGCTTTTAAACTGGCAATCTGGTCGTCGAAAGTCAGCAAATACTGCCTTAAAGCCTCTGTAGGCTGATCTGCCTGAATTCCAGTTTCTTTCAATTTACTTTTATAAGTGTGAATCTGCTTTTCCATAGTGTTTAAACGTTGCTTCAGGTTTTCAATCACTGCCTTTTTTCCTTCAATTTTTTCAGCAATCGCCGCTGCAGAATCCTCTAAGCTTGCAATTTGAGCTTGAAGTTGAACCTCCTTTCTTTTCAGCGTTTCGATTGAAGTTTTAAGCTCCTCAAGCTTTTTCAGCTCCAGGTCTGCCTCTTCAAAGGTTTTCTTAAATATCTCAAGCTGTTTAGAAGTTTTTTCAGTTTCAATTTCTAGCCGCGTGTATTCCTCAGCTAACCTAGTGTATTCCACATTTAATTTTTCCATTCCTAAGACATCAGGGTCTTTTTCGTAGGCTTTCTTTTCTCCTTCATACTCTTTTTGGTATGCTGCAAAGTTGCTCCACGCTGTTTCGTAGTCTGAAAGTCCGAAAAGCTCATCTAATCGTTTTTGTCTTTCTCTCGGCGGAGCGTCTATAAGCTCTTTCAAGTGTTCTTGTCTAACCCACACTATTTCACGGAAAAGCTCTTTCTCGAGTCCAGTTAATATTTTCAGCTGTTCCGCAACTGCATCGCTTTTCACACTTGCTATCAAATTTTCGCCTTCAAGAAGCTTCAACTCTTCAAAGTCTTGAGTTATCCCTTTACCCCGCCTTTTCAATCCACGCGAAAGCTTGTAGCTTCTGCCGTTTTGAGTGAATTGAAGAACAACTTTGCCGTTTTCAGCTCCTTCTCTCAATAAATAGTCGTAGCTTCTTCCCAAGGGGTCTCCGAAAAGTGCGAAGTCAACGGCGTAAAGTATGCTTGACTTTCCGCATCCTAAGCCGCCGACTAAACAGTTAAAGCCTCTTGCAAAGGGCACTGTTGACTTTACATGGGAACGAATGTTTTCCAGTTGAACAACTTCAATTTTCATTGCGCAAGCTCCTCTAAAATCTGTTTAACCTTTTCATCCTGTTTTTTCGTCAGCGGTTCAAGCAGGCTAACGGCCGCTCGGGCTATTTTTTCCGCTTCTGCAGAGCTGTAACGTTCAGTGAATATTTGCAGAAAATATTCGAAGCTTTTCGTTTTTAAATCTTTAATTTCACTTTCGAATATGGAACGAACAAGAGCTTCTGGAACCTCACTTTCGCGTAGTAGAACAACTGGATGTACAAGCAACGCTTTTTCAGCTGCGCCTCTAATCTGTGAAACGTCAACTTCTGCGCGGCTTGCCTCAACGGGCAAAACTCCCCTCAAAACTGGCACCAGAATAGCGTCCTCTTCATCGGCTCCTTTAACAAGTTGAACGGCAAGTTCGGTGATTTTACGAGCTGAAAGACCTGAAAAATCCTGCTCCAAAACAACGAATTTTCGCGGAGACTCCAATTTTATAAACTGTGTTGAAGCTTCTGCTTTCCCGTTAACCTCAACATAGTAGAAGCCTTTCTCAGTTTTGGCCTCATCATAGTTTATCGTCTCGGTGCTTCCAGGATACGCCATTATGCCTGTCTTGAAAACTCTTTGGTAGGGCTTGTGCACGTGTCCCGCAGCATAATAATTGAAACCTTCAGGTATAAGTTCAGGTGACGCTTCAGCCTCAATGTATGGCGGGTTCAACTCTGGAATCTCTAAAGCCATGTGGAAAACGAAAATGTTGAAAAGCGAAGGATCCGGCGTCGGCTTCTTCTGTTCCATAAATGTGGGAAGCATTTCTTCAGTTTTGCGTCTAGTTCTAAAATTTGGCACTCCGTAAACGTAGCAGCATTCAGGTTTTCTCCAACATGCGCCTTCATGTCTTGGAAGGTAATGAATCAACCCAGCGCTGTCTAACGGGTTAAGAATGGTGCCTGTAACAACGTTTGGTGCAGAATCATGAGAGCCGTCAACAACTAAAATCGGGATACCTGCGTCCCGCAGTCTTCCAAAGTTTTGGACAGCGTTTTCCAATGTAACATTTGATGGACGCGCATTGTGAAATACGTCTCCAGCAATAATCATGAATGTTGGCTTTAACTCTAATGTCTTATCAACCAATTCGCTAAAGGCCTTGTCGAAATCTTCCCGTCTTGCTTCAAGCCCATATTGGGAGTAACCCAAATGCAAATCTGAAGCGTGGACAAAGCTGAAGGTTTTCAACTGCTTACCCCTCTGGAACACCACCTAAGATAGCAGATATAAACTATAAACGTTTAATGCATGTGAATACATATGTCCACGTATTGTAAACCTTAATTTTGAAGCTTTGCCTGAAACAGGTTCTGAAAGCCAAAAGTTTTGTTATGAGTTGGTAACAAAATTTTCATATATACCATGGCTGCAGTCTTGACAACGTCGCCTCCACGGTTCCAGGTATGGAGACAAAATTTTATTCCCGATTTTGAATGACTTTTAAAGCAACTTCACCAATGAGAAGCGTCGTCCTGGCGGATCTCCACCCTTAAAGAAGTTTAAAAATTTAAATGTAGCTGTAAGCAAGCAACGTTTTTACGTGCTGGAGCGTTTAATCATGCGTGACAGAAACATATAATAGCGAAGAATGATTTAGCAGCGGAAAGGCGAAATTGAAATGAAATGTCAAAAATGTGGGGAAGAAACGTTTCTTCCCTTCAGATGCCCCTACTGCGCCGGATACTTCTGTTCAGAGCATCGCCTCCCGGAAAACCATGAATGCCCAAAAATCGAGTGCGCCCGCGCTCCGGCAAAAGAGGAAAACCTCGTACAGCAAATTCAAAGGCCATACGAATATTCTTTAACATATGTCCCTGTTGCAAGGGGAAAGAAGTTTCACTTCAGCAAAAAGGAAGTTGTGCACCTTGCAGCAGCTTCGCTTCTTGTGTTTGCCGTCGGGTTGTCTCTTGGGCTTTCGCTGAAAACATACATTACCATAGGAGGCTTCATAATGCTGCTTGTATCCGCGTTGCTAGTAGCTGTTTCTTTCTTAGCTCACGAATTAGCCCATAAATTTACTGCTCAAAGGAAGGGGTTATGGGCTGAGTTCAGGCTGATGTTTGCAGGTTTAATCATTACAGCAATATCCATCATATCGCCTTTATTTAAAATAATATCTCCAGGAGCCGTCGTTATATATGGGTTTGCTGGGAAAAAAGTTGTCGGAAAAATATCCATTGCAGGACCCTTCACCAACATAGTTTTGGCAATTTTGCTAACTGCAGTGTGGCTTATAAACCCGCAATATTCTTTAATCTTATATGCGGCTGCATTCAACGCTTGGATAGCTTTTTTCAACCTGATCCCTCTCGGAATTCTTGACGGTTTCAAAGTCTTCACATGGAATAAAACTGTCTGGGCTGCAGCTTTTACTCTAAGCCTAGCCTTAACAATTCTAACCTACTGGCACCTGTAGTGACAACTAAACAAGCTCTATTGTAACGTGAACTTCTTCGGGGACGCGGATCCGCATAATACGCCTCATAGCTCGTTCTTCAGCATCAATGTCTATTAAACGTTTATGGATACGCATTTCCCACTTGTCCCAAGTGGCAGTTCCCTCTCCGCAAGGCGACTTCAAAACTGGAACTTTAAGCCTCTTGGTTGGCAATGGAACAGGCCCTGTCATCTTCACTCCTGTTTTTTCAGCTATAGCCTTCAGTTCTAGGCATACCTCTTCCAGTTTCTTGTAATCTGTACTTGTTAAACGAATCCTTGCTTTTCTAACCATGACCTTCTATTCCACACATTAATTCTTCACTGTTTTCTCTGCGCGGTTACCCTTTAGACAATAAAGCACAAATAAAAACTTATCGAAGAATTTTGCAATAAAACGCAGCAGTGCAGGGTTAATTGTTGGGGCGGGTGCAAGCCATGAAGTTAAAGGTTAAAGCAGCGTTAATAGACCTTGACGGAACGATTGTTGACTCGCGGGAAGCCTACCGCGAAGCATTAAGGAAAACTTGCAAAGCTTTTGGATTGAAAAAATTCGACGAAGCCGTTGTACTTGAGATTCCAAGGAGGTTGGAGCAGAACATGCCGATAAACGCCTTAATACCTGAAGTTGATGTTGAAAAGTTTTTAGACAAATATCTAACGGCGTATTATGAATCAACGGGAAGCAAAACAAGGCTTTTTCCAAATGTTTCAAAAACCCTTGAAGAAGTTTCTAAAAAGTTGAAACTTGCGTTGGTTACGATGCGCCGTGTTCCAGTGGAAAAGGCTGAAAAGGAACTGGAAAAGTTTGGCATCGCAAAATATTTTCACTGCGTAGTTACAGCCTTAGACACACCGTTTCCTAAGCCTTCTCCTAAAGCCCTACTGCGATGCGCTGAAAAACTTAGGGTTGGAATAGGCGAATGCATAGTTGTAGGAGACTCTGTCACAGACGTTAAAGCTGGGAGAAACGCTGGAGCCAAAACGGTTGCTGTCTTATCCGGAATTTTTTCCAGACAAGAGTTGGAGAGGGAAAAGCCGGACTTAATTATTAAGGACGTGAACGGGCTTCCCGAAGTCTTAGTTAATCTGTAATATTGCGTGACAAATAATATGGCTGAAAATTACTTAAGAATCTTATAGAAGCAACCGTAAATAAAGCTTAATTAAAACCTTTTAGTAGTAATATGTTGGAGAAGGCTTCGAGCAACAATGAACTTCATTGAAAGTTTGCTGTCTGAAAAACTGAAGAGCAAGAATCCAATGCTGGACATTTATGAGACTGACCGCAAAGTTCTCCAAATAGCTTGCCAAGACTTAACAAATTACCTTAAGGTTTACTGGAACCTTTTAGGCAGAGAAGCAGTTGAATGTGAACTCGCAGATAAACTTGAAGAGTTTTACAAGAATGAACCAAGGGAACTTGAGGAATTTATAGAACTTTGGACCAGTGTATGGCTTAAAAAATGGAGTGAAAGGGTGAAACTTCTAATAGGGGAAGAGGATTCTAAAAAATGGAATAGAATGACCAAAATACTTAACAACGCTGAACCGCTTTGGAGAAAACTTACCCACCGCCGGGAAATGCAGGAAGTAGTTATGTTCACGCTTGTTAAAAACGGTGAGATTTGCGGCACATCAATCCTCGCTGAAAACCTTTTGAAAATGGAGTTAGGCGAAAATAAAAGGAAGTACGCCACCGAGGAAGAACACATATTAAACCTTGTTAATAACACTATACGCAAGGCTAGAGAGTTAACTCGAAGCAAAGGACCTTTAATTTTTGTTAAAATCGATAAGGGCTATTATAGCAGCAAATTTTGAAATCAACTAATCCGATTTTGCCTTTTCAACGTAGTCTTTCTCTATTAAGGTTTTTAGTCTGCCATGAATATTTCCTAATTGTTGCTGTTTGACCGTAGCCGCATGCAGCGCACCGTTTCTTTGACACGTTATAGGATCTTCTTCCGCAGCGTCGACAGCGTATATGAAGAGTTTTACCTGCTCTTTTCCCGAACGAAGGTGTTCCTTTTCCCAACACCGTCACCTCGGCGGCGGCGATATTAAAATAACATTGTCTCCACGCACTATGATTAAGCCTAACTTTCTAACGTTTCCAGTGTCTGTAGTGTCCTCTGTTTCCTCAAGAACCAGGTTTAGATGCTGATCGAAACCCTTAAGTCTTCCTCTAAGGCTTTTCCCACCTTTCAATCTTACAAGCACTATTTTTCCAAGGTTCTGTTCAAGAATTTCAGTTGTCATTTCGCTCATTTAAAGACCTCAAACCGAACATTTACCCTTTTATACTTAAACTTATACAATTTAAATCTATCTAAGAGAAAGCGTTAAACATGTCTAAAAAGGTTAGGAAAAGGCATTTTCTAAGAGATAAGGATGCTAAGGCTTTGCTGGATCAAGCTGGAGAAGAGTTGAAAGTTAACTTAGAGAAATTTTTCAGCTCCCAGATAAAGGTGGAACGTTTTGAAACAGATTTCGGCGAAGTTTTCATGATAAATGGCAAACCGTCCCTTTTCAAAAAAGGCGAAAAGCTTTATCCTACACTGGTTTTCGAAGAGATTTTTGCGTCAACGCCTAAAGTAGTTGTAGACATGGGTGCAGTTCGCCACATCTGCAATGGCGCCAATGTCATGGCGCCTGGAATTGTCCGTTTTGAAGGAAGTTTTGGAAAAGGCGATTTGGTTTTTATTGTTGATGAAAAACATGGCAAGCCTATTGCCGTCGGCGAGATTCTTTACGGCGACGCTGAAGCAGTCAGCATAAAGCAAGGCGTTGTCGTTGACAATGTTCATTTTGTAGGTGACAGAATCTGGAGATCTATAAAGGAATTAGCGTAACCTTTTGAGCAAACTGTATTCATATTTTAAATTCATAAATCCTTTAATAACTAATCTGTATTTAGAACTTAAAGCTGTCTGGTAAAGAAATGCTTAAACTCTTAAAGAACATAAATATTTTAAGAGAGGAATAATTTGCCTGGTTTAAGCGAACTCTTCCGCAAATACAAACGGGAAGAAAGAGAAGTTGAACGGAAAACAGAGGTTAAAGGTGTACTTGCGAAAACTTTTTTGAAAGCTATGCCTCTCCGCGACCTTTCCGACCTGGACACTGTTAAGAACGAGGTGCGTTCAGGGAACATTTTGATTCTTAGGATAACTCCTCTCGCCAACAAAAGCATCGACGATGTTAAAAGGGCAGTTAACGAATTATGCGAGTTTGTAGAATCGCTTGGTGGAGATATTGCTCGTTTGGGGGAGGAACGGGTTGTCGTATGTCCTCCAAACGTTAAAATTTGGAGGGAGAAAACGCAGGCAGCAAGCGATTCTATATCTACAGCAGCCTAAATGTTTCCATTATTGAAGGCGTTATTGTCGGTATCCCACATTTTTTCTGAACGAAACCTGCAATGCTGGCTATCTTCGCCTTTTCCCCATGGCAAACTATGATTCTTTCAGGCCTAGGCTTCAGGTGAGTTATATAGTTAACTATCTGCCTCCTATCTGAATGTCCTGAAAAACCCTCTATTGACTCTACACGCATTTTAACTTTAACAACGGACATTTTGCTTTCATTATCAATCATTGCAACCTCGTTTATTCCTTTTTGCACCCTTCTTCCCAATGTACCTTCAATTTGGTAGCTTACAAAAACTATAATGTTTCTTTCATCTTCAGCCAAGCCTTTAAAGTATTCTATTACAGGTCCTCCTTCAAGCATTCCGGAAGTAGCCATAATAATGCATGGTTCGCCGTCAACAATGTCCTGCCTTACACTTGGATGCTCAACAACAGTGAAATAGTCTGATTCGAAAGGGTTTACTCCGTCGTGAAGTATACTGTTACGCACTTCTCTTCCTAAATACTCCGGATAAGCCGTGTGAATGGCTGTGGCTTCTGAAATCATGCCTTCGATGAAAACAGGAGCCTCCTTCATAAGGCCCCGCTTCATATAACCGTCAAGAACAAGCATTATTTCCTGTGCCCGGCCTACAGCAGGCACTGGAATCAAAACTTTGCCTTTTCCCTCAAGGGTTTCGTTAACTATTTTTGTCAAACGTTCTTCAGCTTCAGCTCTTGAAGGCATTATGTCATCTTGACCGCCATAAGTGCTTTCTGTAATAAAGGTTTCAGCTCTTGGAAATTCAACTGTTGCCGCTTCTAAAAGCATGGTTCTTGCATATTTGTAGTCGCCTGTGTAGACTATGTTATGTAATCCTTCACCTATGTGTAAATGGATTATGGATGAACCTAAAATGTGTCCAGCATTATGTAAAGTTAAACGCACGTCAGGCGCTATGTCTGTAACGACACCGTGTCTTAGAGGAATCGTGTGTAATACACATTCGCGAACGTCTTTCTGCTCATACGGCGAATTAACACCTTGCTTGCTAGCTACGTCCAGATAGTCAAGTTGAAGAAGAGTCATTAAGCTTGATGTTGGCGCGGAACAGTACACAGGTCCATCGTAACCGTACTTGTACAGGAACGGCACTAAACCGCAGTGGTCCAGGTGGGCATGGCTTATGACAACAGCGTCCAACGAGTCTATTTCAAAAGCAGGGTGGTCAAGCCTTGGATAAGCTTCGAAAGGTTTTGATGACCCTGGGTTTATGCCGCAGTCAAGCAGTATGCTGCTTTCTCTAGTTTGGATGAGGAAGGCGGATCTGCCGACCTCTTGAACCCCGCCTAGAGACGTTATACGGACATCGCCAACTTCGAAGGTTTTAGGTCTGAAAATTCTTTCACCAAAATTGCGGAGAATCCTTTCTCTTTCTCTGCTTTCTGAATGAAGATAATGGCGCATGTTCGCAATAATTTTAGAGCGGAGCGGAGGACTCCTTAACACGTGAGGACGCCACTTTGTCCTTTTTATAATTTCCTGGAGGACAGCGCCGTTTTTGCCTATAACCATTCCAGGCTTTTTTGCTTCAATTATTATCTCTCCGAGGCTTGGGTCAAAGTTTATGTCGGTGACTTCAGCATCCGACGGTATTGCCTCGCGTGCCATCAGTTCAGCTTCCTTTTCCGGTAACCGCACAGACGGGTCTGAACGTACCACTATGCGTTTTCTTATCACGCTAACTATGTCTGCTATTAGACTGCTTTGCTCCACTAGGATTTCTGGTTTCTTAGCGTAAACTGCAAGCATCGGGCCTTCATATTCCACCCTTGTCACTTCAGCTTCTTTTGGAACATGCTCCAGTATGTATTGGCTAATCTCGATTTTCTCCCTTTCAGAGTTAGGTGCCAACTTATACTTCCCTACTTTGTTAAAAGCCTCTTTTTCTCTTCGTCAACTAGTTCCCTGAAGCCTTTAACATCTATAACTGCAATGTTAAAGTTGTCTCCGCTTGCCGTATCCCGCTTCATAGCAGAGTTCACAGCCTTAACGACTATTGGCAGCGCCTCTTCAACCGTCATGCCCTCTTTATACTTATCTTCAAGAACGCCGTAGGCTATAGGAGATCCGGACCCTGTAGCCACACATTTTTCCTCTGTTAAGCTGCCGAAGGGGTCAAGGGAAAACACGTGGGCGCCTGTTTCATCGACTCCTCCGACAAGCACCTGAGTGATCAGTGGCAGATATCTGTTTGAAAACAACATGTTCGCCACAAGCCTTGCAGCCGAGTTCACAGGTATAGGTCTGCCCATGTTAATCTTGTAAAGCTGAGCGTTAGCTGTTAAAAGGTCCACTGTTCTTTGAGCATCTGCCACTGTTCCAGCTATGGTCATGCCTAAATGCTCGTCTATCTTGTAAATTTTTTTACCATGTTTATGAGCCACATAAAAACCCATTGTTACACGTGTGTCAGACGCCAAAATTACGCCGTCTCTGCAGACAACGCCTATCGTTGTTGTTCCCTTAAGCGTTAACTTATCAACCATATTGTTAGCGGCCATCGGCATTTCTCCTAAAACCTAACATATGCCAAATTACTTCTCTAGGAAGCAGCATGTGTAATCATGCCCGTGGGGTTTATTAACATTACGCTTCAGAAAAACGGGAACAGCTTGGACTGTTCTGTTTCACATCGCAGAATAGTTTGTCCTGATTTTGAAAAATGTTTTAAGGATATGCGTCATTGAAGTTAGGATAGCAGATTGACAGTGGTTAATTTGTCTTTAAAACATCATTGGATGCAGCTTCCAAGAGAGGTAATTGTCGGAGAAGGCGTAATAGGGCAGGTTGCCGAAATCTGTGATAGGCTGGGTTTTACAGATTCAGCTTTAATAATTACAGGTTTGAAGACAAAAGAAGTTGCGGGACAAAATGTTAGAACAATTTTGGAAGGCGAAGGTTTAAGGGTTGAAACCTTAACCGTCGAGTCAGCTACCCTTTGGAACGTTAGGGCTGTTGAAGAAAAAATCAAGGCTTTAAAACCGCAGGTTGTGTTTGGAGTTGGCGGAGGAACAAAAATTGATATTGCAAAACTAAGCTCTGCTCGTCAAGGAATACCCTTCATAAGCGTTCCTACAACAGCTTCCCATGATGGAATTGCAAGTCCCCTGTCTTCGATAAAGGGTTTGGAAAAACCGTTTTCCATTAGGGCTCAAGCGCCAATAGCTATAGTGGCAGACACAGACATAATAATGCAGACGCCTCACCGCCTTATCGCAAGCGGTTGCGGAGATGTAATTGCAAAATTTACTGCCGTTAAAGACTGGAAATTGGCGCATGAAGAAAGAAAGGAGTATTACGGAGAGTACGCGGCAAGCCTGGCATTAATGAGTGCGGAACTTGTAATGCAAAATGCTGAAGTAATTAAACCTGAAAACAATGAAGGTTTACGTGTGCTTTTAGAGGCTTTAATAAGCTGCGGAGTGGCCATGAGTGTTGCTGGAAGCAGCCGTCCCTGCAGCGGTTCGGAACATCTTTTCAGCCACGCGGTTGACGTTGTTAAACCGAACAGCGCCTTGCATGGAGAACTATGCGGTGTGGGGACGATAATGATGGCTTACCTGCATGGTGCAGATTGGAAACGCATTAAAGAAACCCTTGAAAACACAGGGGCTCCAACAAACGCTGAAGGTTTAGGGTTAACTAGAGAGGAAACTGTTAAAGCCCTGTTTATGGCTTCATCCATAAGGCCTGAACGTTACACTATTTTAAGTAAGCTGAATCTTAGTCTTAAAGAATGCGAGAAAGTGGCAGAACTGACTGAAGTAATCTAAATTATGTTCCTGTTTTGGATTCAGCCTTGAAAGTTTCGGTGAATTTCACAGTTGTGATTTCTGGGAAAAACTTCTGTATGTCAAAAGCTATTCCTCTTTTTGCAACTTGGATTCCTTCAATGTAGAAGGCGTCTTCAGGCATTTCTATGCTGACGACGTCTGTCTTAACGCTGAATATAAACTTCTCAACTTCAACAGATGGTATTCGACGATGAATAAGCGCTGCGATTTTCTCTTCCTGAGTTTCAAGCTTCTTCTGCACCGTAACGTCGTAAGCCAGTGTTTTCCCAGCTAGAGGCGGATTAAAGTCAAGTAAAACCCTGCCGGCTCCCATTGCCCTAACAGTGGCTATTTTGCCGTCATATTCAAGACGCATTCCAATTGAAGGTGTTATCCCTTTAGCTGTCAGCTGCCTTAAAGGTACCCGTTTAACCTTTTCAGGGTCACGTGCCCCGAAGGCTTTTTCAGGCGGTATTTCAAAGGTTGCTGGTTTTCCCACATCCATCGTCGCTAAGCTTTCATCTAAAGCCTTCAGAACCCAACCTTCTCCTAAAACGACCAGTTTTGACTTGTAGATTTCGCCTTCTCTGTAAAGGCCTTCTTTTTTAGCTACTTCTTCTATGGTTGTGTCGAAAACCTCGCCTGTTTCCTTCACTTTTGCCGTATAATCTATCAATATGAAGTCTCCCTTTTGCAAGGCCATTTTGCACCATCTTAAGCTTTTTGCCAGAGTTAAAGCCTAAAGCATTAATAAAAGCTTTATCTATTAAACCTGAACTCTTTGCCCTAGCCATATAAGTTTGGCAAGCCGATTGTATTAGAAACGTTTGAATACGTTTAGAAGAGGATATGGTGGGCGGAGAGTTAAAAATAAAGCGTCAATGTTTGCAGAGGCTTTTTTGGGCGGGACATGGCTGCGGATGTTGTCAAGACCAGCGCTTGAACTGAATGACGAGGAGGAAACGCTGACCAGCGGAAAAAGGCTTGCGAAAAATTTAACTTCGCCAGAGTTAACTGCAAAAGTGTCTTAAAGGAAATTTAAGTATGAAATCTGATCTAGTAAATTTGAGGAGGGTTTATGGAGCTGTTCTCCTTTTAGGCATAGTCAGCCTGCTCGGTGATGTGGTCTACGAGGGTTCAAGGGGGATTATCCCGGACTATCTGGCCTTTTTAGGCGCCTCAGCCTTTGTCATATTGGTTGTTGGGAGATTCGGAGAATTTCTGGGCTATGTGTTAAGGCTTGTAAGCGGAGCGCTCGCCGACGCAACTAAGGCTTATTGGGTGTTCATTTTTTTAGGTTACGGGTTTATTGTGGTGATCCCTTTTTTGGGGTTTACAGAAATGTGGTTGACAGCTGTGACGCTTGTTCTGCTTGAACGCGTCGGAAAGGCTATCAGGGCGCCTGCAAGAGACGCTGTGCTTTCAACGGTAAGTTCAGGCGTTGGAGCTGGGAAGGCTTTCGGGATTCATGAATTTCTAGATCAGGTAGGCGCGATTCTAGGTCCTTTAATTGTTGCTGCCTTAATGTTTTACAACGGAAACAGTTACAGTCAAACTTTCAGTACTCTTTTCATACCGTTTCTAACACTTTTGGCCTTCTTGTTTTTTACTTATAGATTAGTGGGTCGGACCAAACCGGTCGGAACGGAAAAGGCAGAGGTGAAAAGCCGAAAGCTTGGAAAAGCCTTCTACATTTATACAGCTGCTGTTTTGCTAAACACTGTCGGGCTTATTCCATATGAGCTTATTCTCTATAAGGCTTCAGAGATTCTTCAACCGGCAAACCAGCAGTGGATTGTTCCTCTTATATATATGTTAATGCAGGGGGTGGATGCGCCTACAGCCTTGCTTGCAGGATACTCATATGACAGGTTCAGAATCAAAGTTTTAACTGTGCCTTTTATCTTATCAATAGCTCCAACATTGTTGGCTTTGTTGAATGCAGATTTGACGACATTGGTTGTTGCTGCAGTGTTTTTCGGCATAGTCTTGGGAATGCAAGAGTCTATTTATCGCGCTGCTGTTTCAGATTTTGCTCATGCTAATTTGAAGGGAACAGCCTACGGTATATTTAACACCGCCTATGGAGTTGGCATGGTGGCAAGCGGCCTTGCCTATGGTCTAATTGCAGCTCTAAATCTGCCCTATATGGCTGCTGCTTTTTACGTTTTTGTAACGCAAGCCGCCGCGTTAGCTTTGCTTTTTAAAGCCAGCTTAAATACAGCTTTTTAGAAAATGTTAAAGCCTTGAAGGCACAATTTTTACCAGGTGAAGATGATTGGCTTCAAATGATGAATCTAAAGTTTTGGATATTTTGGAAAAGGTCAGCAAAAGTGTTGTAAACATAAGCACTGTAAGGCTTATCCAGGACGTGTTTTACCAGGTTTTCCCTGTTAAAGGTATGGGTTCAGGCACGATAATAGACAGCGAAGGTCACATAATAACAAATAATCATGTGGTGCAAGGCGCTGAACGTATTGCCGTAACATTGTGGAATGGAGAAGTTTTAAACGGGCAGCTTTTAGGTACATGTGCAATTCATGATATAGCAGTTGTTCAGGTTGGAAAAAGGGGGCTTGCATACGCTGAGCTTGGAGACTCTGACAAGCTTAGGATAGGTCAACGTGTCTACGCGATTGGAAACCCGTTCGGATTGGCTGGCGGTCCTACAATAACTTCAGGAGTTATCAGCGCTTTAAACCGGACAATAGAGTCCAAGAATGAGCTTTTAGAAAACCTTGTGCAGACAGATGCAGCTATAAATCCTGGAAACAGCGGCGGTCCCCTAATAGATGTCGATGGTAATGTTGTCGCCATAAACACTGCGATCATTCCGTTTGCCCACGGAATAGGGTTCGCAATTCCAATAAATTCAGCTAAAAAATGTGCGTATGACATAATCGTTAAAGGAACTCATGTTAGGCCTTGGCTTGGAATAATTGGTTTAAGTCTTTCACGGGAAATTTCTAATTATTACGGCATTTCCATCGCTGAAGGAGTTTTAGTTACGAGGGTTGTGGAGGGAAGCCCGGCCTACGAGTCAGGCATAGTTGCCGGCGACATAATACTTGAATTGGAAGACGTGCCTATAACGCGGATTGAAAGGTTGCTTAGTGAAATTCATAAGCGGAAAGCTGGAGATAGGGTTAATCTAACAGTCTACCGTGAAGGGTTAAAGTATTCTGTTGAGGTAGTTTTGGCCGAAGCGCCTTAACGCTTTCACAAAGCTAAGCATAAAATGACGCGAAAAACTTAAGCGGAAATTATAAATTGGGAGTTTAATAATAAATGGTAAACGCCTCAGATTTAACTATTCCATGTATAAGTAGGGGAGATGGATGAGTACACACGCAGAGGACTTAAAGCTTCGGCTAATGACTATAGAACTTCTCAGAACAGCCAAATACCGAAGAAACATTACCTACCGTGAACTTTCAGCCAAAACAGGCTTGCCGGTAACTGTGTTAAGCAGATATGCGAAAGGCCATGTCTTACCTAACACCACCCGGGCTAAGCAGCTTTGGAAGGTTTTATCAAGGTTTGTAGGTTTAGAGAATGAGATCCGAAGTAGAATAAAGTTTAACGAGGATGGTTATTTTGACAACACTGAAATCATCGGCGATTTCAACATCCTTCAGCAGGCGGCTAATCATGCACTTGCAAATTTCGCTGGAAAACGAGTTACAAAAGTGTTTACAGCGGCTGTTGACGGAGTCCCTGTGGCAACAATGGTGGCGAACGTTTTAGGCGTAAATCTCATCGTAGCCAAAAACAGCAAAGAGGTTGGCGTGAAAGAATTTCTTGAAGAAACCTTCGCCCTTAAAGATTCAGGAGTCACGATTACGCTTTACATTCCGAAAGACGCTATTAAAAAGCGGGACAGCGTCCTCATAGTTGACGACATGATTAAAACTGGAGAAACGCAAGCAGCGCTAATTAATCTTGTACGTAAGGCAAAGGCTGAAGTTTCAGGCGTATTTTCTCTAATAGCCGTTGGAGAAGAATGGAGGAAAAAGCTTAAGCTGCCTGAAGAATGTCCCATAGAGGTTATAACACATATCAAGTTAGCTTAGGGCTTAAGCAGTCTGGTTTAGCGGGGCAAATGTTGCATTTCGCCTTTCTGCAGTAGTTTTTGCCCAAACGAAGCAATGCTGTTTCAAAATTTATAAAAGACTTGTTTGAAAAACATTTTCATTCCAAAACTTTTTAAGCTTATTTAAAGCATCTGTCTTTGATTTCGTCAATCAAGCCTAGATTTTCAGCCGCTAAAACAATCAGATTTGTAGGGTTCGGCTGAGCTTTATCCCAGATGTCGCGGAGTTCACTGAGGAAGATGCCTACAGTTACGTCGCCAAAGCCTTTCCCCAAGCTTTTCAGCTCTATTTCTAAATCTCTACTGCTTACGGCTTTCTCATGTATGTTTGACAGTTTTCCGTTGTACCTTTCAATAAGGTTTCGCGTAACTTCAAGAAGCTTATCTGCTCCGTTATAGTCGCGGCGAAAAGCATGGAAGTTAAAAACCATTTGAAGATTTCGTCTTACCTGCCGCATTCAAGGTTTATTCCAAGAATCTCTGAACATTTGGTTCCAAGTTTTTCGACAAGGATTCGAAGCGTTTCCTGATTCAACCTTAACCACTTCCTGCAAGGTATTCTGCTCAACAAATTTATACCTACACTGGCATAAACGGTTAGCGGAGGCCCTAACAGTTGATGCGGACAATTGAATGGTATGAAGATGGAACCGTTATGACAATAAACCAGTTGAAGCTTCCCCGCGAAACAGAGTTATTAAGGTTTAAAAGTTGCGAAGAAATGGTTGAAGCTATAAAAACCATGAAAATTAGAGGCGCACCTTTGCTGGGGGCAGCTGCAGCCTATTCGTTGGCGCTTACAGCCTACCATTCAAAGGCGAGGAACCGAAAAATGTTGATGTACGAGTTGGAGGAAGCAGCTGAAAAACTGAGAAACACTAGGCCTACAGCAGTTAACCTTTTCTGGGCTGTTGACAGAATCCTGGCAAAGGCATACAACTTTCATGGAAACGTCAAACAACTAGCCGCCTACGTGATTGAAGAGGCAAACAGAATAGCTGACGAGGACGTTGCTGCAAACCGTGCAATTGGAATGCACGGTGCAGGCCTCATAAAGAATGGAGACGTTATATTAACTCATTGCAATGCTGGGGCCTTAGCAACAGTTGATTACGGGACCGCTCTAGGCGTTATAAGAGCCGCCTTAGCGCAGGGCAAAAAAGTGAGGGTAATAGCTACGGAAACAAGGCCTAAACTTCAAGGAGCCAGACTGACAGCGTACGAGCTTAAACGAGACGGTATACCTGTCACCTTGATAAGCGACACTATGGTTGGATACGTCATGTACAGATGCATGGTTGACAAGGTCATTGTGGGAGCAGATAGAATAGTCAGGGACGCGGTTATAAACAAGATAGGAACATACCAGATAGCAGTCTTGGCGGAGAAACACGAGATTCCATTCTACGTGGCAGCTCCGAAATCGACGTTCAACCTGTCCAGCACTTCGGCAGACGTGAAAATAGAGGAAAGAAGTCCGGAAGAAGTCACATGTATAGGTTCAGAGAGAATCGCGCCGGAGGGTGTGGCAGTTTTGAACCCGGCCTTTGACATAACACCTCTTGAATACGTGACGGCTGTGATATCTGAAGACGGCATTCTATATAAGGATGACTTGGCAAATTTAAGCTAAAATGGCTGAGCTTGAAATGAGCAGGGATAAAGAGCAGTTAACCAAGTCTGAAACAAAAATTGAAGGCTTCTTAACAGGTAAAGGTGTGAAAGTCACAGTTAGGCAGAAAGTTGAAGAGCTTAAGGCGAAAGGGTATGGGATAGCTGAAGACGATGAACTTGTGCTAAACTTTTGCGAGGCATTACATCTCTTAGACAGAGGCTTAATGGAAATTAAAGACGGCAATGGTGAAAATATCGGTTTTCAAGAACTCTTACAAATTTTTCAGAAACAAGATGAAAATGCCTGGACTAAATACTTGGTTTACCGCGACTTGAGAAGCCGAGGTTATGTAGTGCGTGAAGGATTCGGCTTGAGAGTTGACTACAGGGTTTACGAAAGAGGCGAGTATGGAAAAGATACAGCGAAATATTTGGTTTTAACCCTTCAAGAGGGTAAGCCGATAATGTTGGAAGAATTAACCCAAATAGTGAGGCAGTGTCAAAGCTTAAAGAAAGAGTTAATAGTTGCTGTTATGAGTCGCCGGGGAGAAATAGTTTACTATTCCGTCTCTCAATTAAGCCTACCCTCATGAGGAAATAAGAAATGGACGCATATAAAACTGTTCGCGGAATGAGAGACTTCCTCCCTGAAGAGGCAAGATTGATGAAGCATGTTGAGGGAAACGCTAGGAAAACAGCTGAACTTTACGGGTATAAGGAGATAATAACGCCTGTTGTGGAATCCTACGAGCTTTTAGCTGCAAAAACCGGCGATGAGGTACGTTCCAGAATGTACACCTTCAAAGATTTGGGCGGGCGGAAGGTAGCCTTAAGACCAGAGTTCACAGCTTCAGTGGCAAGGCTTGTCGCATCTGCCATGCGAAATGAACCTAAACCGTTAAGGCTGTTCTGTGTTGGAAGCCTCTACAGGTATGATGAACCGCAGAGGGGTCGTTTTAGAGAGTTTTGGCAGTCAAACTTTGAGTTAATAGGCTCTGAAAAACCAGGGGCAGACGCTGAAATATTGTTGTTGACAAGTAGGTTTTTGAAGCATGTAGGTTTAAGGAGCTGCACTTTCAAAATTGGACACGTAGGCGTTTTAAGAGGCATACTTAACATTGAAGGATTAGCTGAGGAAGCCCAAAACCAGGTTATGCAGCTTATGGACAAAAAACTGCATAAGGAAGCCATAAACCTTGTTAAGAATGGCGGCGTGTCAGCAAAATGCTTGGAAACTCTTCAAAAACTTGTGAAGTTAAAGGGAGAAGACGCATGGAAAGTCTTGGAAGAAATGGAGGCACTCGTGAAAAGTTATGCCGCAGCCGCTGAAGCTGTTAAAAACCTTCGTGAAATACTTAGCCTAGTCGAGGAAAACTTCATCGAAACAGGCTTAACGGTTGACGCTGGTTTTGCAAGAGGTTTAGAATACTATACTGGAATGATTTTTGAAGTTTATGTTCCAGAACTTGACATAGCTTTGGCCGGCGGTGGAAGATACAACAAGCTGGTGGAGCTTTTCGGCGGTGAACCTACGCCAGCAGTTGGAGTTGCCCATGGAATAGACCGGATAGCTCTTGCATTGCAGGAGCAAAAGGCAAAAGTGAACGCTGAAGAAAACAGAATGGTTATGGTGATGCCCATCAGCGAAAAACTAGGCAAAGCCGCTTTGAAAATTGCTGAAATGCTTAGAAATGCAGGTTTAGCCGTGGAAACTGAAGTTATGGGTCGAAAAATTTCAAAAGCGTTAGAGGATGCAGATAGAAGAAAAATAACCCATGCAATAATAGTTGGAGAAAAAGAGTTAAGGGAAGGTACCGTCGTTTTACGGAACATGCAGGAAAAAACACAGAAAGCAGTTAAGATTGAAGAGTTAGCTTTAGCATTGCGGCATTGAGGCATTAAGCCTTTCAAAACAGAAGCTGCCTCTCCCTTCTCAAAAAATCGCCAATGTCCAAAATATTTTTCACCGCCACTCCACCATTCAACCTGTGCAAAGTTTTCGCTATTCTACCATAGCCTAAACATTCACCATGCTTATTGAAAATTAAAGTGTAAGCATTCTTCGCTGTAGAACCCTCCACCTTCAGGATTCCCTCGCGGAATATGTCTCTGCCACAAATAAAGAGCCAAGCCGCCTTGTCATCTAGGGTTATTTTGTTCTCCGCTTTTTCCCCAAGCATAAGCAGAAATGGAAAGCTTGGACGAAGCTTTCCACCTATAAACCTTCCTAAAAATATGCCTGCATGCAGCCAATCTTCATTTTTTTCAACAGTTTCTTTAATTTCTCTGTTTAGCAAGAAATAACTTTCATCTTTCTCAACTACAAGCCTTTCATCTACGTTTAGCTTCGCGCCGAAAAGTTCTGCGAAAATCTTTAAGGATTTTAAACCTGCCATAACTTCACCTCCGCTTTTTAAGCTTACATACGAAGAAGCCCTGAGTTTTTGCAGGCCAAATCCGCCTGCAAAGCCTAACCCCACAGTCTAATCTTTTACCGAAAACATTCGTTAAAGCTTCTTCGCCATAACAGGATATTTCAACGGTTTCTAACCCGAGATTCTTTAAGGCCCAGTCAATGTTCAACTCATCCTCTTCCGGCTCCAAAGAGCATGTAGCGTAAACTATTTCGCCTTCCTCCTTCAAGACTTTCACAGCCTCTGCAAGAATCTCCCTCTGCAGCTTGGCGTTCCTCTCGACATCAACCATTGTCCGCCGCCTAAACCAGTCATTATCTGTGGCAAAATTGCCGGAACATGGAACATCAAGAAGTATCCTGTCAAACTTCATCCCAAGCCTTGAAACATGCCTCGCGTCCAACTGATACACTACGGTGTTCCTTACACGACACCGTTCCAGCTGGTTTACTAAAGCCTTCAGCCTTCGCCTATTAACGTCTAACGCCACAATCACACCAGTATTATCCATCAAATCAGCCATCTGAACCGTTTTCCCCCCAGGAGCTGCACAAGCATCCAAAACAGTTTTACCTTTCAAATCTGTGAAAAGCGTTGCCGGAATTTGAGCAGCTGCCTCTTGCACTGAATAATAGCCTAAAAGATATTCAACAGTTGCTCCAACAGAAAACGCGGAACGCACAACCCAGAAACCCCCACTCACGAATGGGATTTCCTCAAGCTCAACGCCTAAACACCTAAGCCTGCCTAAAACATAGGAGCCCTCAGCAACCGTTGCGTTCAGTCTTATAGCCTGATTTGGCGTAACATCCCTAAACCCCCAACCTAACAGCCGATAACGATTAACAAAAAACCCCTTACCAAACATCAAAGACACAAAGCAGGAATGCAAATAAAAACTTGACGATAATACCCACCATAAATCGCACAGTGCTATTTCCATCTTAAACAAAAACGAACCATTTGATTGCAAAAGAAGCCCAAGAATAACATCAATTTTGTAAAAATGGATGCTATTTCGAAGATTTAAAGAGAAAATTCTCCTTTCCGCCTCTTCTTTTCCAGAATAAACCAACTGCAACCACAACAATTATAGCAGCCGCAGCCAAGCCTATGAATATCAGGGCGGTGAAGTCCTCATCATAAACGGCTCTCATTTCTAGAGTAGATACGTATCCCGCGAAAACAAGCTTAACTGAGCTTTCAGAGGTATTTAAGTCGCCGGTCCATTGTTTAAAAACATACTTGGCTCCGAGTAAGCCAAGCACCCCTGGCATGCTTACCGATGACGGCGCAGTTAGAGTCACTTCGTCTCCTTCTTTGTATTTTCCTGATCCTTCTATTGGAAACCCTATGTTTGTGGAAACGTTCAGATTATACATCATGACCACTCGGACGACTTGCCTAGTCGTGTTAACTGCTCCCTCGTCATCTGTAACCGTCAAAGTAACCACGTAATCTTCGAGTCCATGATATGCATGATTTACTTTAACTCCTAAACCTTGTCCGCCATCTCCAAACTCCCATTTGTATGAAGATACGCTTCCGTCAGGATCGCCTGAGGTTGAGGCGTCGAACGTTACATCTTCGCCTAATCCTACTTTAGCAGGCGTGTAACTGAACCGCGCTATGGGCGAGTAATTAGTGCTGATTGTGACCATTAAGGGCGAAGTCGCTTGGCTTTCGTACAAAACGTAGCCAATGACATAGTATAAAGCGCCTTTTTCAGCCGAAGAAGTGTCCCATATTGAGGTGAACTTAAGCAAAGCACCTGGAGCTAGGGAGGAGAAATTATGATATGAACTCCAAACAGGGTAGCCTTCTTTCTGTATCGAGAATATGCAGCTTCCAGATAGGCTTATCGACCCGTTGTTTAAAGCCTCAAGAGATATTTCAATGTGGTCGCCTAACTCGAAGTGCCGAGGCTCAACGCTGAACTTAGTCACATCAATAAGGGCTTCGCCGAGTCTAAAACCGCATGTTCTCCCGTCAAGCAATCTTCCATAAGTGTCGTTTAACATAACTTCCACGTAGTAATCACCGATGGGAAAACCTCTGCTGTTCCAGATCATCGATAATGAAACCTCTTCAACCACGTTATGAAGAATCTTTAAGGGCATGCCGTCAACAACAACATTCGTCCAATAGCTTTTTATCAGACTGCTTATAATTAAGCTTCTAGCTTCGCCTGAATTTCTTAATAAAATATTAACAGTTACGTTTTCGCCCGGATCGTAGACTATCTTGTCAGTAGATAAGTCGATAATTGAAACTGTGGAAACTTGTTGAGCAACGCAATTTGAAACGTTAACCAGTATTAAGATGAATAATAGAGCATAGATTAAGAATTGGAACTGTTGTCTA